>NZ_JAGIQE010000054.1:0-3721 GCF_017815075.1 Burkholderia sp. AcTa6-5 | reverse complement strand
GTGAAAGTAGGTAATCGTCAGGCTCCCTAAGCCAGAAACCCCCGCCCGACAAGGCGGGGGTTTTTGCATTTCGGCATCCCCAAAAGCATGTGGCGAAGCGCCCCCATCCCTCGCAACCCAACGGCGTGCGTGCAAGGTCGGATCATCTGCGTTCCTGCTGCCAACTCTTCCCCGGAACGAACCGCCTCGATTTGATACGATCGATATGTCGTCGACGAGGGCGTCCGTCGGCGGTCATGTTCGAAACCAGAGTTTGATGGAGAGGGGCGGGGAATGAATATCGGCGACGCGTCGCGCGAATCCGGAGTCAGCGCAAAAATGATCCGGTACTACGAGCAGGTCGGGCTTCTTGCGCCGAGCAAGCGTACCGATGCCGGCTACCGCATCTACGGCGCGGACGAAATCCATATCTTGCGGTTCATCCGACAGGCACGACGACTCGGCTTTCTCGTCGAGGACATTCGCAAGCTGCTGATGCTCTGGCAGGATCGTTCACGCGCCAGCGCCGAAGTGAAATCGATCGCACTTGAACATGTGGCCGAACTCGACAAACGCATCGCGGAGCTGAGCGACATGCGCGACACGCTGGCCGATCTGGCTGCGCACTGCCATGGTGACGGGCGGCCGGAGTGCCCGATTTTGGCGCGCTTGGCCGACCCCGTCAGTGAACCAAATTAGTGCGTGTGCTCGAGCCCCAAACGCGCCCACACAGCATGTCATTTAAAATCAACGGGTTGGATGCGCCACGCTTTTCTTCATTCCGATTTGGAATGGTTTCCATGCAAGTTTTTCACTAGCATATTGGTGCGGCGTCGCTATAATTCGGGATAACCCTATACGGGAAATCCCTGAATTTCGATTCACCAGGGGTCCCTCTTCCTTGGAGAACGTCATGATCGCCTACATCGTTGAAAAGCTGAGCAACTGGTTCGAATCCGCAGAACGTGAGCGCCGTGAGGCTTACCTCGCCACGTCGTCGGACATCGTCCAGCTCGAGAGCCGCATTCGCTCGCTCGAAACCAACGGCTACTCGCTGTAATCGGAGTCACCGTCAGGTGCCGCGCGGCACCGCACGATAAGCAAGCCCCGTATTGACGGGGCTTTGTTTTTTTGTGCGCCGGATCTGGCGAAATCGTCGGTGCAGCGCTATGGTATGGACCTTTTCATCCTGAAGGACACGATCATGCGTTTGCGTGTCGAAGTGCGTCGCAGTGCCCGCGCGCGTCTCATTCTGGGCGCAGTCGTGCTCGTCCATGGCATCGCGGCGGGCGCCGCGACGTCGTCCAGGCCGCTCGTTCTCGATACGCAGCGCGGTATCCAGGACGGCAAGGGCGGGTTGGTGTTGCAGACGGCGCCGTTGTCGCAGGAGCCGATCGTCGAGCCGGCAGGTATGCGGGCTCCAGCCGGACAGGGGACGAACACGTCGGTTCCGCTGTTCGTCGCGCCGTATATCAGTGTTCCCGCGTGGGGCGGGCAGCCGGCCAACCAGCCGCGGCTCGCGCCCAGGCCGCAGCCGTAACGACCGTCGCCCGGTCAGTTTCCGCGGTGCTCGATTTGACAGCGGGCGCCGCTATCCTGTCCCAGCTTCTCGACCAGGTAAGGCAGGACCTCGTTCATGCTCTGGGTGAGCGTATATGGGGGATTCAGGATGAACATCCCGCTGCCGTAGAGGCCAAGTCCGTCGGTCGGCGGATTCGACACCGTCAGCGTCAGGTGCAGCCAGTTGTTCGGCTGCAGGCGCTTCAACTGCTCGGGAAAGCGCTGCGATTCCGTCCGCGTGACCTGCGGATACCAGATCGCATAGCAGCCGGTCGCGAAACGCTTCAGGCATTCGGTCACGCAGCCCACCGTGCGCGTGTAATCCTTCTTGTCCTCGTAGGACGGATCGATCAGCACGAGTGCGCGTCGCGGCGGCGGCGGCAGCAGCGCCTTGATACCTTCGAAGCCGTCGCCGGCGAAGATCATCGCGCGTCGCCCCGCATCGCGGAAATTGTGGCGCAGCACATCGATTTCCGTCGTGTGCATTTCGAACAGGCGCATACGATCCTGCTCGCGCATCGACCGCCATGCGATGTACGGCGAGCCTGGATAGAAGTGCAGTTCGCCGTCGTCGTTCAGCGCGCGGACTTCGTCCACATAGTCACCCAACGCCTCCGGCAGGTTCTTTTCGTTCCACAGCCGGCCGATGCCGGTATCGAATTCCGACGTCTTCGCTGCATAACCGTCGCGCAGCGAGTACACGCCGGCGCCCGCGTGCGTATCGATGTACCAGTACGATTTGTCCTTCTTGTTCAGGTAGCGCAGCAGCTGGACGACGACGGCGTGCTTGAGCACGTCCGCGTGATTGCCTGCGTGAAAACCGTGACGATAACTGAGCATGGCTGGCCGCCTGAAACGAAAGATGAATCGATGAAAGCGCTCGATCGCGCGCGGCCGTCAGGCCGGGCGCCGATGCGGCCGCGTATTGTACGCGAGTGGCCGCGCGTCGCCTTACTCGTATGCGTCGCCGACCACTGCCTCGATGCGTTGCTTCACATCCGGCGTCAGCTTCGCGGCAACGTCGAGCGCGCGCATGTTGTCACCGATCTGGTCGACCCGCGATGCGCCCGTGATGACCGAACTCACGCGCGGATTCGCGAGTACCCAAGCGATGGCCAATTGGCCGGTGCTGCAGCCGAGCTCGGCCGCGATCTCGCCGAGCCGTTCGACGATGTCGTTGGCTGCCCGATCGGTCAGGCGTTCGCGCATCCAGTCGTAGCCCTGCAACTGCGCGCGGCTGCCGGGCGGCACGCCGTCGCGGTACTTGCCGGTGAGCAGGCCCGACGCCAGCGGGCTCCAGGTCGTCAGGCCGAGGCCGTAATCGTCGTAGAGCCGCGCATATTCCTGTTCGACCCGGCTGCGATGGAACAGGTTGTACTGCGGCTGTTCGACGACCGGCTTGTGCAGATGGTGCCGCTCGGCGATCTCGCATGCTGCACGGATCTCGTCGGCGCTCCATTCCGACGTGCCCCAGTACAGCGCCTTGCCGCGCACGATCATGTCGCTCATCGCCCAGACGGTTTCCTCGATCGGCGTATGCGGATCGGGGCGATGGCAATAGACGAGGTCGACATAGTCGAGCTGCAGCCGGCGCAGCGAGCCGTCGATCGCGTTCAGCAGATATTTCCGGTTCAGCGTGTGATACTGGTTCGGGGCTTCCGCGAGCCCCCAGAAGAATTTCGTGGACACGATATAGCTGACGCGCGGCCAGTCGAGCGACTTGAGCGCGTGGCCCATGATTTCCTCGGATTTGCCGCCGGCGTAGACCTCGGCGTTGTCGAAGAAATTGACGCCCGCGTCGCGTGCCGCGGCAAGGCATTCGCGCGCGACCCGCTGGTCGACCTGGTTGCCGTACGTCACCCACGAGCCGAGGGAAAGCGCGCTGATCTGCAGGCCGGAGCGGCCTAGCCATCGATAGTGCATGAGACTCTCCTGCTGAACGGAACCGACCTTAAGCTTAGACGTTTTGCGCACGAACGGCGGGGCCGATCGTGCACAATGACGGCTGGCACGCCGATGCGATTTCGCGATGAGCGCGGATGCGACGGGCGCGTGTTTTATCGATCCGATATCGGGAGGAGACGGACATGGCAGCAGATCTGAGCGGCAAGACCGCAGTCGTCACGGGCGCCGCGAGCGGCATCGGCAAGGAAATCGCGCTGGAACTGGCCAAGGCAGGCGC
>NZ_JAGIQE010000053.1:0-2920 GCF_017815075.1 Burkholderia sp. AcTa6-5 | reverse complement strand
CTGTCGATGAGACAGACTCGTTATAGGGTCAAGCGAACAAGTGCATGTGGTGGATGCCTTGGCGATCACAGGCGATGAAGGACGCGGTAGCCTGCGAAAAGCTACGGGGAGCTGGCAAACGAGCTTTGATCCGTAGATGTCCGAATGGGGAAACCCACTCCTTTTGGAGTATCCATGGCTGAATACATAGGCCATGTGAAGCGAACGCGGTGAACTGAAACATCTAAGTAACCGCAGGAAAAGAAATCAACCGAGATTCCCAAAGTAGTGGCGAGCGAAATGGGATGAGCCTTGCACTCTTTATTTGTATTGTTAGCCGAACGCTCTGGAAAGTGCGGCCATAGCAGGTGATAGCCCTGTAGGCGAAAACAGTATGAAAGAACTAGGTGTGCGACAAGTAGGGCGGGACACGTGAAATCCTGTCTGAAGATGGGGGGACCATCCTCCAAGGCTAAATACTCGTGATCGACCGATAGTGAACCAGTACCGTGAGGGAAAGGCGAAAAGAACCCCGGGAGGGGAGTGAAATAGATCCTGAAACCGCATGCATACAAACAGTCGGAGCCTCGTAAGGGGTGACGGCGTACCTTTTGTATAATGGGTCAGCGACTTACGTTCAGTAGCAAGCTTAACCGTATAGGGCAGGCGTAGCGAAAGCGAGTCCGAATAGGGCGTTCAGTTGCTGGGCGTAGACCCGAAACCAGGTGATCTATCCATGGCCAGGATGAAGGTGCGGTAACACGTACTGGAGGTCCGAACCCACTAACGTTGAAAAGTTAGGGGATGAGCTGTGGATAGGGGTGAAAGGCTAAACAAACCTGGAAATAGCTGGTTCTCTCCGAAAACTATTTAGGTAGTGCCTCGTGTCTCACCTTCGGGGGTAGAGCACTGTCATGGTTGGGGGGTCTATTGCAGATTACCCCGCCATAGCAAACTCCGAATACCGAAGAGTGCAATCACGGGAGACAGACATCGGGTGCTAACGTCCGGTGTCAAGAGGGAAACAACCCAGACCGCCAGCTAAGGTCCCCAAATATAGCTAAGTGGGAAACGAAGTGGGAAGGCTAAAACAGTCAGGAGGTTGGCTTAGAAGCAGCCACCCTTTAAAGAAAGCGTAATAGCTCACTGATCGAGTCGTCCTGCGCGGAAGATGTAACGGGGCTAAGCTATATACCGAAGCTGCGGATGCGAGCTTTGCTCGCATGGTAGGAGAGCGTTCCGTAAGCCTGCGAAGGTGCCTTGTAAAGGGTGCTGGAGGTATCGGAAGTGCGAATGCTGACATGAGTAGCGATAAAGGGGGTGAAAGGCCCCCTCGCCGTAAGCCCAAGGTTTCCTACGCAACGTTCATCGGCGTAGGGTGAGTCGGCCCCTAAGGCGAGGCAGAAATGCGTAGCTGATGGGAAGCAGGTCAATATTCCTGCACCATTGTTAGATGCGATGGGGGGACGGATCGCGGAAGGTTGTCCGGGTGTTGGAAGTCCCGGTCGCTGCATTGGAGAAGGCGCTTAGGCAAATCCGGGCGCGCAATTCAAGGGTGTGGCGCGAGCTCCTTCGGGAGCGAAGCAATTGGAAGTGGTTCCAAGAAAAGCCTCTAAGCTTCAGTCTAACGATGACCGTACCGCAAACCGACACAGGTGGGCGAGATGAGTATTCTAAGGCGCTTGAGAGAACTCGGGAGAAGGAACTCGGCAAATTGGTACCGTAACTTCGGGATAAGGTACGCCCTTGTAGCTTGACTGGCCTGCGCCAGGAGGGTGAAGGGGTTGCAATAAACTGGTGGCTGCGACTGTTTAATAAAAACACAGCACTCTGCAAACACGAAAGTGGACGTATAGGGTGTGACGCCTGCCCGGTGCCGGAAGATTAAATGATGGGGTGCAAGCTCTTGATTGAAGTCCCGGTAAACGGCGGCCGTAACTATAACGGTCCTAAGGTAGCGAAATTCCTTGTCGGGTAAGTTCCGACCTGCACGAATGGCGTAACGATGGCCACACTGTCTCCTCCCGAGACTCAGCGAAGTTGAAGTGTTTGTGATGATGCAATCTACCCGCGGCTAGACGGAAAGACCCCATGAACCTTTACTGTAGCTTTGCATTGGACTTTGAACCGATCTGTGTAGGATAGGTGGGAGGCTATGAAACCGGAACGCTAGTTTCGGTGGAGCCGTCCTTGAAATACCACCCTGGTTTGTTTGAGGTTCTAACCTTGGCCCGTGATCCGGGTCGGGGACAGTGCATGGTAGGCAGTTTGACTGGGGCGGTCTCCTCCCAAAGCGTAACGGAGGAGTACGAAGGTACGCTAGGTACGGTCGGAAATCGTGCTGATAGTGCAATGGCATAAGCGTGCTTAACTGCGAGACCGACAAGTCGAGCAGGTGCGAAAGCAGGTCATAGTGATCCGGTGGTTCTGTATGGAAGGGCCATCGCTCAACGGATAAAAGGTACTCTGGGGATAACAGGCTGATACCGCCCAAGAGTTCATATCGACGGCGGTGTTTGGCACCTCGATGTCGGCTCATCTCATCCTGGGGCTGTAGCCGGTCCCAAGGGTATGGCTGTTCGCCATTTAAAGAGGTACGTGAGCTGGGTTTAAAACGTCGTGAGACAGTTTGGTCCCTATCTGCCGTGGGCGTTGGATATTTGAAGGGGGCTGCTCCTAGTACGAGAGGACCGGAGTGGACGAACCTCTGGTGTACCGGTTGTCACGCCAGTGGCATCGCCGGGTAGCTATGTTCGGAAGAGATAACCGCTGAAAGCATCTAAGCGGGAAACTCGCCTTAAGATGAGATATCCCTGGGGACTAGATCCCCTTGAAGGGTCGTTCGAGACCAGGACGTTGATAGGTCAGGTGTGTAAGCGCAGTAATGCGTTCAGCTAACTGATACTAATTGCCCGTAAGGCTTGATCCTATAACAAGTCTG
>NZ_JAGIQE010000052.1:0-8118 GCF_017815075.1 Burkholderia sp. AcTa6-5 | reverse complement strand
TTGCGACTGCGGGGCTCAACTTCCTGTACCGCCAAGGCTCGCTACGACCGAACCCCAACAGCACCGCTTCCCTTCCTTCCGCGCCGCGTTTCCGTTAGCGCGAAAGAGGCGTGATTCTATGCATCCGCCCCTATCCGCGCAAGCCCTTTGTGAAGAAAGTTTGAAAAAGCCTCCGCGCGCACGGAGGCTTCTGGCTCGACGGACGATGTCGCGCTGCCGGCCCGCAGGCCGTCGGCAACCTTTCCCTCTATATATAGAGGCGCGTCATTTGCCGCCCACCGCAGCCCGCAGTTGCTCGATCGGCACCGCATCGGCCATCGCCGTGTAGCCCGCATCGCTCGGATGGATGCCGTCGCCGCTATCGTATCGGCGCTGCAGCACGCTCGGGCGCGCCGGATCGCGC
Organism: Burkholderia sp. AcTa6-5; assembly: GCF_017815075.1. Taxonomy (NCBI): domain Bacteria; kingdom Pseudomonadati; phylum Pseudomonadota; class Betaproteobacteria; order Burkholderiales; family Burkholderiaceae; genus Burkholderia; species Burkholderia sp. AcTa6-5. Next base: position 7,715 of record NZ_JAGIQE010000052.1, on the reverse strand, counting down.
AGCACAGCGTCGAAGTCCACCACGCCGTCGAACCCGCCTCCGCTCCGGATCCACCGGTTCACCTCGAGCCGGATCGCTTCGCGTCCGGCCGGCAACGCCGCCGGCGTCAGCGTCGCGCCGAAGACCCTCACGCCCTGGCGATGCGCCGCGTCGATCAGCCGGCGATAGCCGTCGATCAGCGACGCGGCGGTCACCTGCGTATGCGGGTGATCGCAATCGAGCCCCGCGCGCGGCGGCATCGCCGCAAAGTTGATGTCGTTGATCCCGATCAGCACGATCACCGCCTTCACGCCCGAGCGCGACAGCGCGTCACGCTCGAACCGCGACGCCAGCGACGTGCCGTAACACGCGGAATCGCTGAGCAGCCGGTTCCCGCTGATGCCGAGATTCACGACGCCGATCGAATCGGCACTCGACGCCATCAGCCGGCGTGCGAGCGCGTCGGGCCAGCGACGGTTCCGGTTCACGCTGGAGCGCAACCCGTCGGTGATCGAATCGCCGATCGCGGCGACGCTGCCGCGTGCGGAGCCGGCTTCGACGGCAAGTTCCGTCACCCATGCATATTGAGTAAAGCGGGTGCGGAACACGTCGGCGCCCGGATTGCCCACGTGATCGCCCGGCGCGGACACATAGTTGAACTGGTTCGACACGCGATGCCAGACCGTCATCCGCTGGTTCGGCCCCATCTGGAGACTAATCGCATACGGCTGCGCGGCCGTCACGTCGATCGACACCGGATCGCTTTCGCGCGCCTGGCCCGGGGCGAGCGTCACCGACGCGCTGCCGCCGAACCGGACCGGCACCACCGCGCCGCCGGCGAGCGCGGCCCCTTCGCCGGCACGCGCGAGGCTCGCGGCCTCGACGACCAGCGGCGCGCGACCGTAGGCGTTGCTCACGCGAATCCGCGCGGCCCGCCCCGACACGGTCGGGTAGACGATCTGCCGCACGGTTCTCCCGGCCACGTCGGGTGCGCGATAGAGCGGCGGCGGTGCGGCGAGGTCAGGAATCGGCTGCAGCGCGGTCGCCCACGCGGCGACCCAACCCACCGGCGAGCCCGACGCCGCCGACGCCGCAAGCGGCGACACGAAAACGGCCGCGCCCAGCACGGCCGCGGCGACACTGCTTCGAAATGACATCGGCAAAATCCTCATCGGAAAGCGGGCATTGTGCCGCAGAAGACGCGAGACCCACGTGCGAGGCCACACGTGCGCGACCGGATCGCGCCCCGACGTCCCTCGTTTACCCGTGTCTCGCCGAAAATTCGCAACAAATTTATTAACCGACCGGTCGGTTGGTTTATACTTCGCACACATTCAACCGGACGAGAGCTTTCGCCATGTACACGCAATCCCTCGACATCCCCGGCAACGTCGCGCCGCTCGACGCCGCAGCCGAGTCGCCCGAACAGGCGCGGTTCGATGCGGTGATGGCCGCGGACGGCAAGATCGAACCGCAGGACTGGATGCCCGATGCATATCGCAAGACGCTGGTACGCCAGATCTCGCAGCACGCGCATTCGGAAGTCGTCGGCATGCTGCCGGAAGGCAACTGGATCTCGCGCGCGCCGAGCCTGAAGCGCAAGGCGATCCTGCTCGCGAAGGTGCAGGACGAAGCCGGCCACGGCCTCTACCTGTACAGCGCGGCCGAAACGCTCGGCGTATCGCGCGATTCGCTGATCGACGCGCTGCACGCCGGCAAGGCGAAATACTCGAGCATCTTCAACTACCCGACGCCGACCTGGGCCGACGTCGGCGTGATCGGCTGGCTCGTCGACGGCGCCGCGATCATGAACCAGATCCCGCTGTGCCGCTGCACGTACGGCCCGTATGCGCGCGCGATGATCCGCGTGTGCAAGGAAGAGTCGTTCCACCAGCGCCAGGGTTTCGACGCGCTGCTGTCGATGATGAAGGGCAGCGACGCGCAACGCGCGATGGTCCAGCAGGCCGTCGACCGCTGGTGGTGGCCGGTACTGATGATGTTCGGCCCGAGCGACGCCGATTCGGTCCACAGCAGCCAGTCCGCGAAATGGGGCATCAAGCGGATCTCGAACGACGACCTGCGCCAGAAATTCGTCGACGCGGCAGTCGATCAGGCAAAGGTGCTCGGCGTGACGCTGCCCGACCCCGACCTGAAATGGAACGAGGCGCGCGGCCACTATGACTACGGCGCGATCGACTGGGACGAATTCTGGCGCGTCGTCAATGGCGACGGCCCGTGCAACAAGGAACGCCTCGCGACTCGCGTGAAAGCACACGAGGACGGCGCCTGGGTGCGCGAAGCCGCGCTCGCGCACGAAGCGAAGCGCCGCGCCCGCGCCGAACAGCACGCCGCCTGAGCGGCACCCCCGAATTCAGGAATCAGGAGAAAGCGATGAACAAGGAATGGCCGATCTGGGAAGTGTTCGTGCGCAGCAAGCAGGGCCTCGACCACAAGCACTGCGGCAGCCTGCACGCCGCCGACGCGACGATGGCGCTGCGCATGGCGCGCGACGTCTACACGCGGCGCCAGGAAGGCGTGAGCATCTGGGTGGTGCCGTCGTCGGCGATCACCGCATCGGACCCGAGCGAGAAGGCCGAACTGTTCGAACCGGCGGGCGACAAGATCTACCGTCACCCGACGTTCTACACGTTGCCCGACGAAGTCAACCACATGTAACGCCCGCGCCATGACGATCACGCCCGAACACCTCTCCTACGTGCTGCGCCTCGCGGACAACGCGCTGATCCTCGGTCAGCGCAACGCCGAATGGTGCGGCCATGGCCCGATCCTCGAGGAAGACATCGCGCTCACCAACATGAGCCTCGACCTCATCGGCCAGGCGCGCATGCTGTATACGCACGCGGCCGAGCTCGAGCGCCAGCTCACCGGCGCGGCGAAGACGGAAGACGATTACGCGTACTTCCGCACCGAGCGCGAGTTCGCGAACTTCACGCTCGCCGAACTGCCGCACTACGGGCCCGTCTCCGGCACCGCACACGCCGACAAGGACTACGCGGTGACGATCGTGCGCAACTTCCTGTACGCGGCGCTGATGCTGCACGTGTGGAGCGCGCTGGAAACGTCGACCGACACGCAGCTCGCCGCGATCGCCGCGAAATCGGTGAAGGAAACCCGCTATCACGTCCAGCATGCGCGCGAATGGCTCGTGCGCCTCGGCGACGGCACCGACGAATCGCACCGCCGCGCGCAGGCCGCGCTCGACTACCTGATGCCGTACACGCGCGAATGCTTCGCCGCCGATGCGATCGACGACGCGATCGTCGCCGCAGGCATCGGCCCGGCGCCGGCCGCGCTCGAGGCCGCGTGGCGCGCGGACGTGGACGACGCGCTCGCGGAGGCCACGCTCGCGCTGCCGGCACCGGTGAAGCACGTGACGACCGGCAAGCAGGGCGAGCATTCGGAACACATGGGCTACCTGCTCGCCGAAATGCAGAGCCTCGCGCGCCAGCACCCCGGCGCGAGCTGGTAACCGGCCCACGCCACGGAGCCCGCCGATGTCCGCCCAGACCGCCGCCCCTACCGCCGCCGCGCACCGCGACGATCCGCTGCTCGCCCACGCGTGGGACGTGCTCGAAGCCGTGCCCGATCCGGAGATTCCGGTCGTGTCGATCCGCGAGCTCGGCATCCTGCGCGACGTCCGCCGCGCGGACGACGGCCAGCTCGAAGTCGTGATCACGCCGACCTACTCGGGCTGCCCGGCGATGTCGCAGATCGCCGAGGACATCGCCGCCGCGCTGCAGGCCGCCGATCTGCCGCCGCACCGGATCGAGACGGTGCTCGCCCCCGCGTGGACGACCGACTGGATCACGCAGGAAGCGCGCGACAAGCTGCGCGCGTACGGCATCGCGCCGCCGGTCGGCCAGTGCGGCAGCGCCGTGCCGCGGGAGAACGTCGTGCGCTTCGTGCCGCGGCCGGTCGCGGCGCCCACCTGCCCGCGCTGCGGCTCCGCGCGCACCGAACGTCTCGCGCAATTCGCGTCCACGGCCTGCAAGGCGCTGTATCGCTGCGTCGACTGCCGCGAACCCTTCGACTACTTCAAACCCTACTGAATATGGCGACCCCGCAATTTCACCCGCTGCGTATCCGCGACGTGCGGCCCGAGACCGCCGACGCCGTGACCGTCTCGTTCGACGTGCCGCCCGAGCTGCGCGACGCGTACCGCTTCACGCAGGGCCAGTTCGTCACGTTGAAGGCCCACATCGACGGCGAGGAGACGCGCCGCTCGTATTCGATCTGCGTCGGCACGACGGACTACGATCGCGACGGCGAACTGCGCATCGGCATCAAGCGCGTGCGCGGCGGCCGCTTCTCGAACTTCGCGTTCGACACGCTGAAGCCCGGCCACACGATCGACGTGATGACGCCGGACGGCCGCTTCTTCACGCACCTGAACGCCGACCATGGCAAGCAGTACGTCGCGTTTTCCGGCGGCTCGGGAATCACGCCGGTGCTCGCGATCGTGAAGACGACGCTCGAACTCGAGCCGCGCAGCACGTTCACGCTGATCTACGGCAACCGCAGCGTCGACGCGATCATGTTCGCGGAGGAGCTCGAGGACCTGAAGAACCGCTACATGAACCGCTTCGTCCTCTATCACGTGCTGTCGGACGACCTGCAGGACGTCGAGCTGTTCAACGGCGTGCTCGACCAGGCGAAATGCGCGGAATTCCTCGCGACGCTGACGCCGGCCGCCGCGATCGACGAGGCGTTCATCTGCGGCCCGGCGCCGATGATGGACGCGGCCGAAGCCGCGCTGAACGCGGCCGGCGTGCCGCAGGCGAAGGTGCACGTCGAGCGCTTCGGCACGCCGCTGCCGCAGGCCGGCGCACCGGTCGTCGAGATCACCGACCAGACGCCGGCCGCCGACCTCGAAATCGTGCTCGACGGCAAGAAGCGCAAGCTGCGTCTGCCGTACGAAGGCGTGAGCCTGCTCGACGTGGGCCTGCGCGCGGGCCTCGCGCTGCCGTACGCATGCAAGGGCGGCGTGTGCTGCACGTGCCGCGCGAAGGTAGTCGAAGGCGAAGTGCGGATGGAGAAGAACTACACGCTCGAGGCGCACGAAGTGAAGGACGGTTTCGTGCTCACGTGCCAGTGCCACCCGATCAGCGACAAGGTCGTCGTGAGCTTCGACGAGCGTTGAGCGGCGTCGCGTCGCGGCGCCTGACGGTTTCTCGCCGTCACACATCTCGCTTACACTAGGGGCCGCCGGCCGGCTGGACATCGCAACGTCCTCCCGGCCGGCGGTTTTCTTTTGTTGACGACAGGCCGATGAGTACCATTCATGTGATTCAGGGCGGCACCGCCGCCGCGTCGCTGCGCGAAGCCCTCGCGCAAGCCGGACGCGACGAGCGCGTCGTCGGTTTGCTCGACGATCTCGGCGTCGGGCCGCTGAAGGGCGCCGACGAGACGCCCGACACGCGCGCCACCTTCTGGCAGCACGTGCTCGGCGACCAGATCCCCGACTGGAACGCGGAAATCGAGGCCGAATTCGCGCGCCTCGACCAGCTCGCGACGGAGACCGGCCAGGTCGTCGTGTGGCACGCGCCGAGCGTCGGCGACAAGCTGCTGCTGCGCCGCGTCGCCTATCACCTGCGCAACGTGCCGCAGCGCCTGAACGAGGTGCGGCTGTCGGCCGCCGATCTCGACGCGGCACAGCGCGCGGCGCTGTCGCGTACCGACCAGGCCTGCGCGACCGGGATGTTCTCGCCCGCGGAACTAGCGCGCAAGCGGCCGGCGGCCGCGCCGGTCTCGGTCCTGCGCATCGGCCGCCTCGCGCTCGAATGGCAGGAAGCGAAACATCTGAACGCCGAACTGCGTTATTGGGTCAGCAACACGATCAAGAGCGGCCACTACGCCGATCTCGACGCGTTGATCGTCGCGCGCGCGGAAACCGACTGGCAGCCCGCGCGACACCTCGTTGGCAGCATCATGGCCGCCGCCGACCGCGGCGGGCTGTTCGTCAGCGACTCGCTCGCGTGGTGGCGCTGTCGCGAACTCGCGGCCGCCGGCCGGCTCGAGCTGCAGGACGACGCGCCCGACGCCCTCTCTTCCACGCAGGTGCGCGCCGCCGCGCACCGCTAATCTTCCGCATTCGACCATGGCCCGAACCCGAGCGCCCGACCACGAATCCCAGCGCGAGCAGATCCTCGACCTGGCCGCCGAGAAATTCGCGCAGACGAGCTACCCGAGTACGTCGATGTCCGATCTCGCGACCGCGAGCGGCACGTCGAAGGCGCGGCTCTATCACTATTACGAGAGCAAGGAAGCGATCCTGTTCGACCTGCTCGACCGCTACACGAAACGGCTGATGCTGATCATCGCCGAGGTCGAGGGCGCGAGCCAGCGGCGCGGCCTCAGCGAGCGCGACGCGTTCGCCGAACTCGTGCGCGCGTTCCTCGCCGAATACGAGACGTCGCACAGCCGCCACGTCGCGCTGCTCAACGACGTGAAGTATCTCGAGGACGCACAGCGTGAAATCGTGCTCGACCGCCAGCGCGACATCGTCGCGGCGTTTACGCGGCAGCTCGCGCGTGCGTACCCGGACCGCATCTCGAAGGAAAACCAGACCTCGGTGACGATGATGGTGTTCGGGATGATCAACTGGACCTTCACGTGGCTGAAGCCGGGCGGCCGCCTCGGCTACCGCGACTTCGCGGAACAGGTGATCGACCTCATCGAGCGCGGGCTGTCGACGGCGGCCTGATTGCCGCGCAGCAGCATGCGTTGCGCGACGGGCACAGCCGACCGCCCGCCGCGCATTTCATATGATGAATTTTAAATTCGCTTAAAATCAATAACTTAAAGAATGAACTAAGCGGTTTTAGAATTCCTCCTCAGCACAAATAACGTCAAATACGGGTTTTCCCCAACCTCGCTCGGGTAAAATGCTGTTGCATTGCACAACCCGCTTGTGCACCCACACTGAGGAACCCACGATGAACACGCAATTCAACGGCCGTGCCGCTGCTGTCGGCAAGGTCGCTACTGCGCCGGTTCTCGTCAGGGAACTGGCTTCCAAAGACCGTGAGCAGATGCTCACCCACTTTCTCTCGCTCGACGAAGAGGACCGCCTGCTGCGCTTCGGCCAGATGGTGCCCGATCACGTGATCGAGAACTATGTCCGCACGCTCGACTTCGGTCGCGATACGGTGTTCGGCGTGTTCGACCACGACCTCGAACTGATCGGCGTCGGCCACCTGGCCTACCTGCCGGCCGAGGGCGACACGCGCACGGCCGAATTCGGCGTGTCGGTGCTCGAAAGCGCGCGCGGCCGCGGCGTCGGCTCGAAACTGTTCGAGCGCGCGGCGATCCGCAGCCGCAACACGCACGTGACGATGCTGTACATGCACTGCCTGTCGCGTAACGCGACGATGATGCACATCGCGAAGAAGTCCGGGATGCGGATCGAGTACGCGTACGGCGAAGCCGATGCGTATCTGTCGCTGCCGCCGGCCGACCACTCGACGATCATCGCCGAGATGCTGCAGGAACAGGCCGCGGTGTTCGACTACGCGATGAAGCGCCAGGCGCGCCGCACGACGAAGTTCATCGAATCGCTGATGCCGGCCACACTGACGGCCTGACGTCGGCCAGCCGGGCCGCGCCTGCGGCGCGCCCGGCGCCCCCCTTCCCCGCCACGCTAGCTGTGAAGCGTCAAGAGGTTGTTTCTCGACGCAGGAAGTCTCGCCATCGGCGCAATGCCGCCGATGGCGCTA
>NZ_JAGIQE010000051.1:0-9159 GCF_017815075.1 Burkholderia sp. AcTa6-5 | reverse complement strand
CATCTCAGCGCAACGTTTACAACCACTCCTTCCACAAAACAAAAATGCCCTTCGGTCGCTTAACTGAACGGCATTACCCCAGCTAGGGGAGTTGTTTGACACCTCGCAAACCATGTCATCCATTCAGGTCAAAGCCTCGCTCGAATAAACTTCACCACGATTAAATCGTCGATCATTATTCGGCGAATCGATTTGATATCCTATAGAACGAGTACGAATTTGCGGCAGCGTGTGATTTTTTCGGGCGGCCGCCCCCCGTTGGAAGCGTAACGAAGGATGACAGCCACGTCGCCCGCTGAAGCGCAACGACGTGGCGTCAGAGGCTGCTCACCTCGCAAGCACACGCGCATGATGCGCGATGTGATCGGCGATGAACGTCGAGATGAAGTAGTAGCCGTGGTCGTAGCCCGGATGGCGGCGCAGCGTCAGCGGCTGGCCGGCCTTCGCACAGGCGGCTTCGAACACGTCCGGGTTGAGCTGGTTCGCGAGGAACTGATCGGCGAGGCCCTGATCGACGAGGATGCCGTCCGCGAACTTCGGCGCATCGGCGCGCGCGACGAGCTCGCTCGCGTCGTGCGCCTTCCACGCGTCGCGATCCGCGCCGAGATAACCGGAGAACGCCTTCTCGCCCCACGGGCAGCGCGTCGGCGCGGCGATCGGCGCGAACGCCGACACCGACCGATACAGGCCCGGATGACGCAACGCGAGCGTCAGCGCGCCGTGCCCGCCCATCGAGTGACCGAAGATGCCGAGCCGCGCGCCGTCGATCGGCAGCTCGGCCACGACCAGCTCGCGCAGCTCGCCCGTCACGTACGACTCCATCCGGTAATGCGTCGACCACGGCGCTTCGGTCGCATCGACGTAGAAGCCCGCGCCGACGCCGAAGTCCCACGCATCGGTCTCGCCCGGCACGCCCGCGCCACGCGGGCTCGTATCGGGCATCACGAGCGCGATGCCGTGCTGCGCCGCGTATTGCTGCGCGCCGGCCTTGATCGCGAACGTCTCGTCGGTGCACGTGAGCCCCGCGAGATAGAACAGCGCCGGCACGCGCCCCTGCGCGGCCTGCGGCGGCACGTACACCGAGAACTTCATCGGCAGGCCGATGGCCGCCGAATCGTGACGGTAGAAACGCTGCTCGCCGCCGTGGCACGCATGCGAGGAAACGAGTTCGAGCATGGCGATGCGCTCCCGGTCAGTACAGCACGACCGAGCGGATCGACTCGCCGGCCTTCATCAGGTCGAAGCCTTCGTTGATCCGCTCGAGCGGCAGCGTATGCGTGATCAGGTCGTCGATGTTGATCTTGCCTTCCATGTACCAGTCGACGATCTTCGGCACGTCGGTGCGCCCGCGCGCGCCGCCGAACGCCGAGCCCTTCCATTCGCGGCCCGTCACCAGCTGGAACGGACGCGTGCTGATTTCCTCGCCCGCTGCCGCGACGCCGATGATGAACGACTGGCCCCAGCCCTTGTGCGTGCATTCGAGCGCCTGGCGCATCAGCTTCACGTTGCCGACGCATTCGAACGAATAGTCGGCGCCGCCGTCGGTCAGCTGCACGATGTGGTCGACGACGTTCTCGACTTCGTTCGGGTTGATGAAGTGCGTCATCCCGAACTTCTTCGCGAGCTCGACGCGCTTCGGGTTGATGTCCACGCCGATGATCTTGTCCGCGCCGACCATCTTCGCGCCCTGGATCACGTTCAGGCCGATCCCGCCGAGGCCGAATACGACCACGTTCGCGCCGGCCTCGACCTTCGCCGAGTACACGACCGCGCCGACGCCCGTCGTCACGCCGCAGCCGATGTAGCAGATCTTGTCGAACGGCGCGTCCTCGCGCACCTTCGCGACCGCGATCTCCGGCACGACGATGTAGTTCGAGAACGTCGACGTGCCCATGTAGTGGAACAGCGGCTTGCCGTCGAGCGAGAAGCGCGACGTCGCGTCCGGCATCAGGCCCTTGCCCTGCGTCGCGCGGATCTTCTGGCACAGGTTGGTCTTGCGCGACAGGCAGAACTTGCACTCGCGGCATTCGGGCGTGTAGAGCGGAATCACGTGGTCGCCCTTTCTCACGGTGCCGACGCCGGGGCCGACGTCGACCACCACGCCCGCGCCTTCATGGCCGAGGATCGCCGGAAAGATCCCTTCCGGATCGGCGCCCGACAGCGTGTAGTAGTCGGTATGGCAGATGCCCGTCGCCTTCACTTCGATCAGCACTTCGCCGGCGCGCGGCCCTTCGAGATCGACTTCCTCGATCGTCAGCGGCGCACCGGCCTTCCATGCAATCGCGGCTTTCGTTTTCATCGTGTCACTCCTCTGTGTGTCGGTGAGATCGGCCCGGGCCGGCGTGCGGCGCCGGCCCGGGTTTCATGCAAGGCGGTCGAAGCCGTGCCGCGCGGCACGGCGCAAGAATATCGTGCTCGCCATGATGGCCGCTCCCGCCGCGCATCGCGTGCGCGAAACGGTCGCCGGCTTGCCAGGATGCGTCATCGCTGGCGCAAAAGAACAAGTGGTCGAGTTTAAACGCCCGTCGTGAACCATGCATCCGTGCGGGCATACAGATCGACGAAGCGCGCGTGGCGTACGGCCAGCAGGCGGTCGTCGTGCGGTGCCGCGACCGGCGCAGCAGCCGGCGCCAGCGCGCGCAACGCGTCTTCACGCCAATGCCCGATCGCGACGCCCGCGAGCAAGGCGGCGCCGCGCGTCGCGGCGTTCGGGCAATCGATCGCGTGCAGCGACGCGCCGAGCGCATCGGCGAGCAACTGGCGCCAGCGCGGATCGACCGAGCCGCCGCCCGCGAGACGCAGCGTCGTCACCGCGTCACGGCGATCGGCATCGCGGATCGCATCGAGCCCCGCGCGCAACGCGAACGCGACGCCCTCGAACGCGGCGCGCATCATCGCGCCGCGCGTGTCGCCGAGCCCGAGGCCGAGCCAGCCGCCGCGCGCATCGGGGTTCATCCACGGCGAGCGCTCGCCGGTCAGGTACGGCAGGAAGCACAGCCGCTCGGACGCCGGCTGCGCGAACGCGTCGTCATACGCATCGGCCCATTGCGCGTAGCCGAGCCAGCCGCGCACGGCTTCAAGCGCGAGCCCGACGTTCTGCATCGCCGCCATCGTGTAATAGCCGCCGCCCGTCGCCGCACGATAGCGATGCAAGCCGCGCCGCGCGGGCGGCAACGCATCCGCGAGCACGACGATCTGCCCGCCGCTGCCGGTCGTCAGCAACGCATCGCCTGCCGCGGCCAGCCCGCTGCCGAGCGCCGCGCACGCGGTATCGGCCGCACCCGTCGCGAGCGGCACGCCGGCCGGCAAACCGAGCGCGGCGGCGGCCTGCGCGCCGAGCACGCCACAGCGCGCGGAGGACGCGCGAACCGGCGCGAAGCGGTCGGCCGGCAGGCCGAGCGTGTCGATCAATGCACTGTCCCACGCGCCGTCGGGCGTCGCGAGCGCCGTTGCGCACGCATCGCTCGGATCGGCCGCCACGTCGCCGCCGAGCGCGATACGCAGCCAGTCCTTCGGCTGCACGGCCCAGCGCGCGGCGCGTAGCGCGTCGGGTTCGTGCGCCGCCAGCCAGCGCAACAGCGGGCCGGCCATGCCGGGCGCGACGGGGTTCGGGACGACGGGTAATCCGGCGACGGGTAATCCGGCGACGGGTAATCCGGCGACGGGCCATCCGGCGGCAGGCCAGTCGGCCGCGTCCGCCTCGCGCACCGCGCGTGTGTCGGGCCACAGCAGCGCGGGCCGCACCGGCTGGCCGGCCGCGTCGATCAGCACGACGCCATGCATCTGGCCCGAAAAGCCGATCGCCGCGACCTGCGCACGCTCGTCGCCCGGCAGCCGCGCGGCCGCGCGCACGAGCGCCTGCCACCACGCGTCGGGCGCGATTTCCGCCCAGCCGGGCTGCGGCGACGACAACCCGTAAGGTTCGCTCGCGACGGCCCGCTCGACGCCGTCGGCATCGAGCGTGACGAGTTTGACGGAGCCCGTGCCGAGGTCGATTCCGAGCAGGCGCATGAGCTAAGAGGGATTCGAATGAACGGATGTCGATGATAACGGGATCGCGATGCGCACCGCGCTTTTTGCCGCCGCGTCGACGCATCGACCGTGGGGTCGGGCCGGCGCGTTCCACCGGGCTGCACCTTGCACGCAAAAGCGGCCGTTCGCGGGTTAACCCGGCACGATTTCCGAACACCGCTTTTTGCCACTATGCGGCCCGCCCGATACACACCATAAAGCACCCCATATTTGACAGGGGGGCCGGCGCTATTTTGAAGCGCTATAAAACCGGTACACCTCACTCCCGCGGCAGTTTCCCGATGATCGCCCCCCTGTTCCATACCGAAATGGCATATCGAACCAGCAAAGAACGGAATAGAACCCAGTGCTCTTGTTGCATGGATTCATTCCGAATAACTTCGTATCACCCCGAAAACAAGATCATGGAGTGAGACAGATGCAATCGAACACGGTCCATCCGTGCGATGAGGTGCTGCCGACCGGCAAGCTGGTAACGCTTGGCCTGCAACACGTCCTCGTCATGTACGCCGGCGCCGTCGCCGTGCCGCTTATCGTCGGCGCGGCGCTCAAGCTGCCGAAAGACCAGATCGCGTTCCTGATCAGCGCCGATCTGTTTTCGTGCGGCATCGCCACGCTGATCCAGACGCTCGGCCTGTGGATCTTCGGGATCCGCCTGCCGGTCATCATGGGCTGCACGTTCGCGGCCGTCGGTCCGATGATCGCGATCGGCACGAACCCGGGCCTCGGCATTCTCGACATCTTCGGTTCGACCATCGCGGCCGGCATCATCGGCATCGTGCTCGCGCCGACGATCGGCAAGCTGTTGCGGTTCTTCCCGCCCGTGGTGGTCGGCACGGTGATCGCGGTGATCGGGCTGTCGCTGATGGAAGTCGGCATCAACTGGGCGGCCGGCGGCGTCGGCAACCCCGAGTACGGCAGCCCCGTCTATCTCGGCCTGTCGCTGCTCGTGCTCACGCTGATCCTGCTGATCAACAAGTTCGGCCGCGGCTTCATCGCGAACATCTCGGTGCTGCTCGGCATCGTCGCCGGCTTCGTGATCGCGTTCGCGATCGGCCGCGTGAACACGGAAGGCGTGTCGCTTGCACCGTGGGTCGGCTTCGTGATGCCGTTCCACTTCGGCTGGCCGCACTTCGACCCGCTGTCGATCGTGACGATGGTCACGGTGATGTTCGTCACGTTCATCGAATCGACCGGCATGTTCCTCGCGGTCGGCGACATGGTCGATCGCCCGGTCAACCAGGAGCGCCTCGTGCGCGGCCTGCGCGTCGACGGCCTCGGCACGCTGATCGGCGGCATCTTCAACTCGTTTCCGCATACGTCGTTCTCGCAGAACGTCGGCCTGATCGGCGTGACGGGCGTGAAGAGCCGCTTCGTGTGCGCGACTGGCGGTGTGATCCTCGTGCTGCTCGGGCTGTTCCCGAAGATGGCGCAGGTCGTCGCGTCGGTGCCGCCGTTCGTGCTCGGCGGCGCGGGCATCGTGATGTTCGGGATGGTCGCCGCGAACGGCATCAAGGTGCTGTCGAAGGTCGACTTCGTGAACAACTCGCACAACCTGTTCATCGTCGCCGTGAGCGTCGGCATGGGCCTCGTGCCGGTCGTGTCGCCGCACTTCTTCTCGAAGCTGCCGCCCGCGCTCGCGCCGATCCTGCACAGCGGCATCCTGCTGGCGTCGGCCAGCGCCGTGATCCTGAACATCGTGTTCAACGGCGTGAAAGGCGAAAAGGATGCGCGCTGCGAGATTCGGCGCGCGGGGCACGATTTCGACGGGCGGCCCGCTGACGTGCATCACTGATCGCCTCGCGGCGAGCGTCCGCGCGGAGAATCGGTAACGAAAAACGCCACGGCATGCCGTGGCGTTTTGCTTTGCGGGGGCGGCGAAAGGCGGGGACGCACGGAGCGATCGTGCGAAGTGCGGTGTGCGATGACGGACACCAAGCACGCGTCGGCTTGTGGCGGCCGGCGCTTACCGCATGGTGCGCAAGGGGTTGCTGCACACCATCAAAATGTGCAGCACTGCGCGGCGGCTCGCGGCCAAGGCCTCATTTCACTTGGCAAGGACATTCATGCGGGCAACCGGGAAGGAAGTCGATTTCTACTCGTCGGCCATTATCCGGCACACCGCTCAAATGATGCGACTTATAAAGCCTGGCGTCGACGTCGATAGGTGCTCGACCAAGCCCCAATGTGACTAGAAGCCCCTTGATACTTTCCGCGCGTTGTTGAGCCAGCACGTGCGGCTGTCTTTCGTCAGCTTCGGCAAGGCCACCGACAGACGTACGATCGAGATTGGGATATTTGAGTTGAAGGTCTATCGCCCAATTGGCCACCCTTGTGAGCTCATCGCCGGACACCTTGGCAGAATCTCTTTCAAACGAAACATCAAGCGTATGGACTGGGGAGCAGGCGAATGTCCCTGCCGAGAAAAATGCGAGTGCGATACATGCCCATATCAATTTTCCGTTGGACCCAATCAGATTCAACCAGGATCGCGCCGCCACACCGCCTCTAATCCTCATAGATAAGATACCCGGCAATGCTATCCGCATTATCGATTGCGAGATCGGGGCGCGTCCGAGCCAAGACCAAGCACTTGCGCATGGAATATTGATGATCCTGAGCGCCAAAAGTGTCGGAGAAGTGAGTGCACTCATGAATCAGTGTCGACAACATCGAGTCCTTTGCACTGGATGTGGGGCGCATCCCACAAAAATTCTCGTGGATACAAATAGTATGTGTAGCGGTGTCCGGGGCGCAAACATGCGCGACGGCACCATCAGGGTCCTTGTTATTCGGCGTACAACCAAGATATCGATCAAGCTCCTCTGATTGGCGAACAAAATTTCCAGGCTTGAGATCGCGCATCACCCGACTTACTCGTGCGAGGCCGACTGTCAGACGTTGCCGAATCGTTTCATCGCTTGAGCCAAACCACGTTGCGACGCGCTGACGTTCGACCGCCCCCCACTTGCGCAAGTCTACGAGCCGTACATCAATCATTTGTACGGCTCTATCGCGTAACGTTAGAACCATACGGCGAAATTCCGCATCAGTCATGTTTGGGCAGATGGGTGGCCCGTTCGATATCAATGCCTCGATCAACGAACCTTCTTTCGTGTCCGTCATCGCCTCTGCAATCTCCACACGATCGCCGTCACTCATTCTGTTTCTCCGATGACCTCGAGCTTTACCGATTCGGCCTCCGGCGTGATCACTCGCACGGTATGCCCCTGCTCATCGGTAATCCCTGAAGCCAGCACGCCGCCACGGCAATCTGTGATCCAATACCGCACGCCCACAACAGGTTTCCTGGACTTCTTGTTGCGAATAACGAACTGCTGATCGTGGACTGCCGTGCCTCTTCTTACCGGGGCGACGCCTAAGCCATGCTTGCCCGTCAACCGCGCCACCTCGTCTGCGGCAAAGGTCATCTTCATGCCGCGCTCGGCATAGAAAACCGGTGGCGGCTTGCAATCGCAGACGTTGATATCACCACTCAACGCCCACGGCTTGCCGTTTGGCCCTGTGCCCGGCCAGCGTGGACCCACCGGGGCGACAAACCCTTCCTGCTTGCATGCCGTGCAGTACGTCTTCATGTACAGCGTTGCGATTTGCACGCGCGGCGGTGGATTGGAACAGGTTACGTCCTCCAATCCTTCTGTAATCGTGGCGCTGCCGCCCTGATCCCCTTTGGCAAGGAAATAACGAATCATGAGGTCTCGCCTCGATGCACAACGGTTGGACGCTTCGCCACGGTGAAGGCGTTAGCGGATACCAGACCATCACGCTCAGGGCTATCGGTAATGACGTCGCCGTTATCCAGTTCGCTACCGACGAAAGCCAGCGACTGGAAGTGTCCGTTATCCACCAGCCCAAGACCGCTTATGATTCGCGCGGTCGAACCGTCTGCGTAGTGAATTTGATCACCCACGACGCCAGCCTTGCCAAGTCCAACGCCGGTGTCCCACGCGCCGGTAGCTTCGCGCAATGCACCGCCTCGCGCGGCCGTGGCTCCTCGTACAGCCAACCTGTATCGCGGCAGTGCAGGCGGCGGCGCATAATCCTCGTTAAACAACCCTCCGGCCGTTTCGCCAACCGGTACGTGAATTCCCGACAACCGCTGAAGCGTTTCGGCGATACGATCGCCGTTGCTCAACCTGCTACCCACCAGCGCAAACGGCTTGTCGCTGCAAATCGCATATTCGCCTGCACCATCCACGATGACGGCCTCGCTGCCATCCTCGTAAGTGACGACATCGCCAACACGGGCAACGACAAGCCCGGCGACTGTGAGGCCGCTCGTAGCCTCGGTTACCCGCCCACCGCGCTCAGTGAGCGCGCCGATGGTGGCAAAAAGATGGGTCGGTGCAGTCTGCTCGCTCTTCATCCGGATTTCTTTCTCGACAATGGGTGAGAAATGCTTCATGCGCAATTTGCACGGACGAGAAAGAAGAACCAATCAGACGAGTTCGAATTTCGTATAACTAATCGTTATAGAGAGCGTCCAACAGCAAATGAGCCTGAGTTGGGCGAAATGAGCGGGGATTTGGCGGCCGGGCGACAGGCTACCGGAGAGGGATGATCATCGATTGGGCGAAACGAGAATCTGCACGGTTAGTCCGTACGCGTCGTGCTCGACGGCGCCCGGCCCCTGGATTTCGCGCCCGCTGCAGATGTAGACGCGTGTCCCGCGTGGATCGCCGCAGCATTCCCACGCGAGGTTACCGCGCACTTACGGACCAACGATCATGGACGAGCCTTACGTTTCCTTCGTTACGCTTCGCATCGTTCGTAACGGCCGGCTTGCGACAGGACTAACAACGTCCTGCCTGCGCGCGAAGCGACCACACGCAGGCAGGATTACCGCATGTTACCCGTTCGTCGCCGACGCAGGCGCCGGAGCCGCCGCCTTGTCGTAGTCGACCGGTGCATCCGGCGCGCGCGGCGCTTCGCCGGCGCGCTGGATCCACCCGCCGCCGAGTGCGCGGTACAGATCGACCAGGTTCGTCCAGCGCGCCAGGCGCGCGCTGATCAGCGACTGCTGCGCGGAGTACAGATCCGTCTGCGCGGTCAGCACCGACAGATAGCTGTCCACACCGTTCTTGTAACGCAGGTCCGACAGATCGA
>NZ_JAGIQE010000050.1:0-15165 GCF_017815075.1 Burkholderia sp. AcTa6-5 | reverse complement strand
TTCCAGACGTAGTTCACCGCACGGCTCTGCTTGTTGAGCAGTCCGTTGAGCGACTTCACGCGGTAGCGGTAGACAAGAATCATGCAGGTGATCCTAACCCGTGGAAGAAGCTGCCTGTCAACAGCACGCCGTCCCGTCCCGCCATCCGCCCCGAAGGAAGTCCCCTTGGGGGAAACGGCGGGGTTTATCGGAGCAAATTCTGATGAGAATCCTGGTAGTCAACGTCAATACGACCGAGTCGATCACCGACGCGATCGCCGCGCAGGCGCAGGCCGCCGCGTCGCCGGGCACGGAGATCGTCGGGCTCACGCCGCGCTTCGGCGCGGAGTCGATCGAAGGCAACTTCGAGAGCTACCTCGCGGCGATCGCCGTGATGGATCGCGTGCTGAGCTACGACGAACCGTACGACGCGGTGATCCAGGCCGGCTACGGCGAACACGGCCGCGAAGGGCTGCAGGAACTGCTGACGGTGCCCGTCGTCGACATCACCGAAGCGGCCGCGAGCATCGCGATGCTGCTCGGCCATCGCTACTCGGTCGTCACGACGCTCGACCGCACGGTGCCGCTGATCGAGGATCGCCTGAAGCTCGCCGGGCTCGATGCGCGCTGCGCGTCGGTGCGCGCGAGCGGCCTCGCGGTGCTGGAGCTCGACGAGAACCCGGCCCGCGCGATCGAATCGATCGTCGTCGAAGCGCAGCGCGCGGTGAAGGACGATCGCGCGGAAGTGATCTGCCTCGGCTGCGGCGGGATGGCCGGCCTCGACCGGCAGATCGAGGAATGCACGGGCGTGCCGGTCGTCGACGGCGTGTCGGCCGCGGTCGCGCTCGCCGAGTCGCTGGTGCGCCTGAAGCTGAAGACGTCGAAGGTCCGCACGTACGCGCCGCCGCGCCCGAAGCGGATCGTCGGCTGGCCGGGCACCTTCGCGAAATGACGGGCCGCCGGCCGGCCGCCGTGCGGCGCGCTCAGCCTGTCTCGCCGGCACGCATATCGGCATGCGGCACCCGCTAGACTCAACCGCCCCGCCCCGCGACGCGGGCGACGCCGCGGGCGCGCTCGACGTGCTCGATGCGCGGCTGATGCGCATCCTGCTCGTGCTGCTGACCGAGCGTACCGTGTCGCGTGCGGCCGTGCGCCTGAACATGTCGCAGCCGGCGACGAGCGCCGCGCTCAAGCGGCTGCGCACGCTGCTCGGCGATCCGCTGCTGGTGCGCAGCCGCTACGGAATGGTGCCGACCGAGTTCGGCGCGCGACTGATCGAGCCGCTGCGCAACGCGCTGCGCGTGATCGACTTCATTCGCGTCCAGCAGCCGACGTTCGACGCGCGCACGTCGGTGCGCACCTACCGGATCGGCTGCCCCGACTATCTGAACGTGCTGTTCGTGCCGAAGCTCGTCGCGCTGTTCCGCGAGCGTGCGCCGAACGCACAACTGGTGTTTCATCCGCTCGGCGACGGGTTCGACGACGAGCGCGCGCTGGCCGACGGCGAACTCGACGTCGTGATCGACAACCGGCCCGCACGCCGGTCGCGCTTCCGGCAGGACGACCTGTTCGACGACCGCGTCGTGTGCCTGATGCGCGCGACGCATCCGCTCGCGCGGCACGGCGCGATGACGGCCGCCGGGTTCGCGGCGGCGCCGCAGCTGTGCCCGACGCCGTCGTGGCTCGAAGCGTCCGGCGCGATCGACCGGCAGCTCGAACGCGTGGGCCTGCAGCGGCGCATCGTCGTCACGCTGCCGCATTTCGAACTCGCCGCGCATGCGCTGGTGCGCAGCGACCTGATCCTCACCACCACGTACCGGCTCGCGCGGCACTACGCGAAGCTGCTGCCGCTCGCCGCGGTCGCGCTGCCGGCCGAGCCGCCGGACATCGCGTACCGGATGACGTGGAACGAATCGGGCGCGTGCGCGGAAGGCGGTCGATGGCTGCGCGGGCTGATCGCGGAAGCGACACGTGCATGGCTCGACGCCGACGCGATGCTGCCGGCGGTCGCCGCGGTCGCCGCCGTTGCCGCTTCCGGGGTCGATGCACACGCGCCGAAACCCGCGCCGGCCGTCACCGATCCGCCCGGGCTCGCCCAGCGCGCGCGCCGCAGACCGGGCACGCATTGTCATGCGTCGCCTCCGGCGCGCGTCGCACAGGCCGCACGCATTCGTCGCATCGCGACGAAGTCGCACTGATCGGCCCGAGCGTCCACGGCAGGATCGCGCACGACGTCATGCGCGTCCGCGCATCGGTTGCGCAAGCAACTTGTACGCAACGACGGCCGAACCGAGCGCGAGCACGCCGCTCACCGTCAACGCATCGGCGAATCCGCTCGCGAACGCGACGGGCGCGGCCTGCGCGAGCGCGCCGGCAGCCGACGGCGGCACGCGGCCGAGCGCCTGCGCGAGATCGCCGGCCAGCAGGCTCGACATGAACGATGCATCGGCGAACGCGCGCAGGCCGGGCGTCGCGGACAGCAGGCTGTCGAGCCGCGCATGCGTACTCGCCGCCAGCACCGCGCCGAGCACGCCGACGGCCGTCACGATCGCCGAGAAGCGCGTCGTCGTGCTGATGCCCGACGCCATGCCCGTGCGATCCGGCGGCACGCACGCCATGATCGCCTTCTGCGTGTCGCCGTTCATGATGCCCGCGCCGCATCCCGTCACGAACATGCCGAGCGCGACGAGCCGGTAGTCGCCGCTGGCCGTCAGCGCCGCGGTCGCAAGATTGCCCGCGCCGATCAGCGCGAGCCCGCCCGCCAGCACGCCGCCGGACGACACGCGCGCGGCCAGCGCCGCACCGAGCGACGGGCCGGCGATCATCGCGAACGCGAACGGCAGCATCCCGAGCCCCGCATCGATCGCCGACATCCCGAACGCGTTTTGCAGGTACAGCGGCAGGAACGTCATCATCACCTGCGCGCACGCCGCGTAACCGAACATCGCGAGCACCGCGCCGACGAAGCGCGGCTGACGAAACAGCGCGAGATCGATCATCGGCCGCGCCTGCCAGCGCTCCGCGCCGACGAATGCCGCCAGCAGCGCGGCCGCGAGCGCGAGCCGGCCCAGCGTCGCGGCCGACAGCCAGCCGTGCGACGGCGCGCCGATCAGCGCCGCGATCGCGCAGGCGAGCGCCGCGCCGAACAGCAGGCTGCCGGCCGCGTCCACGCGTTTCGCCTGCGGATCGTTCGATTCGTCGATCGCGACGCGCGCGCCGGCCGCCAGCAGCAGGCAGACCGGCAGGTTCAGCAGGAACACCCAGCGCCAGCCGATCCATTGCGTGATCGCCCCGCCGACGAGCGGCGCGATCGCCGTCGCGATCCCCATGCACATGCCCCAGATCGCCCACGCACGCGCCCGTTCGCGTCCGTCCGGGAAACGGTTCGCGATCACCGCGAGCGCGGCGGTCAGCAGCAACGCGGCGCCGCCGCCCTTCACCGCGCGCGCGGCGATCAGCCAGCCGGCCGACGGCGCGATGCCGCAGCCGAGCGACGCGACGAAGAAGAGCGCGAGCCCCGCGAAAAGCATCCGCCGGCGCCCGAAGCGGTCGGCGAGCCCGCCGGCCGGCAGCAGGCACGCGGCGAATGCGGTCATGTACGCGCTCACGACCCATTCGATATCGGCGAAGCTCGCGTGAAAGCCGCGCGCGATGCTCGGCAGCGAGACGGCCACGACGTTCGTGTCGAGCACGATCAGCGCGCAGGTCGCGGACGCGACGGCGAGCGTCGCGGCGGCAGGCAAGTTGCCGCCGGCGCGCGAAGCAGCCGCCGCGCTCGCGCGCGACGCCGGTGAAGACTGGGACATCGGCCACTCCGGAACAGGATGAACGAGCCGTATGCTAGGCTTGCCCGCTATTGCCTGTCATTGACATTTCAATGCCGTTTCATTGACGAAAATTGCAACCATGAGCCAGCTCGAATTCCGTCACGTGCGCGCCTTCCTGAGCGTCGCGCAACATCTGCACTTCGCGCGCGCGGCCGACGCGCTCGACATGGCGCCGCCCGCGCTCACGCGGCAGATCCAGGAAGCGGAGCGCGTGCTCGGCGTGCGGCTGTTTCACCGGTCGCGCCGCGCGGTCACGCTGAGCGCGGCCGGCGAAGCCTATCTCGCGGAAGCGCGCGCCGCGTTCGACCATCTGCAGCGCGGCAGCGAACTCGCCGCACTGGCCGAACGCGGCGAACTCGGCCGGATCGAGATCGGCTATGTGTCGTCGGCCGTCTATTCGGGCACGCTGCAGCGCACGGTCGGCGCGTTCCGCACCGCGCACCCGCGCATCGAGCTGAACCTGCGCGAAGTGCCGATGGACGACGTCGCGAACCAGCTCGACGCGGGCCGCCTCGACCTCGCGTACGTGCGCCCGCCGTTGCCGCTGCCCGGCGGCCTGCGGATCGTCACGCTGCAGCGCGACGTGTTCGTCGCGGCCGTGCCGGCCGATTCGCGCCATGCGGCGATGGCAGCCGTGCGCGCGGCGGACCTCGCCGACGCGCGCTTCGCGGTGCCCGAACAGGAGCTCGGCACGCTCGAAGTCGCGCGCCGCGGCCGCTTCGCGCCGGTCGTGGCCGCGCGGCCGGGCGGCCTGCTGGCGGTGCTCGCGTGCGTGTCGGTGAACGGCTGCGTCGCGGTGATTCCCGATGCGCTCGCCGCTTGCGTGTCGCTGCCGGGCGTCGTGTACCGGCCGATCGCCGGCAAGCCGATCATGTCGGCGCTCGCACTTGCGCACCGGCGGTTCGAAAAGGCGCCCGCCGTGCGGGCGTTCCTGCGGACGATCCGGCCGGCCGCGTAACGCTTGCGCGCACGCGCCAGCGCGTCGGGTCCGCGTTGGCGAAGCGACCGTCGCCGCGCGAATATGCATTCCACGATTCGATGTTTGTCGGCCGGAAACCGATTCCGTAACCTGCCCGGCAGCCGCGCCGCCCGCGCGCGGATCACCGAGGACACGCCGCCGATGACCCACTCCTTCGCCACCGCGCGCCGCCGCACGCTACAGCGCCTTGCCGCCCTCGCCGCCGCGCCGCTCGCGGGCGGCCTCGCGCTGCCCGCCCGCGCGGCCGGCGACGACCTGTCGGGCGTCACGCTCGTCCTCGGCGACCAGGCCGGCGGCCTGCGGGCGCTGGCCGAAGCCGCACGCGTGCTCGACGGCGCGCCGTACCGGTTCCGCTGGGCCAACTTCCAGGGCGCCGCGCCGCTGTTCGAAGCGCAGCGCGCGGGCGCGATCGACCTCGCACCGGCCGGCGACCTGCCGGTCCTGACGGCCGCGCTCGGCGATCCGTCGTTGCGGATCGTCGCGACGCGCGTCGGCTCGCCGACGTCGCTCGGCATCGTCGTGCAGCCCGACTCGCCGGTTCGCACGGTGGCCGACCTGAAAGGGCACACCGTCGTCGTGTCGTCGGCGCGCGGCAGCATCTCGCAATACCAGTTGTACGGCGCGCTGCGCGAACACGGGCTCGCGCCGCGCGACGTCGACGTGCGCTTCGTGCTGCCGGTCGACGCGTTCGCCGCGTTCGAGGCGAAGCGGATCGGCATCTGGGCCACGTTCGATCCGTACTACGGGCATGCGGTGCGACGCGGCGCGCGCATCGTCCGCGACGGCAGCGGCATCAATTCGGGGCTCGCGTTCCTCACGTCGCCGGTCGACACGCTCGACGATCGCGGCAAGCGCGCGGCGCTGGCGGACGTGCTCGCACGGCTCGCCCGGGCGGGCCAATGGGCGCTCGCGCACCCGGCCGACTACGCGAGCGTCTATGCGTCGCTCACGCGCCTGCCGCCCGACGCGGCCACCGATATCGCGCGCCGGGCCGCGCTCGCGCAACGCAGCCTCAGCGACGCCGACATCGCCGTGCTGCAGCGCGTCGCCGATCGCGCGGCGGCGGACGCGATCCTGCCGCGCCGCGTCGACGTCGCGTCGATCGCCGTCCGGCAGGTGTCAGCCTGAGCGACGCGGCGCGAGGACGTGCTCAGCGCGGCCGCGCCATATCGAGATCCGGCACGTCGTCGCCGAACGTCGACGCGACGAGCGTGCGCATCGCGGCGATCAGCAGCGTCGGCCCCGACTGGTTGAACGTGCAGCGCTCGCCCGCGGCCGGCACGGCGCGGTGCAGCACGGCATGCCACGCGCCCCGCCCGCCGTCGCGCTCGAACGCGGCGAACGGCAGCCGCTCGACGATCGGGCCGCCGTCCGCCCACGACGACGACGGCGCGAACGACGTCGGGACGCCGCCCGGTTCGCGGATCACCGTGCATCGCGACGTGTCGATGCGCGGGGCGACGAGGTCTTCCGCCATCGCCACCCAGTAATCGAGCGTCGCGCCTGCCAGGTCCTGCACTTGCATGACCGTCTCCGTATGACCGTTGTCTTGAACGACGTCCTGGCCGTTGTCCATGCAGCCGCAAGGACGGCTCGCCTACGTGACAGGGTTTCGTCCCCTGTCGCGCTGCGATAAGCATAGTTCAAATCGTTTCTTGTCCGCCCCGGACACGTCATCGAGAATGATTCGACGGACCGACACCCGGCACCGCCGCCCCAAACGTACTCCTGACCGATCGATTCATGCTCCCACTGCGCCTGCTGCGATCGCTGCTGATCGCGTCCCTTATTGCGTTGCCGGCCGCCGCCGCGCACGCGGACAAACCCGCCACCATCCGCATCGGCGTCGCCCAGCAAGGCGCCGGCGATCCGCCGACGTTCGGCGGATCGAGCGCCGCCACCGTGCAGTTGCAGCAGCTCGTCGAAAAGGAATTCGCTGCCGACGGCATCAAGGTGGAATGGCTGTTCTTCAAGGGTGCGGGCCCGGCCGTCAACGAGGCGATCGCGAACAAGGCGCTCGACTTCGCGTACCAGGGCGACCTGCCGGCCGTACTCGCACGCTCGAACGGGATCAAGACGCGCCTGCTGCTCGCCGCGAGCGTACGCTCGGGCATCAAGATCGCGGTGCCGCCCGGCTCCGCGATCCGCTCGATCAAGGACCTGAAGGACCGCCGCGTGTCGATCTTCCGCGGCACCAACCTGCAGCTCGTCGCCGACAACGCGCTCGCGAAGAACGGCCTCGGCGAACGCGACCTGCGCGTGATCAACCTCGACGCCGCCAGCTCGCTCGCCGCGCTCGCGTCGAAAGGCATCGATGCGTCGGTCGGCGACTACGCGCTCTACAAGCTGCGCGACGCGGGCCTCGCGAAGATCATCTACGAGTCGCAGAACGACGGCCCGCAACTGACGCGCCAGACCCACCTGCTGGTGCTCGACGATTTCGACCGCGCGCACCCGGACATCGTGCAGCGCGTCGTCACCGCGTTCGTGAAGGGCGCGCAATGGTCGTCGGACGAGGCGAACCGCGATGCGCTGTTCAAGCTGTGGGCGAAAAGCGGCGTGCCGTATTCGTCGTGGCAGGCCGACTATGCGAACCAGCGCCTGAAGGACCGCCTGTCCCCGCTGATCGATCCGTTCGTCGTCGCGCGCTACAAGGCCGTGGCTCAAGATGCGCTGAACCTGAAGCTGATCCGCCAGCCGGTCGACGTCGACGGCTGGTTCGAGCCGAAGTATCTCGACAATGCGTTGCGCACGTTGAAGCTCGAACACTACTGGCCGCGCTACGACGCCGCCGGCAAGCCCCTCTCCTGACCGGACCATCCCGATGAGCGACACCGCGTTTTCCGTCACGACGACCGAACCGCACACGCTCGCCGTGCCGCCGCGCCGCGCGGTCGTGCTGAAACGGCTCGCGTGGCAGCTCGCCCCGTGGGTGCTGCCCGCGCTGCTGTTCGCGCTGTGGAGCGTCGGCAGCGCGCGCGGCTGGATCGCGCCGCAAATCCTGCCGCCGCCCGAACGGGTGGTCGACACGCTGGCCGAGCTCGCGTCGAGCGGCGATCTCGTGCGCCACACGCTGATCAGCCTGCAGCGCGTGCTCGTCGGCTTCGCGGCCGGCACGCTGCTCGGTGTAGCGATCGGCGTCGCGCTCGGGCTGTCGCGCACGCTGGAAGCCTACGTGCTGCCGAGCTTCAACGCGCTCGTGCAGATTCCGGTGCTCGGCTGGCTGCCGTTCCTGCTGCTGCTCGTCGGCGTCGGCGAGCCGCTGAAGTACCTGCTGATCGCGCATGCGGCGCTCGTCCCGGTCACGCTGAGTACGTTGCAGGGGTTTCGCCAGGCGCCGCCCGCCCTCGACGAAGTCGCGCGCGGGTTCGGCTACACGCGCCGGCAACGGATCGTCCACGTCGTGCTGCCAGCCGCGATCCCGACGCTCGCGACCGGCGTGCGGCTCGCGTTCACGAAGTCGTGGCTCGCGCTCGTCGTGGTCGAACTCGTCGCGTCGTCCGAAGGGCTCGGCTACCTGATCGTGTACGGGCGGCAACTGTTCCAGCTCGATCTCGTGATGGCGGCCGTCGTCGTGGTCGGCGCGGTCGGCCTGCTGATCAACCGGGCGCTCGACGCGCTCGAAGCGCGCCTGCGCCGCGGCGTGCCGTCCGCGTTTCGCGGCTGAACCGCCCTCGAAGGAGAATCGCCCGTGCCGCATGCCGCTACACCGTCGCTCACAGCGCCCACCACGACCGCCCGCCGCCTGCATGCGCCCGACTGGCGCGGCGTCGTGCTGCCGCTCGCCGCGTTTGCGTGCTGGTGGGCCCTCGCTTCCGCACACCTCGTGAAAAGCGGGCTGTTCGTCGGCCCGGCCGACGTGCTGCACACCGCGTGGGCGCAGGCCACGAGCGGCGCGCTCGGCCGCGCGTTGTCGGCGTCGCTCGCGCGCGAAGCGTGCGGGTTCGCGATCGGCGCGACGGGCGGGCTGTTGCTCGGCGCCGTGCTCGGGCTGTCGCGCGTCGCCGCGCGGATGGTCGGCCCGAGCTTCGACACGTTCAAGCAGATCTCGCTGTTCGCGTGGATTCCGCTGATTTCCGTGTGGTTCGGCCTCGGCGACGTCGCGAAGGTCGTGTTCCTGTCGCTCGCCGCGCTGCTGCCCGTCGCCGCCCATACCTGCGACGGCATTCACGCGGTGCCGCGCACGTATGTCGACGTCGCCCGCGCGCTGCGCTACTCGCGGCTTCAGCTGATCGGCTACGTGATACTGCCGGCCGCGTTGCCGTCGATCTTCACCGGCCTGTATCTCGGCCTGATCTATTCGTGGCTCGCGACGCTCGGCGCCGAATACCTGCTCGTCGCCGGCAGCGGGATCGGCAACACGCTGATCGACGGCAGCGAGCAGTTCCGGATGGATCTCGTGCTGTTCGGAATCATCGTCGTCGGCGTGACCGGCTGGGCACTGAACGCGACCGCGCGGGCGATCGAACGCAAGGTGCTGGCCCGGCGCGGCGACCTCGCGCGCTGAGCGCCCTTTCCTTCCGTTTCGCATCCTTTTCCGTACCGCCATGACGACTCTCGCCTCCGATTCGCTCGACATCCTCCATGTCAGCAAGCACTACGCGCAACGCGGCGCGGCGCTCGCCGTGCTCGACGACGTGTCGCTGCACGTGCGCGCCGGCGAATTCGTCACGATCGTCGGCGCCAGCGGCTGCGGCAAGTCGACGCTGCTGCGGCTCGTCGCCGGGCTCGACACCGATTACACCGGCGAAATCCGCGCCGGCGGCGAGCGCGTGCGCGACACGTCGCTGCAGCGCGGTATCGTGTTCCAGGATCACCGGCTGTTCCCGTGGCTGACCGTCGAACAGAACATCGGCGCCGCGCTGCGCAACGCGCCGCTGGACGCCGCCGCGAAACGGCGCGCGATCGCGGAGCACATCGCGCTCGTCGGGCTGAACGGCTTCGAGCACGCGTTTCCGAACCAGTTGTCGGGCGGGATGGCGCAGCGCGTCGCGATCGCGCGCGGTCTCGTGAACCGCCCGCGCGTGCTGCTGCTCGACGAACCGTTCGGCGCGCTCGACGCGCAGACCCGCGCGAAGATGCAGAACGAACTGCTGCGCATCTGGGAACAGGAGCGCATCACGATGCTCCTCGTCACGCACGACGTCGACGAAGCCGTCTATCTCGGCGACCGCGTCGTCACGATGGCGCCGCGTCCGGGACGCATCGCGCGCATCGTCGACGTCGCGCTGCCGCGGCCGCGCCGGCGCGATTCGCCGGCATTCGCGCGCTTGCGCGACACGGTGCTCGCCGATTTCGACGACAGCGAACCGCCGGATGACGACGGTTCGGGCGGCAAGCGCATCGACACGGCGCGCCCGCACCGGATCGGCGAATGGCGGCTCGCGTGGTGATCGCATGACGCGCCGATTCGCTCAGCACCACGACACATATCGATCATCGCAGCGCGCACGCTAAGGTTGTGACGATTCATCGGTTCCGGTTCCGCGCCGCGCCTGCTTGAATGGAGACTCGACCGACCCGACTCCCAGGAGACTCCCGATGTCCGATGTCCAGCACGCCGCCCACTCGTCTTCGCCTGCTTCGCACGCCGCGCCGCGCACGGCCGCCGTCCCGCTTCAGCTTCGCCAGATCGCCGGCCGGATCGGCGCCGAGATTGCCGGCGTGCGGCTGTCGGCCACCCTCGACGACGCGACGTTCGACGCGATCAACGCCGCGCTGCTACGCCACAAGGTGCTGTTCTTCCGCGGCCAGCACCATCTCGACGACACCGCGCAGGAAGCGTTCGCCCGCCGCTTCGGCGACACGGTCGCGCACCCGACCGTGCCGTCCGTCGACGGCAGCGCGGCGCTGCTCGAACTCGATTCCGCGCACGGCGCACGCGCCAATTCGTGGCACACCGACGTGACCTTCGTCGATGCGTACCCGAAGATCTCGATTCTGCGCGCGGTCGTGATCCCGCCGTTCGGCGGCGACACCGTCTGGGCCAACACGGCCGCCGCGTATGCGCATCTGCCCGATTCGCTGCGCGCGCTCGCCGACACGCTGTGGGCACTGCATACGAACGCGTACGACTATGCGTCGACGCACGTGCACGCCGACGATACGCAACTGAAGCGCTACCGCGAAGTGTTCACGTCGACCGTCTACGAAACCGAGCATCCGGTCGTGCGCGTGCATCCGGAAACCGGCGAGCGCGCGCTCGTGCTCGGGCACTTCGTGCAGCGGCTCAAGGGGCTGTCTGCGCAGGATTCCGCGCATCTGCTGCAGGTGTTCCACGAGCACGTGACGCGCCTCGAGAACACCGTGCGCTGGAACTGGCAGGAAGGCGACGTCGCGATCTGGGACAACCGCGCGACCCAGCACTACGCGATCAACGACTACGGCGATGCGCGCCGCGTCGTGCGCCGCGCGACCGTTCACGGCGACGTGCCGGTCGGCATCGACGGCCGCCAGAGCGTCCTGCTCAAGGGGCCGGGCGCCACGCTGCAATAACGTCGGCGTCCCGCGACGGCGCCGTCTCCCGCGCGCCGTCGCGCTCCTTGCTGGAGGACAACCGCCATGAAGCTCGCACCACCGGACCGACACTTGCACGCGCAACGATGTCGTTCCTCCGTCCCGTTCACTTCCGCCCGGAGCGTCGCATGAGCGCCCTACTCGAACCCGCCGCCCAACCGGTCGACGTGATTCCGCTGTCCGCCCATATCGGCGCGGAAATCCGCGGCGTCGACCTCACGCAACCGTTGACCACGCCGCAGATCGCGGCGATCCGCGCCGCGCTGCTGAAATGGCGCGTGATCTTCTTCCGCGAACAATTCCTCACGCACGAGCAGCATGTCGCGTTCTCCGCGCAGTTCGGCGAGCCGACCGTCGGCCACCCGGTGTTCGGGCACGTCGACGGCCATCCGGCCGTCTATTCGATCGCGAAGCATCGCAAGGCGACGCGCTTCGAAGGCGAACCGGTGCGCCGGCCCTGGACCGGCTGGCATACCGACGTGACCGCCGCCGTGAATCCGCCGTGGGCGTCGATCCTGCGCGGCGTGACGATCCCGCCGTACGGCGGCGACACGCACTGGACCAACCTCGTGCGCGCGTACGAAACGCTGTCCGCGCCGCTGCGCGGCTTCGTCGACACGCTGCGCGGCATCCATCGCTTTACGCCGCCGCCCGGCGCGCGCGCGACCGGCGCCTTCGACGACGCGGTCGAGCGCCGCCCGCTCGTGACCGAACATCCGCTCGTGCGCGTGCATCCGGAGACCGGCGAACGCGCGCTGTACGTGAGCCCGAGTTTCCTGAAATCGATCGTCGGGCTGACGCCGCGCGAGAGCCAGGCGCTGCTCGAACTGCTGTGGGAGCACGTGACGCGGCCGGAATTCACGATCCGCTTCAAGTGGGAGCCGCGCAGCATCGCGTTCTGGGACAACCGTGCGACCGCGCATCTCGCACCCGTCGACATCTTCGATCTCGACTTCGACCGCCAGCTGTATCGCACGACGCTCATCGGCGACGTGCCGGTCGGCCCCGACGGCAGGCCATCGGTCGCGCTCGAAGGCGCGCCGGTCGAAACCGCGGCCGCCGTCGCACTCAACTGATGCGGCAAACTCCGGTGCGCCGGCGGCGCGCCGGCCCCGCTTCGATCAATCGAGCCATACGCCGTCGAACCGGTGCCCGCCGAGCGGCGAGAACGTCAGCCCGTGTACGCGTTTCGAGATCGGCAGCGACACGATCGACGTCGCGATCGGCGTGAATGGCACCTGGTCCTTGAACACCACCTGCGCCTGCTCGTACAGCGCCGTGCGCTTCGCGACGTCCCCGTTCGAACGCGCGGCGGTCACGAGTTGCTCGAAGTCCTTGTTGCACCACTTCGCGAGATTGCTGCCGTGCACCGCGTCGCAGCCGAGCAGCGTGCCGAGCCAGTTGTCGGGGTCGCCGTTGTCGCCCGACCAGCCGTACAGGATCGCGTCGTGCTGGCCGTCGTGCTTCGCACGGCGGTTGTATTCGCCCCATTCGTAACTGACGATCTTCGCGCGCACGCCGATCTTCGCCCAGTCCTGCTGGATCAGTTGCGCCATCAGCTGCGCGTTCGGGTTGTACGGGCGCTGCACGGGCATCGCCCATAACGTCAGGTCGAAGCCGTTCGGGAAGCCGGCCTGCGCGAGCAGCGCCTTCGCGGCGGCCGGATCGCGCGGCGCATCCTTCAGACGCTGGTTGTACGACCATTGCGCGGGCGGCATCGGGTTCGTCGCGATCGTCGCGTCGCCGTTGAACACGGTCTTGACGATCGCCGTCTTGTCGATCGCGATGTCGAGCGCGCGCCGCACGTCGACGCGATCGAGCGGCGGATGCTGCGTGTTGTACGCGACGAAGCCGACGTTGAAGCCCGTCCCCGAAAACAGCGTCAGTTTCGGATCGCGCCGCACGGTCTCGAGGTCGGCCGGCCGCGGAAACGCCGACACCTGGCACTCGCCGGCCACGAGCTTCTGCAATCGCGCGGCCGGATCGGGCGTGATCGCGAACACGAGGCGCGCGAGCTTCACGTCGTCCGGCTTCCAGTAGTCGGGATTCGCGTCGTAGCGGATCAACGCGTCCTTCTGGTACGTACGCAGCACGAACGGCCCCGTGCCGACCGGGAACTGGTTGATGTCCGACTCGCGATGGCGCGCGGCGAGCTGCCCCGCATAGTCGGCCGACAGCACCGACGCGAACGCCATCGCGAGATTGCGCACGAACACGACGTCGGGCGACTTCAGCACGAAGCGCACCGTGTAGTCGTCGACCTTCTCGATACGCTCGACGTTGTGGTCGAAGCCGAGATCGCTGAAATACGGGAAGCTGACCGGATAAGCCCTGCGGAACGGGTCGTCCGGATCGAGCATCCGGCGGAACGTGAACACGACGTCGTCGGCCTGGAACGGCCGCGTCGGCGTGAACCACGCGGTCGTATGAAATTTCACGCCGCGCCGCAGATGGAACGTGATCGTGCGCTGGTCGGGCGACACGTCCCAGCTCGTCGCGAGCGCCGGTTCGAGATCGAGCGTGCCGCGCTTGAACTGCACGAGCCCGTTGTAGACCGGGTACGTGCTCGCATCGAAATCGGTGCTCGTCGTGTGCTGGCCGGGATCGAAGCCGGCGGGGCTGCCTTCGGTGCAGTACACGAGTGTCTTGCCTGCCGGCGCCGCGAGTGCGTGCGTCGCGGCGCCGGCCAGCAGCAGCGACGCGGCGATGCAGCGGAGCGCGACAGCGGCAGGCGATACGCCGCGCGAACGGCGCGCGGCTGACGAAACGAAAGGATTCTTCATGGTGGCAAAGGGAAGAAAGAGGTGTCATGCGAATGACGACCGTCGATCTTCGCGCGCCGCCCGCCGATCGCTTACCAATTAATTCCGCGTTGCTTATCGTCGCGGATGCATCCCGCTGCCGCTGCATCGGAATGGCCATGCGAGCGCCGTGGACATGCCGAATACCGTTGCGGCCGGCCGCCCCGGGCGTGCGCATCGAAACCATTCGCGCCGCCGGTCTTCCGGCCCTCTGCAGGTTCTCCGGAATGGGTGCATCGTATCGGTTGGCCGACGCCGGCATCGGCGCGCGGGAATCCGCCCGACGTGCACATGTCGGCACGGCGCGTCCGTGCGCGCCGCTCTTCCTGGAGGACCCAGATGTCGATCAACCCCGATACGCCCTCTCGTCCCGTGAAGTCGCCGGGCCCCGATCACCCGATCCTGATCGAACCGCATTCGTCGCGCGTGATCGTGAAGGTCGCCGGCAAGGTCGTCGCCGATACGCGCCATGCGCTGGTGCTGCGCGAGGCCAGCTATCCGGCGGTGCTGTACATTCCGCGCGAGGATGCCGACATGTCGCTGCTCGAACGCACCGACCACGCGACCTACTGCCCGTACAAGGGCGATTGCGCGTACTACTCGATTCCGGCCGGCGGCGAACGCTCGACCAACGCGGTGTGGACGTACGAGCATCCGAATCCGGCCGTCGAATCGATTCGCGGGCACCTCGCGTTCTATCCGGACCGCGTCGATTCGATCGAGGAAAGCCTGCTCGTCACCGCGTGAGCGCGGCGGCGCGCTGCCGCGTCACCGTTCACGCATCGTCCGGCCGCTGATTTGCATATGCGGATTCATTGGTTGGCCGCCGTCCCGCCGGGCCGTATCGTCTCGACTCCGGCGCGGGCCGGCCCGTTGCGCGCGTCGCCCGCATCCGGCCCGGTCCCGCGCCGGCCGCGCCGCCTTCGCGCGCGCCCCGTGAACCCGCCAGCAGGACGCCTTAGGGCGTGTTCACGCTAATAACGGGTTTGCGAACGTGCCTTTCCGCCCGCAGTGCAAGGAGTAAGGAGCGCCGTTTGGCCGTGCCAAACAAGCGACGCACGAC
>NZ_JAGIQE010000004.1:0-371834 GCF_017815075.1 Burkholderia sp. AcTa6-5 | reverse complement strand
CACGCTGCCGCGTGCGGCGCCTTATATAGAAGCGGCCGAACCGTCGTCAGGGGGCCGCGCGCACTTGGCGCGCGACGATCTCCATATAGTGAGCGAGATCCGGTGTCACCTTGCCTTCCTCCTTCGCCATGTCGTCCCAGCGGCGCAGGCGCAGCGCGTCCTCCGCGAACGGGCGCTGCAGGAACGCTGCCGTCTCCTCTTCACTGAAAATGCCGCCCTGCAACGCCAGACTGCGCACCGAGTCCGGCGACAGGCTCTCGAAGTAGCCGGCGTCCGTGCGGCACAGGCAGCGCTTCGCGTCGACGTGCAGCCGGATCGGCTCCAGCACCGCGTCGGCAAACAGCGGCCGCAGGAACGGCAGCACGTAATACTGATGCAGATCGTCGATCCCGCGCACGCTCGGCGTGTCGCCCTGACGATTCAGCAGATGGCCGAGGTCGTGCAGGAACGCAGCCGCGACCAGCGCTTCGTCCGCCCCGGATTGCTCCGCCAGCAATCCACTCTGCAGTGCATGTTCGAGCTGCGTGACCGGTTCGCCGCTATAGGCCACATGGCCATGCTCGCGATACAACCCGTGAATCTCTTCCACCGTCAACGCCATCCGTTTACTCCCAAGGCAGCGAAAACGTCTTCAGGTTCGTGAAGCTCTTCATCGCCTCCTGGACACCTTCCTTGTAACCGAGCCCCGAATCCTTGACTCCGCCGAACGGCGACAGCTCGATCCGGTAACCGGGCACTTCCCACACGTTCACCGTGCCAACGTTCAGTTCGTTCACGAACCGCACGACCGCCGCCGTGCTGTCCGTACAGACGCCCGACGACAACCCGAATGCCGTGCCGTTGCTGATCCGGATCGCATCGTCGATCGTGTCGAACGCGATGACGGGCGACACCGGCCCGAAGGTCTCCTCGCGCACGATCGTCATCGACGGATCGACGTTGTCGATTACGGTCGGCGCATACAGCGCGCCGCGCCGCACATTGCCGGTCAGCAGACGCGCGCCCCGCGCAACCGCCTCGTTCACGCGCGTCTCGAACAGTCGCGCCGCCGCCTCGTCGATCACCGTGCCCATTTCGTTCGCGGAATCGAACGGATCGCCGTATCTCCATGCGCGCGTCTTCTCGACGAGCAATTCGGTGAATGCGGGCGCGATCGAGCGCTGCACCAGCATCCGCTTGACGGCCGTGCAGCGCTGGCCCGAATTCCGGTACGAGCCGAGCACCGCCAGCGATGCCGCGCGGTCGAGATCGGCATCGGCGAGGACGATCAGCGGATCGTTGCCGCCCAGCTCCAGCACAATGCGCCGGTAACCGGCCCGCGCGGCAATCGCCTTGCCGATCGCGACGCCGCCCGTGAACGTGATCAGCGACGCATGCGGATGCGTGACGAGTTCGTCCGCGATCTCGGCCGGCGCGCCGGTCAGCACCTGCAGCATCGGCTCGGGCAGACCGGCCTCGTAGAGCAGGTCGGCCAGATAGAACGCCGACAGCGGCACCTTCTCCGACGGCTTCACGATCACGCGGTTGTTGGTCGCGATCGCCGGCGCGATCTTGTGCGCGACCTGGTTCATCGGATGATTGAACGGCGTGATCGCGACGATCACGCCGCCGAGCGGCTGGCGCTGCGAGAACACGCGCCGTGTCTTGCCGTGGGGCGTCAGGTCGCACGAGAAACTCTGCGCGTCGTCGCGCAACGCCTCGGCCGCCGCGAACTTCAGCACGTCGGCCACCCGGCCGATCTCGTAGCGCGAATCCTGTTTCGACAACCCCGACTCGAGCGTGATCAGGTCGGAGGCTTCCTCGGTGCGCTCGCGCAGCAACGCAGCCGCCCGTTCGAGAATCTGCGAACGCGCGTAGCGCGTGAGCGTCGGCTGGTAGGCCATCGCGTAATCGAACGCCGCGCGCACGTCGTCGACGCTGGCGAGCGGCGCGGTGCCGACGCGTGTGCCCGTGTACGGATCCGTGACGTCGAGCGTGCGCTCGCGCATCGCGCGCGTGCCGCACCAGCGCAACGCTTCGGCACGAAACGACGGATGATCCTGCCGCGGATGCGCCATCATGTCGCGATCCGGTTCAGCACGAAATCGAACACGTCGAAGTTGCGCGGGCGACGGGCGGGATCGTCCCGCTCGATACGGCGATTGAACAGCAGCGGCACTTCCTGCTCGGACACGCCGCCATGCGAACGCAACGGCACCGTGAGGCCCGACAGGTCGTGTTCGCGCTCGCGGGTGCCGAGCGTCATGTCGCGGCGGCCGATCACGACGAGATCGCCGATCCGGTCGGGCGGCAGTTCGAAACGTGCGGCGGCTTCCGCGTTGTCGAGCACGAGCTCGACGCCGTCGAGGCCGCCGACGCGCCACATCGCGTCGGCCCGGTCGACGCCCGGCGCCAGGTAGATCGTCGCGAACGAACCGAGCGCACCGTGATGCACGACGTACGGATCGGTAATCGGCAGGATCACGCGCGCAGCCTGCGCGCCGTACCAGCCATCGAACGCATCCTGCAGATAGATCACGTTCGGCCGGCCCGTCGCCGGATCGTGCTTCGCGTTCATCCCGTGGTCCGCCGTGAGGCCGATCGCCCAGCCGAGCGCGTCGAGCAGCGCGAGGTAGCCGTCCATCATCGCGTAGAACGCGTTCGCGCCGGCACTGCCCGGCTCGCATTTGTGCTGCACGTAGTCGGTGGTCGACAGGTACATCAGGTCGACCTGCCGCGTCTGCGCGAGCCGTACGCCGGCCGCGAACACGAATTCCGACAACGCCGCGCTGTATACGTCCGGCGACGGCAGGCCGACCCAGTCGAGCACGTCGACGATCCCGTTTTCCGCGAGATTGGCCTGCGCGGCCTTCTCGGCCGAAAAGCAGATGCCGTTCAGCCGCCAGCCGAGCAGCCGGCGCAGCTTGTCCTTCGCGGTGACGACGGCCACCCGCGCACCGGCATCGGACGCCGCCGCGAGCAGCGTGCCGGCGCGCAGGTAGGCCGGGTCGTTCATCATGACTTCGGCGCCGCGCCCGCCGTCAGCAGCAGGATCCCAGAAATAGTTGCCGCAGATCCCGTGGACCGACGGCGGCACGCCGCAAACGATCGACAGGTTGTTCGGGTTGGTGAAGGTCGGCACGACGCAATCGGCACGCCACGCGGTGCCTTGCTCGATCATCCGGCCGATGAACGGCGCGACGCCCGCTTCCACCGCGCGTTCGAGATAGTCGTACTCGCAGCCATCGACACAGGCGACGACGGTCGGCTCGACCGGCAACCGGTAGCGTCGGCCGTTGACGTCGATCGAGCGTCCCGCGAGATTCGTCGACCCGTTGCCAGCGGCTGCTTGCTCGCCGGGGCGCCGCAACGCGAACGCGGCGTTCATGATGCCGCCCGCTTGCCGCGCGGCACGCGCACGGCGATCAGCAGCAGCGCCGCGAGCGACGCGCCGAGCATCAGCAGCGACAGCGCCGATGCCGGCAGGTAATAGCCGCGCTCCACTTGCCCGATCACGACGATCGGCACGGTCGCGAAGCCGGGCGGATACACCGTCAGCGTCGCGCCGAGTTCGCCGAGCGACAGCGCGAAGCCGAGCGCGAGGCTCGCGCGCAGCGCCGGCACGAGCTGCGGCAGCAGCACGCGGCGCAGCACCATCGCGGGCGGCGCACCGAGGCTCGCGGCGGCTTCGCGCAGCACGGTCAGCTCCGGACGCAGCGCGGCGGCCGCGCAGCGATAGCAGAACGGCAATATCAGCGCGAGCTGCACCAGCACGACGATCGCCGCGGAGCTCGACAGGTCGAGCGGCTTCTGGTGATACGCGATCAGCACCGCGAGGCCGAGCACGACGCTCGGCACGCCGTTCGGCACCATCACGAGCGCGTCGACGAGCGCGCCGAGGCCGCGCCGGTCGCGCCCTTCGAGCGCGAGCGCCAGCCACAGCCCGAGGATCGTGCCGAGAACCGACACGCCGAAGCCGATTTCGAGGCTCGTCAGCAGCGCGTCGTATTCCGGCGACCCGAGCCGCTCGAACCAGCGCAGGCTGTAGCCGGCCGGCAAAATCGTGCCCGACCACTGCGTCGACACGCTCGACAGCGCGACGACGATCACCGGCAGCACGAACAGCCAGAAGCACGCGAACGCGGCCAGCGCGAGCGCGGTGCGCGACGCATGCTTGAGCAGCGTGTCGGTCCAGCCGATCGGGTGACGCGGCACGGCGTGCCCGATACGGAATTCAGCGGACATCGTTCCCTCCCGTCGCGCGCCGGTTCACCCGGCGATAAACCGCATACAGCGCCAGCGACAGCGACAACATCACGACCGCGCCGGCCGACGCGGTCGGCAGGTCGAGATCGACGGTCGCGCTGCTGTAAATCGCGACCGGCAGCGTGACGAGCCGCGCACTGCCGAGCACGAGCAGGATGCCAAACTCGTTCAGCGTCAGCAGGAAGCACAGCACGGTGCCGGCGGCGATGCCCGGCCATGCGATCGGCAGCACGACGCGGCGAGCGAGCATCCAGCCGGGCGCGCCGAGGCTGCGCGCGGCTTCGATCAGCCGCAGGTCGAGCGTCGCGAACGACGCGAGCGTCGGCCGCACGACGAACGGCGTGTAGAACACGGTCTGCGCGAGGATCACGCCGCCGATGCCGAACAGGAAGTCGAGCGGCGGATTCTCGAGATGGAACAGGTGCTGCAGCGCGATGCTGATCGAGCCTTGCGAGCCGTACAGGAAGATCAGCGTGAACGCGACGAGGAACGACGGAAACGCGACGTACAGTTCCAGGAAGCGCGTGACGAGCGACGCGCCCGGGAACGGCCTGAAGAACAGCAGTGCGGCCAGCAGCACGCCGAGCACCGACGCGGTGCCGGCGCTCGCGAACAGCACGCCGAGCGTCGTCAGCAGCACGTTGCGCGTGTCGGGATTGCCGAAGAAGGTCCGGTACGCGGCGAAACTCAGCCCGTGCCCGTGATCGCCCGACACGCTCAGCAGCACGAGCCGCACCAGCGGATAGACGACGAGCGGGCCGAGCACGACGATCGCGAGCGCGGCCAGGTGCAGGTCGCCCATTCGCCTGCGGCGCCGCGCGGCGGCGGCGTGTGCCGCAGCCGACGCGAGCACGTGCGGCGGCAGGCCGGCTTCAGGGCTCGATAAGGACGACATCGTCTGCCTCGCAATGCAGGGACACGCGCGCACCGCGCTCGGGCGCCGCGCCGCGGCCGCGTTGCATCGTCACGCGCACGGGCTCGTCGGGCGCCGCGTCGATCACGACCGCGATCGACAAGTCCGCGCCCTGCCATTCGACCGACGACACCGTGCCGTGCAGGCCGCCGGCCGCGGGCGGCATCACGGTCAGGCGCTCGGGGCGCACGCACGCGACCTTGCCGCGTA
Organism: Burkholderia sp. AcTa6-5; assembly: GCF_017815075.1. NCBI lineage: Bacteria > Pseudomonadati > Pseudomonadota > Betaproteobacteria > Burkholderiales > Burkholderiaceae > Burkholderia > Burkholderia sp. AcTa6-5. The sequence continues at coordinate 366,466 of NZ_JAGIQE010000004.1, read as the reverse complement.
TCTCGTGACGCGGATCGCCGAGCGGGAAGATCACGTGCGGCGGCAGCAGGTTCGCCGGGCCGAGATAGCGCGCGACGTAGCCGTCGCGCGGTGCGTCGTACAGCTGCTGCGGCGTGCCGAGCTGCGCGATGCGGCCATCGCGCATCAGCAGCGCGCGGTCGGACAGCACGAGCGCGTCGTCGCGGTCGTGCGTCACGCAGACGACGGTCAGGTTCGGCAGGCGCTCGTGCAGCGCCTTCAGTTCGCTGCGCACCGACGCGCGCAGGTTCGCGTCGAGCGCCGACAGCGGCTCGTCGAGCAGCAGCACGTCGGGCTCGATCACGAGCGCGCGCGCCAGCGCGACGCGCTGCTGCATCCCGCCGGACAACTGCGCGGGCAGATGGTGGCCCGCATCGCCGAGTTGCACGAGCTTCAGCGCATCGGCGACGCGGCGCGTCACTTCCGACGACGCCATCCCGCGTGCGCGCAGCCCGAATGCGACGTTCTCGAACACCGACAGGTGCGGGAACAACGCGTAATTCTGGAACAGCAGACCGAGGTTGCGCTTGTGCGGCGGCGCATAGGTCAGGTCGCGGCCGGCCACGGTCAGCGTGCCGGTCAGGCCGTCGGCCTTCACGAATCCGGCGATGAAGCGCAGCAGCGTGGTCTTGCCGCAGCCGCTCTTGCCGAGCACGGTCAGAAATTCGCCGGCGCCGATCGACAGCGACAGATCTTCGAGCACCGTGCGTGCGCCGTAGCGCACGCTCAGGTGTTGGATCTGCACGCCGCCCGGCACGCCGGACCGCAGCGTCGCGTGCGGTTCGGCGGCGCCGAATGCGCCGGGATGGGTCAGGGCGGTATCCAACGGGTTCATCCTCTTGCTCGCTGATACAGGCGGCGTGCGCCGGTCACTTCGGCTTGACGACGTCGAGCTGCTTGCCCGAGCTGCCGATCACGTCCTTCTTCCAGCGCTCGATCCATTCCGGCTTCTTCGCCATCACGTGAGTCCAGTCGACCGGGATCAGATTCACGCCCGCGATCGCCTTCTTGACCGCTTCGCCGTTCTTGCCGGCCAGCGGCACGTCGGTGCGGCCCGGGATGCCGTACATGTCCGGTACCTTCGACTGCACGTCCGTCGACATCAGGTAGTCGATCAGCTTCCTGCCGGCGTCCTGGTTCGGGCCGCTCTTGATCAGGCCGATGCCGTACGGCAGCTGGAACGTGGTCGGCCGGTCGCCGTCCTTCGCGGCCAGGAAGATCGGCTTGACGGACAGCGCGCCGTGTTCGGCGTCGTCGAGATCCATCTGCAGATCGCCGTTCGCGACGCTGATCTCGTTGCGCGACAGCAGCACGTTCAGGTAGCCCGTGCCCTTCGTGTGGAACTTCACGCTCTGCGACAGCTTCGCGAGGTAGTCGAATGCCTTGTCCTCGCCCATCAGCGACGTCGTCAGGATCAGCACGGCCATCCCGTCACCGGCCGTGGCCGGGTTCGAGTACGCGACCTTGCCGGCGTAGGCCGGCGCGAGCAGGTCGGCGAACGTCTTCGGCTGGTTCTTCACGACGTCCGGATTGATCGCGAACGAGAAGTAGTTGTTGACGAAGGTCGCCCACGTGCCGTCCTCGGCCTTCGCGATGGCCGGCACGTTCTTGTAGTTCACGCTCTGGTACGGCTGCAGCAGGCCCATCTGGCCGGCTTGCTGGATGAACGGCGGCAGCGTGACGATCACGTCGGCCTTCGGGGAATTCTTCTCGATGTTCGCGCGGTTCACCACCTCGCCGCTGCCCGCCGTCACGATGTTGACCTTCACGCCTTCCTTCTTCTCGAAAGCCGGCAGCACATCGCGATAGAGGTTCTCGAGGCCGTCCGCCGTGTACAGCACGACCGCATTCGCCGCCTGCGCCGGCATCGCGGCGCCTTGCAGCAGACCGGCGGCGCAGGCGGCCAGCGCGAGCTTGCGGAATGCGCCGGCGGCGGCGCGCGAGGGTTTCTGCAGTGTCATCTCACTTCTCCGTAGGCGGAACACCAAACGGCCGGGGCACGATCCGGCTCTCCTGTTGTCTTCGGGCAGGCCGCTGAACGGCCGCCGCGCTACCGCGCTCGGGCTGGGTGTCGCGCGGCAACCGAAGGATCACAGCGTTCGATGACAAAGCCGTGACGAATGCCATAATTTCCAAAAAATGACACATTTTGCCACTATCATGCAAGTCATCGAGAAATGCCGCCCGGCGTTCCGTTCGCCCTTTGCTGGAGACAAAAGCCATGCCCGACCCGATTCTGCTCACGCCCGGCCCGCTCACCACGTCCGCCACAACACGCCACGCAATGCAACATGACTGGGGGTCGTGGGACGCCGCTTTCAATCAACTGACGGCCAGCGTCTGCGCGGATCTCGTCGCCATCGCGCAGGGCGGCGACGCGTACGTGTGCGTGCCGATGCAGGGCAGCGGCACGTTCTCGGTCGAAGCCGCGCTCGGCACGCTGGTGCCGCGCGACGGCGTCGTGCTGGTGCCCGACAACGGCGCGTATTGCGCGCGCATCCTGAAGATCCTCGGCCGGCTCGGCATCGAAGCGATCGCGTTGCCGTTCGGCGAGGACGCGGCCGTCGACACGGCGGCCGTCGAGGCCGCGTTCGCGCGCGAGCCGCGCATCACGCACGTCGCGCTCGTGCACCTGGAAACGAGCGCCGGGATCCTGAATCCGCTCGATGCGATCGCGGCCGCATGCCGGCAGCACGGCAAGCGGCTGATCGTCGATGCGATGAGTTCGTTCGGCGCGCTGCCGATCGCGCTGGCGGGCAGCGACATCGACGCGCTGATCTCGGCCAGCGGCAAATGCCTGGAAGGCGTGCCGGGGATGGGATTCGCGATCGTGCGGCGCGACGCGCTCGACGCGAGCGAAGGCAACGCGCGGTCGCTCGCGCTCGATCTCCACGATCAGTACGCGTATCTGCGCAAGACGGGGCAATGGCGCTTCACGCCGCCGACGCACGTGATTGCCGCGCTACGTGCCGCGCTCGACCAGTACCTCGCCGAAGGCGGCCAGCCGGCGCGCGGTGCGCGCTATGCGGAGAACTGCCGGACGCTCGTCGAATCGATGCGCGCGCTCGGCTTCGTGCCGTTCCTCGACGCGAGCGTGCAGGCGCCGGTGATCGTCACGTTTCACGCGCCCGACCATCCGGCCTACGATTTCCGCCGCTTCTACGACGCGGTGAGGGATGCGGGCTTCATCCTGTATCCGGGCAAGCTCACGCGGCTCGAGACGTTCCGCGTCGGCTGCATCGGCGCGATCGATGCGGGCGATATCCGGCGTGCGGTCGCGGCGATCGCCGCTGCGGTCGAATCGCTCGCCATCGCGATGCAGCACGCATGAAGTGGCGTACATGCCCGCCCGCCCGCCGGCGCACGCAAACAAAAAAGCCCGGCGGCCGACTGGCCGCCGGGCGAACGCACCGTGTGTGCGGGGAACGGGTGCTTACAGCTCGATCCGCTTGATGTCGCCGACGACGAAGATGTACGACAGCGCACCAACCAGCGCGATCACGCCGATGAACACGAGCGCGCCGACGAACGAGCCGGTCGATGCGACGATGAAGCCGACGACGAGCGGCGTGATGATGCCCGCGAGGTTCGCCGCGAAGTTGAAGATGCCGCCCGTCACGCCGAGCAGGCCGTCCGGTGCGATATCCGACACGAGCGTCCAGCCGAGCGCGGCCATGCCCTGCGCGAAGAATGCGACCGACATGATCGCGATCACCGCTTCGTTGCTCTGCACGTAGTTCGCGAGAATGATCGTCGACGCGAGCAGCAGGCCCGCGATGATCGGCAGCTTGCGTGCGAGGTTCGCAGACTTGCCGCGGCGCAGCAGCCAGTCGGAGAAGATCCCGCCGAACATCACGCCGACCGACGCGGCGATGAACGGCATCACCGCGAAGAAGCCGATCTTCAGCCAGCCCATGTGGCGCTCGGTTGCCAGATAGGTCGGGAACCAGGTCAGGAAGAACACGAGCGTCGAGTTGCCGGCGAACTGGCCGAGGCAGATGCCCGCGAGCTGGCGCTTCTTCACCAGTTGGCCGACCATCGACCAGCTGAACTTCGGCTGCTCGGCCTTGCCGCTCTTGGCGTCGGTCTTGCGCACGCCGTGCACGAGGCCGCCGCCCGCTTCGATGTACGCGAGTTCCTCCGAGTTCGCGCCCGGATGGTTGCGCGGCTCGTGATAGAACTTCCACCAGACGAGGCCGAACGCGATGCCGACCGCGCCCACGACCCAGAACAGCGAGCGCCAGCCGAACGCGCCCATCAGCGCGAACAGCACGGGGCTGAAGAACGCGAGGCCGATGTATTCGCCGACGGTATAGGTGCCGGTCGCCATCGCGCGTTCGTTCTGCGGAAACCACGTCGCGACGACGCGGCTGTTGGTCGGGAAGCATGGCGCTTCCGTCACGCCGAGGCCCAGCCGGCACGCGAGCAACGTCGCGACGCCCGGCACGAAGCCTTGCAGGAACGTGCACAGCGACCACAGCGTCATCGACCAGTAATAGGTGACCTTGCTGCCGAAGCGGTCGAGGAACAGGCCGCCGGGCACCTGCATCGCCACGTACGTCCACGAAAACGCGGAGAACATGATGCCCATCACGGCCGCGTTGATGCCGAGCTCCTTGGTGAGCTGCGGCGCAGCCACGCCCAGCACGGTGCGGTCGAGATAATTGATCATCGTGCCGATCGCGAGCAGCGCGAGGATCTTGTAGCGCGCCGACGTGCGCCGGACCGTGCCGGCCGCCTGCGCCGGCGCGGCGCTCGTGTGGGTAGTGTGCTGCATGGTCGTCTCCTGGTCTCTTTCTGTGTCTGTAAGGGGGTCAGCGCGCGACGAGCGACTGAAAGTGATCGAACATCCGCTCGGCGTCGGGCGTGCGCCCGGTGAAGAGCTCGAACGCGTCGACGGCCTGGTACACGGCCATCCCGCCGCCCGGCAGCGTCGCGCAGCCGGCCGCGCGCGCGGCGTGGATCAGTTCGGTTTCGAGCGGGAAATACACGATGTCGGCCACCCACATGCCCGCATGCAGCAGCTCGGCCGGCAGCGGCAGGCCCGGATGCTTGGCCATGCCGGTCGGCGTGCAGTGGATCAGGCCGGTCGCCGCGCGCATCGCGGCGGCGAGATCGCTGCCCGGCGTGACGCGGGCGGCGGGGAAGCGCTGCTGCAATTCGCCCGCCAGCGCGGTGGCGCGCGTGCCGTCGACGTCGAAAATCGTCAGTTCGGCCGCGCCCATCTGCAGCGCCGCGTGCGCGACGGCCGCGCCCGCGCCGCCCGCGCCGAGCTGGACGACGCGTTCGAGCGACGCGCCGGGCAGCCCACGGCTAAACGATTTCGCGAAGCCCGACCAGTCGGTGTTGTGGCCGATCCGCTTGCCGTCCTTGAACAGCACGGTATTCACCGCGCCGAGCGCACGCGCGTCGTCCGACAGCGCGTCGAGGTGCTCGATCACGCGCTGCTTGCACGGGTGCGTGATGTTCAGCCCGTTGTAGCCCATCCGCTGCGCGGCATCGAGCAGTTGCGGCAGCGCGTCGGCGGTCACGCCGAGCACGTCGAGATCGAGGCGCCGGTACACGTAGCCGAAGCCCTGGCGGAACCCCTCTTCCTCGTGCATCGCGGGCGACAGCGAACCGCCGATGCCCTGGCCGATCAGGCCGATCAGGAACGACGGGCGGCTCATCGTGCGGCTCCCTTCGCGAACACCGTCGCCAGGCGCTGCAGCGCGAACACGTAGCCTTCGGTACCGCAGCCGCAGATCACGGCTTCGGCGAGCGCCGACACATACGAATGGTGACGGAACGCCTCGCGGCGATGGACGTTCGAGATATGCACTTCGATCACCGGCTTCGCGATCGCGGAAAGCGCGTCGGCCAGCGCCACCGACGTATGCGTATACGCGGCCGGGTTGATCACGATGCCGTGCGTGTCGTGACGCGCGGCGTGCAGCCAGTCGATCAGCTGATGCTCGGCATTCGACTGGCGAAAGTCGATTTCCAGCCCGAGCCCTTCCCCCGCCGTGCGGCAGCGCTGCTCGAGATCGGCGAGCGTTTCCGCGCCGTAGATATGGGGCTCGCGCGTGCCCAACAGATTCAGGTTCGGGCCGTTCAGCACCAGTACCTTGTGCTTGCTCATCGTGTTTCTGCTCCTGAAACAGGGGCGGACCACGATCGGCGCCGCCCCGAAGACATCGGAATTTGGCGCTAGTGTGCGCCCGTGCAAGCGGGCTGTCTTTCCGGGTTTTCGCTAATTTGTACCATCTAGTTAGTTTGTACAATACGGATGACTAGCCCAGTAAATTCGGGATATGGCGCCCGCGCCGAACTCAACGACTGGTTCATTCAGGGTCGGTTCGGCACGGTCGGTTAGACACGGTCGGTTAGACCGGCGTCATGCCCCGCTCATCCGCAGGAATCGCCCCATGCAGCGCTCGATCGCCACCGTGTCACTGTCCGGCACGCTCGCCGAGAAGCTCGCCGCCGTCCAGGCCGCGGGCTTCGACGGCGTCGAAATCTTCGAAAACGACCTCGTCTACTTCGACGGATCGCCGGCCGACGTCCGGCGCATGGCCGCCGATCTCGGCCTCGACATCGTGCTGTTCCAGCCGTTTCGCGACTTCGAGGGCGTGAGCGCGGCCCAGCTCGCGCGCAATCTCGACCGGATCAAGCGCAAGTTCGACGTGATGCATGCGCTCGGCACCGATCGCATCCTCGTCTGCAGCAGCGTGGCGGCCGATACGATCGCCGACGACGGGTTGCTCGTCGACCAGCTCGGCGTGCTCGCCGAAGCCGCGCGGCAGGCCGGCGTGGTGGCCGCGTACGAAGCGCTCGCGTGGGGCCGCGTCGTGAAGCGGTACGGCCACGCGTGGAAGCTCGTGAACGCGGTGAACAGCCCGCACCTCGGCCTCGCGCTCGACAGCTTCCACACGCTGTCGCTCGACGATTCGCCGGACGGGATCGCCGACATCCCCGGCGACCGGATCGCCTTCGTGCAGATCGCCGACGCGCCGAAGCTCGTGATGGACGTGATCGAATGGAGTCGCCACTACCGCTCGTTCCCCGGCCAGGGCGACTTCGACCTGGCGCGCTTCACTGCGCGCGTGATCGAGTCGGGCTATACGGGGCCGCTATCGCTGGAGATCTTCAACGATGGCTTCCGCGCGGCGCCGACCGCGCTCACGGCCGCCGACGGCCATCGCTCGCTGCTCTATCTGGAAGACCTGACGCGTGCGCGGCTCGCCCAGGAGGGCCGCGCGCCGACCGCCAGCCAGCCGCTGTTCGCACCGCCCGCGCCGCCCGCGCACGTCGGGTTCCAGTTCATCGAATTCGCGGTCGACGCGCAGGCGGCGGCGACCGTCGGCGAATGGCTCGGCCGGATGCGCTTCCGGCTCGCCGGCCGGCATCGCTCGAAGGACGTGACGCTGTTCCAGCACGGCGCTGCATCGATCGTGCTGAACGCCGAGCGCGACTCGTTCGCCGATGCGTTCTTCCAGCAGCACGGGCTGTCGCTGTGCGCGTCGGCGTTCCGCGTCGACGACGCGAAAGTGGCGTTCGAACGCGCGGCAGGCTTCGGCTACGCGCCGTTCTCGGGCCAGGTCGGGCCGAACGAGCGCGTGCTGCCGAGCGTGAAGGCGCCGGACGGCAGCCTCGAATATTTCGTCGACGAAGCGCCGGATGCGCCGACGCTGTATGAATCGGACTTCGTGCTGACCGACATCGACGGCCCCACCGAAGTCGGCCCGCTGACGGGTATCGACCATGTGTGCCTCGCGCTGCCGGCCGACGCGCTCGACACGTGGATCCTGTTCTTCAAGACGGCGTTCGGCTTCGACGCCGAGCGCAGCTGGCTCGTGCCCGACCCGTACGGGCTGATGCGCAGCCGCGCGGTACGCAGCGCCGACGGCTCGGTGCGGATCGCGCTGAACGCGTCGGTCGACCGTCATACGGCCGTCGCCGAATCGCTCGACCGCTACCACGGCACCGGGCTGAACCACGTCGCGTTCCGCACGGACGACATCGTGAAGACGGTCGCCGCGTTCGCGGCCGACGGCGTCCCGTTCCTGCGCATTCCGGCCAACTACTACGACGATCTCGCCGCGCGCTATGCGCTACCGGACGAACTGATCGACACGCTGAGCGCGCATCACCTGCTCTACGACCGCGACGAGGACGGCGGCGAATTCCTGCATGCGTATACGGAACTGGTCGACAACCGCTTCTCGCTCGAGATCGTCGAGCGGCGCGGCGGGTATGACGGCTACGGCGCGGCGAACGCGGCCGTGCGGCTTGCGGCGCAGGCGCAGCGGCGGAAATAAGGACGAGAGAAGTTCGGGGCCGGAGCGCACTCGCGATTCGGCGATCGATTGGACCGCGCGATCTCGCCGCGCGCCATCGTCGCACATCGGGCAGCCAGGTACCGGCCTGCGCGGTCGGCCGCGGCCATGCCGGAACCCGCGCGCCGCCCGCCGTTACATCCCGTAACCCGTACCGCGGTGCAGCATTGCGCCGCCCGCCCCGGTTTTAAGAATCGCTTAAGTCTTCGACGGCACCATCCGCAACCAGTACCCGATGGTTATCTCGAAAAGGAGGAAAGCGATGAGCGCCGTAGAAGCACCCGCGGGCCGCCCGGCCGCGCCCCCTGCAAAGAAGACGATGCTGCGCCGCCTGCTCAGTCATCATGAAATCGCGACGTTGCTCGTGCTGCTGCATGCACCGATCGGCGCGAACGCCAAACCCGAATTGCCCGCGCTGCAGGAAGCCGGCCTCGTCGAAATGGTCAAGCTCGACCCCGATACGAGCCCGAGCTTCCGGCTGACCGAAGACGGCACGGCCGTCCTGAAAGGGCTCGGCTACCGCTGAGCCAGCGCTTCACCCTTTCCCGTTTCCCCGCCTTACCCCGCCTTACCCCGATCCCTGTGACGCGCCGGCCGCCCCGGCGAGTCGCGTCACCCTGCCCGCTCCTGCAGCATCAACCGGTATTCCGTCGGCGTCACGCCGACCGTCGCCTTGAACTGGCGCGTGAACGCGCTGTGATCCGTATAGCCGCATAGCGCGGCGACGTCGGTCACCTTGTCGTGCGTGACGAGCAGCGCGGTGGCCGCGTCGAGCCGCGTCTTCAGCAGCACCTGGCGCGGCGTCAGGTGGAACACCTTGTGGAAGTAGCGTTCGAGCTGCGCGACCGACATCCCGGCCATCTGCGCGAGCTGCTTCAGGTTCAGCGGCTGCACGTAATGATCCTGGATGTGCTGGACCACGTCGGCGAGCCGGCTGTACGCCGGGTGCGATCCCTCGTGCGCCTTCAGGTCGCGCGAGATGCCGGCGAGGCCGACCACCCGGGCCGCGGCGTCGCGCAGCGGCTCCTTGCAGGTCAGGCACCAGCCCGGCTGGCGGCCCGGATACAGGTGCAGCTCGAGCTGATCCATCAACTGCTGGCCGGCGTTGATCGTCGCCATGTCCTGCTCGAAATAGCTGCGGCCGAAGCGGCGCGGAAACACCTCGTCGGCCGTCTTGCCGAGCAGGTCGCGCTTGTCCTTGTAGCCGCAGCGCATCGCCAGCGTGCGATTGACGATCGCATAGCGGCCGCCCGCATCCTTCACGAAAAACGCGACGTCCGGCAGCGCATCGAACACCGGTTCGAGCAGGCGAAAATGCGCGAGCATCGCGCCGAAATCGGCGTTGTCGGGCTGGTAGCACATCGTATCGGACAGGCTCATGGGCGGTACGGCAAGCAAGGTCGTCATCCCGGCAACCGCGAAGCGAGTGGCAGATGGCGTCGATTATAGGAGCGCCCCTTCGATCGCGTCGCATCGAATGCGGGGCGGACAAGACTGTGGCCGGCGGCATCGCACGCCGCCGATCGGCTCCATCGGTGGGCGCCGCTGGTTGTGCACGCAACTAATGCGCATATGGTGTGCGGGCTAGCGACCGTTCCGCCCTCTCCGTAGCCGGCGCAGCGCATCGACACGCCGGCACCACGCACCCGAATCCCGTCATCGTAAAAATGCCGACGACCCGCGTCTTGGCGGGTTTGCGCACTCGTCATGACGATTTCGGCATATGTCAGGGTAATCGACGATATGCCGATATCGTCGCCGGCCGCGCATCGAACGCGCAAGACGCACGCATTTTCGCTAACTAGACTTCGCTTCACGGTCACGAGACGACCTCCCGGTGCTGCCGCAATCGGCACGCACGGGCCACCGCATCCGCTGTCGCGTACGCCGATTCCGGCACAACGCGCGTGGCACGCGGCGAGCACGCATGGCCTGCGCATCGGCCTGCCGACCGAACCGTCTCGCCCGGTTTACCGGCGCCGCCCGCATGCGCGCGGCGCCCCAACCACGCCATCAAGGGGAAGTGAAAGTGAAGCTGAAGGTATCGCACGTCGCGCTGGCCGCCGCCTGCGCACTGTCGGGCGCGCACGCCGTCGCCGCCGACGTCGTCAAGATCGGTTTCGCCGCACCGCTGACCGGCCCGCAGTCGAATTACGGCACGGACATGCAGAAGGGCGTGCAGCTCGCGATCGCCGATTTCAACGCGACGCATCCGACGATCGGCGGCAAGCCCGTCACGTTCCAGCTCGACGCGCAGGACGACCAGGCCGACCCGCGCACCGGCACGACCGTCGCGCAGCGGCTGATCGACGACAACGTCCGCGGGATCATCGGCCACTTCAACTCGGGCACCAGCATTCCCGCGTCCGACCTGTACGATCGCGCGGGGCTGCCGCAGATCTCGATGGCGACGTCGCCGCAATACACGGCGCGCGGCTACAAGACGACCTACCGGTTGCTGACGAGCGACGCGCAGGCGGGCCGCATCGTCGGCACGTACGCGGTGAAGACGCTGCGCTTCAAGCGCATCGCGATCATCGACGACCGCACGGCCTACGGCCAGGGCATCGCCGACGAATTCGCGAAGGCCGTCGAAGCGGCCGGCGGCACGATCGTCAAGCGCGACTTCACGAACGACAAGGCGCTCGATTTCTCCGCGATCCTGACCAACCTGAAGGGCGTGAATCCGGACGCGGTCTTCTACGGCGGCGGCGACGCGCAATCGTCGCCGATGATCCGCAAGATGCGCCAACTCGGGATGAAGTCGGCGTTCGTGACGGGCGAGATGTCGCGCTCGCCGACGTTCCTGAAGGTCGGCGGCGACGCGGCCGAAGGCGCGATCGTCTACATGGGCGGGCTGCCGAAGGAAAAGATGCCGGGCTTCTCCGGCTACGCCGCACGCTACAAGGCGCGCTTCAACGAAGACGTGATCACGTACTCGCCGTATTCGTACGACGGCACGATCGCGCTGCTCAGCGCGATGAAGGACGCGAACTCGACCGATCCGAAGGTGTACACGCCGTATCTCGGCAAGGTGTCGATCAAGGGCGTGTCGGCGCCCAGCATCGCGTACGACGCGAAGGGCGACCTGAAGGATGCGCCGGTGACGATCTACAAGGTCGAGCGCGGCGCGTTCAAGCCGGTCGACACGATCGCCGGCAACTGATAACCGATACGCGGCCCCTGCCCCGCGCGGCGCGCCCGCGGCTCACCGGCCGCCCGCGCCGCGCGCTTCGGCTGCATGGTCCGAAGCCGCTCCCGGCGCGCGCCCGCGCGCGGGCATTTCGCGCTCCTGTAGAATCCCCCCACCCGCTTTGACGCTTCGTCTCCGCCGTGCCCCATCCCGGTGCGGCGGCGCGTGTTGCGTGCCTCACCCGGCACGCGGCGCGCTTCGACGACGCAAGCCGCGCCTTGTCAGTCCATGCCGAAAAGCGGGCCCTGGAGACGCAGCACCGACAACACCATTCGAAAAACGATCGTCCTGACCATGCAAGCTTCCGAATTGAGCGGCGTGCCTCGCGCCGCCGAACGCGCGCTCACGCGCAGCGACTACAAGACCCTTGGCCTCGCCGCACTCGGCGGCGCCCTCGAGTTCTACGACTTCATCATCTTCGTGTTCTTCGCGCCGGCGATAGGGCAGCTCTTCTTCCCGCACGACATTCCGGACTGGCTGCGCCAGCTGCAGACGTTCGGCATCTTCGCGGCCGGCTATCTCGCGCGCCCGCTCGGCGGCGTGATCATGGCGCACTTCGGCGACCTGTTCGGCCGCAAGCGGATGTTCACGCTGAGCGTGCTGATGATGTCGGTGCCGACGCTGCTGATGGGCCTGCTGCCGACCTACGACACGATCGGCATCCTCGCGCCGGTGTTGCTGCTGCTGTTCCGCGTGCTGCAAGGCGCGGCGGTCGGCGGCGAAGTGCCGGGCGCGTGGGTGTTCGTGTCCGAGCACGTGCCGTCGCGCCACATCGGCTATGCGTGCGGCACGCTGACCGCGGGCCTCACGGCCGGCATCCTGCTCGGCTCGCTCGTCGCGGCCGGCATCAACAGCCGTTACTCCGCGGCCGAAGTCGGCGCGTTCGCATGGCGCATCCCGTTCCTGCTCGGCGGCGTGTTCGGGCTGTTCTCCGTGTACCTGCGCCGCTGGCTGCATGAAACGCCGGTGTTCGCCGAAATGAAGGCGAAAAAGGCGCTCGCGGCCGAGATTCCGCTGAAGGCGGTGCTGCGCGACCACGGCCGCGCGGTGATCGTGTCGATGCTGCTCACGTGGATGCTGTCGGCCGCGATCGTCGTCGTGATCCTGATGACGCCCGCGCTGCTGCAGAAGCAGTTCCACCTGGCGCCCGCGACCACGCTGTTCGCGAACAGCATCGCGACGCTGTGCCTGACGGCCGGCTGCATCACCGCCGGTTCGCTCGCGGGCCGGATCGGTGCGAAGCGCGTGCTGGGCATCGGCGGCATCGGGCTGGCCGCGTGCTACTACCTGCTGTTCGTGCAGGTCGCGGCCGATGCGTCGACGCTGCCGCTCTACTACGGGATCGCGGGCTTCATGGTCGGCACGATCGGCGCGGTGCCGTTCGTGATGGTCAGGAGCTTCCCGGCCGTCGTGCGCTTCTCGGGCATCTCGTTCTCGTACAACGTCGCGTACGCGATCTTCGGCGGGCTCACGCCGGTGATCGTGTCGCTGATGATGAAGTCGAATCCGCTCGCGCCGGTCGTATACGTCGCGGCGATCTGCGTGCTCGGCGCGATCGCCGTGCAGTTCTCGAAGGATGCGAAGGACGTGAAGGACGCACGCTGAACGTCGGCGCGCACGCGCCGGCCGGATGAACGAAGGGCCGAATCCCGCGGCGTGCGGGATTCGGCCCTTTTGTGTTGCGTCGGCGTCGCGACGACTACCCAAGTGTGCTCAGTTCAACGCAGCACGCCGTACGACGAATTCGGCCGGCGCAGCGCGTCGATGCTCGCGCCGCCGGCGCCGGTGACGAACAGCAGCAGGAACCCGCCGGCGATCGCGACGTTCTTCCAGAAGTGAATCACCATGTCGTGCTGGACGGCGGCGTTCGTCGCGTCCCAGAAATTGTGCCCGACCATCGCGGTCGCGATCGTGTAGACCGCCATCAGCAACGCGAGCGGCCGGACCTTGTAGCCGACGATCAGCAGCAGGCCGCCGAGCCCCTCGATCGCGACGACGATCGGCGCGACGACCTGTTGATAGGGCACGTTCATCCCGTGCAGATACGCGACGAAATCGCTGTAGCCGAGCAGCTTCATGATGCCGCCCCACAAGAACAACGCCGCCAGCGCCAGGCGTGCGAAAAAAATGACGCCGGAATCGACGGTACGCGTCATGCCTCTCTCCTCGTATGCAATTCGGCCGCCCGCGCCGGGCGCGCCCGGGCGGTTCGGCGCCGCGCGGCCCGGGAGGGCGCGCGGCAAATGGGCCAGCATAGAGGGTCTTTCCGCGGTGTCCAAGAGCTTGTAGCAAATCTTTACAACGCGGCGGCCGCGCCGGCGGCCCGGCGCGCTGAAAAACGCGTTTAGCCCGCGTCGCTCAACAGCACGCCTTTCTTGAAGATGAAGCAGCCGTAGCCGCGCGTTTCGCCGGTGACGATCACCGCATACGTCTGCTGCGCGCGCTCGTAGAACGCGAAACGCTCGACGCCGGTCAGCGGCACCGAGCGCCCTTCCGCGCGGTCGATTTCGGCCTGCACTTCGCGCTGCACGGGCGGCACCGCGGCCGCGTCGCCGACGACTTCCATCCGCCACGCGGGCGTGTCGACGAACGTGTCGAGCGGCAGCACCGACAGCACCGCGCGCACGACGCGCGCCGAATCGGCGCCGTCGACACGCAGTGCGCGGCCGACCACCGTGTGCTCCGCGACGGATTCCGCCGGGAAGTTCGCATCGCAGATCGCGATTTCGTCACCGTGGCCCATCGCGCGCAGCGTGTGCAGGATATCGGCGTGGAGCAGCGGGTCGAGATTCTTCAGCATGTCGGTGGGTCTCCGGGGTGGGGAACGAATCGCATAACGTTACCCGATCCCGGCGGCCGTGGTGCATGCATCGTTCACGTCACGACACCCCGGCCGGCATTTCGTCGATGAAACCCGTGACCGACGCGAGGCGGCCCGACGCGTCGACGATGCCGAAGTCCGAGCCCTTCACGATCGCCGCGCCGTCGGGCGACACGAGCGCCCACGAGAACCGCAGATGCTGGCCGAACGCGTCCACGTCGGTCGTGCGGCGAAAGCGGTACGCGGGGAAGCGTTGCTGCACGGCGGCGATCATCGTGTCGATGCCCGCGTGGCCGTCGCCGGCCATCAGCGGATCGCGATAGGCCGCGTCGCTTGCGTACGTCGCGTCGATCAGTTCGCGGCGGCGCGCGGCGTCGGATTCGTTCCACGCGTCGAAGTAGCGGTCGATCAGGTCGGCGTGAACGGACGAAGCGGATTGAGCGGTGTTCATGGCGAGGCTCCTTGTGTCGGTAGACGATGTCGCGGACGTTTCGGGTCCGCGTGCCGCTATCGTCGCCGGGGCCGCGCAAGCGGTCGATTACGCGCGAGGTAAGGAAATCGCGCCGACCATGCGCGGCACGCCTGCGCCGCCGAATCGGGAATACGCCGCCGCAAAGAAAACGCGCGCCCGAAGGCGCCCGCATCGTCTTGCCGCCACCACCGCGCGCGTCAGGCGTCAGGTCACCGGCGCCGGATTGAACAGCGTCAGCGCATTCGCGAGCTTCCATTGCTCGGCCCACGTGCGGCGCTTGCCGCTGGCGACGTCGAGCATCAGCCGGAACAGTTCCCAGCCCGTGTCCTCGATCGTTGCCGCGCCGGTCGCGATCTGCCCCGCGTCGAGATCCATCAGGTCGTGCCAGCGGCGCGCGAGATCGCTGCGCGTCGCGACCTTGATCACCGGCACCTGCGCGAGCCCGTACGGCGTGCCGCGGCCGGTCGTGAAAATATGCAGGTTCATCCCCGCCGCGAGCTGCAGCGTGCCGCAGATGAAATCGCTCGCGGGCGTCGCCGCGTACAGCAGCCCCTTCTGCCGCGCGCGATCGCCGGGGCGCACGACGCCGGCGATCGGCGCGCTGCCCGACTTCACGATCGACCCCATCGCCTTCTCGACGATGTTCGACAGGCCGCCCTTCTTGTTGCCCGGCGTCGTGTTCGCGCTGCGGTCGACGCGGCCACGCTCCAGATAGCGGTCGTACCAGTCCATCTCGCGGATGATCTCGCGGGCCACCGCTTCGTTCGCCGCACGCGACGTGAGCTGCGCGACGCCGTCGCGCACTTCGGTCACTTCCGAGAACATGATCGTCGCGCCCGCGCGCACGAGCAGGTCGGCCGCGAAGCCGACGGCCGGGTTCGCGGTGAGCCCCGAGAACGCGTCGCTGCCGCCGCACTGCACGCCGACGACGAGGTCCGATGCCGGGCAAGTTTCGCGGCGCCGACGGTTCAACCGCTCGAGATGCGATTCGGCCATCTTCATGATCGAATCGATCATCGAATGGAAGCCGACGTGCGCGGCGTCCTGCAGGCACACGACGCCGCCGTTGTCGGTCGCGCCGTCGGCGGCCACCGGAATCGCGCCCGGCGGCAGCAGGCGCTCGGGCTGCAGCTTCTCGCAGCCGAGGCTCACGGTCATCACTTCGCCGCCGAAGTTCGGGTTCAGGCTGATGTTGCGCAGCGTGCGGATCGGGATGTCGGCGTCGGGCGCATCGATCGCGACGCCGCAGCCGTACGTATGTTCGAGCCCGACCACGTCGTCGACGTTCGGGTAGCGCGGCAGCAGCTCGTCCTTGATCCGCTTCACCGCGTGCTCGACGACGCCCGACACGCACTGCACGGTCGTCGTGATCGCGAGGATGTTGCGCGTGCCGACCGAGCCGTCCGCATTGCGAAAGCCCTCGAACGTATAGCCTTCGAGCGGCTCGAGCGGCGGCGCGGCACGCGTCGCGAGCGGCAGGTCGTCGAGCCCCGGCGGCTCGGGCATGCGCATCGTGCGCTCGTTGACCCAGCTGCCGCGCCGCAGGTCGGTCAGCGCATAGCCGATCACCACGTTGTAGCGAATGACCGGATCGCCGGTCGCGAGGTCGACGAGCGCGACCTTGTGCCCCTGCGGCACGCCTTCGCACAGCGTCAGCCCGTCGGCGAAGGTCGCGCCTTCGGACAAACCGCCGTCGTTGACGACGATCGCGACGTTGTCGTCCGGATGCACGCGGATGTAGAGAGGAGAAGCAGTCATCGGAATTCCTGGAAGCCTATCTGCGATATCGTTAGTCATCATACGACATTCAACCTCACTTGATGATGCTGCGTAAACCCTTATCCGGAAAGACCCTACCCCTGACCCGCCAGCAAACCGCTTGCGTCGCTCATTCATGCGTTGTACGATGACATACAACGACATCGCCAATTCGGCTCGTATGCCGTTTCCGACGAACCAGCACTCGCGCTAGACGGACGACCCAACCATGACTTCACCGCAAGAACTCAAACAAATCATCTCCCACGGCCTGCTGTCGTTTCCGCTGACGGATTTCGACGCCGACGGCAGCTTCCGTCCGACCACCTACGCCGAGCGCCTCGAATGGCTGGCGCCGTATGGCGCGAGCGCATTGTTCGCGGCCGGCGGCACCGGCGAATTCTTCTCGCTCACGCAGCGCGAGTATTCGGACGTGATCCGCGTCGCGACGGAAACCTGCAAGGGCAAGGTGCCGATCCTGGCCGGCGCGGGCGGCGCGACGCGCGTCGCGATCGAATATGCGCAGGAAGCCGAGCGCCTCGGCGCGAGCGGCGTGCTGCTGATGCCGCACTACCTGACCGAAGCGAGCCAGGAAGGGATCGCCGACCACGTCGAGCAGGTGTGCCGCGCGCTGAAGATCGGCGTCGTGGTGTACAACCGCGCGAATTCGAAGCTGAATGCGGACATGCTCGAGCGCCTCGCCGACCGTTGCCCGAACCTGATCGGCTTCAAGGACGGCGTCGGCGAAATCGAGAGCATGGTCACGATCCGCCGCCGTCTCGGCGATCGTTTCGCATACCTCGGCGGGCTGCCGACGGCTGAAGTCTATGCGGCCGCGTACAAGGCGCTCGGCGTGCCGGTGTACTCGTCGGCCGTGTTCAACTTCATCCCGAAGACGGCGATGGCATTCTACGAAGCGATCGCGAACGACGACCACGCGACGGTCGGCCGCCTGATCGACGAGTTCTTCCTGCCGTACCTGAAGATCCGCAATCGCCGCGCCGGCTACGCGGTCAGCATCGTGAAGGCGGGCGCGAAGCTCGTCGGCCACGACGCGGGCCCGGTGCGCGCGCCGCTCGTCGACCTGACCGACGAAGAAGCAGCCGAACTCGACGTGCTGATCAAGAAGATGGGCCCGCAGTAAGCCGGGTTCGCCGGCGGCGCAGGGCCTTCATCGGCACGGCGCGCCGGCTCCCGCAGTCCTCCCTATCCGTATCGCGCAATGGCCGCGTGGCTCGACGAGCCGGCGCGGCCATTGCATTACATCTGCGCGATCGCGCCGATGATCCGCTGCCGCACGCTCGCGAGCGTACGCTGCGTCTCGTCGATCCCCTTGCGGGCCGCGAGCGGCCGGCCGCGCGCCGGCGACTCGGCGCTCACGATCTGTTCCAGCACGTCGCGATCGACGACCGCATCGAAGAAGCGCCCGACGGTAAACATCGCGTACTGCTTCGCGGTCGCGAGATGCGTGTTGGCCTGCGTGAGCGCGTCGGCGCGCTCCGCGCCGTTCGGCCCGTCGATGCTGCGGCGATGCTTCAGCGCGAACACCACGGCCTCCATGTCGTACTTGAAGCGCTCGACGGCCCTGCCGAAGATCAACGAATGCGGATCGGAGCCCGCGACGGGCCGCCCCTGGTTGATCGTCACGTCGAATTCGCTGCCGCCCAGTTCGCGCTGCAGCGCGAACAGCGCGTCGGCCAGCACGCGCCCTTCGCTGGTTTCGCCGATCTGGGTACGGACCGATTTCGCGACGTCGCCGATCGTTTTCCACAACCCGGCCGCGAACAGGTGGTCGCCACGCTTGCTGATAGTCATCGGATGGTTCCTCGTTGGTCTTGTGATCTCTCAGGCTCGCCTGCGGGCCGGACGGCCCGAGGCTTCGCTACTGTAGGAGAAACGCGGGCAACAGGAAAGCCGACCTCTCGCCGCCCCGTCCGCGCATCAATATGATCACCACTTGATGTCATAATTGATGCATCGACTTTTCCCGGGAGCCGCCCATGCGCACCACCTTGTCCCTCGACGACGCACTGCTCGCAAAGGCGCAGCAATTGACCGGCGTCACCGAAAAGTCGGCGCTCGTGAGAGAAGCGCTGCGCGCATTGATCGCCCGCGAAAGCGCGCGACGACTCGCCCGCCTCGGCGGCACCGAGCCCGACCTTGAATCGGTTCCACGCCGCCCGTCGGAGCCCGCATGATCCTTGTCGACACTTCGGTCTGGATCGATCACTTGCGGGCCGGCGACGCGACGCTCACCGCATTGCTGGAAGCGGAGCGCGTGTTGATCCATCCGTTCATCGTCGGCGAGCTTGCCCTCCGTAGCATGCGCAATCGCGAGACCGTGCTGGATGCGCTGCGCGACCTTCCGGCCGCAACCGTTGCAACCGACGACGAGGTGCAGCGCATGATCGATGCCGTCCCGCTTCACGGGCTCGGCATCGGTTACGTCGATGCCCACCTGCTTGCGTCGGCCAGACTGACCAGCGACAGCAAGCTATGGACGCGCGACCGGCGCCTGCTGGCTGCAGCGGAACGCTTGCAACTCGTCGCCCGCCCCGCTCACTGACCGAGCGAAACCGGCACCAAAGCCCGCGCGGAATAAAAAAGCGGCGGGGCCCGTGGGCCCCGCCGCCGTGTTCCAACGCGCCGGGACGCATCCCTCCCGGGACAGTGCGTTCACCGGTTATGCCACGTCACTCCGCCTTGCCGTCCCGCAGCCGCGGAATCGCGAGCGGATTGCCTTCCCGCAGCCCTTCGGGCAGCAGGTCGTCCGGGAAGTCCTGATAACACACCGGCCGCAGGAAGCGCTCGATCGCGGTCGCGCCGACCGACGTGACGGCCGGGTTCGACGTCGCGGGGAACGGCCCGCCGTGCACCATCGCATCGCACACCTCGACGCCGGTCGGGTAACCGTTGACGAGCAGGCGGCCGGCCTTGCGCTCGAGGATCGGCAGCAGCCGGCGCGCGAGCGGCTTGTCGTCGGCGTCGATTTGCAGCGTGGCCGTCAACTGGCCTTCGAGCGCGTCGAGCACACGCGCGACTTCGTCGAGATCGCGGCAGCGCACGATCAGCGACGCCGGCCCGAACACCTCGTGGCTGAACGCCGGCTCGGCCAGGAACGCCTGCGCGCCCACTTCATACAGCGCGCCGCCCGCCTGGCAGTCGGTCTGCGCGGCCTCGCCGGCGCCGATTTCGCGCACGCCCGGCAATTCGGCCAGCTTGCCGCGGCCATTGCGGTACGCATCCGCGATGCCGTGCGTCAGCATTACGCCGGCGGGCTTCTTCGCGAGCGCCTGCGCGGCGACGGATTCGAAACGGTCGAGATCGGGGCCGTCGATCGCGAGCACGAGGCCCGGATTCGTACAGAACTGACCGACGCCGAGCGTCAGCGAATCGACGAAGCCCGTCGCGATCGCGTCGCCGCGCGCGGCCAGCGCGGCCGGGAACAGCACGACCGGGTTGATGCTGCTCATTTCCGCATAGACGGGAATCGGCTGCGGGCGCGCGTTCGCGTGCTGCACGAGCGCCATCCCGCCCTGCCGCGACCCGGTGAAACCGACCGCCTGGACCGCCGGATGGCTGACCAGCGCCGCGCCGATCACGCGGCCGGGGCCGACCAGCAGCGAGAACACGCCGGCCGGCATGCCGGTTTTCTCGACCGCGGCGCGGATCGCGCGGCCAACCAGTTCGGACGTGCCGAGGTGCGCTTCGTGCGCCTTCACGATCACCGGGCAGCCGGCCGCGAGCGCCGACGCGGTATCGCCGCCGGCCACCGAGAACGCGAGCGGGAAATTGCTCGCGCCAAATACGACGACGGGCCCGAGCGCGACTTTCTGCAGCCGCAGGTCCGAGCGCGGCAGCGGCGTGCGTGCCGGCTGCGCGGGATCGATCGACGCGGCGAGGAAGCGCCCGTCGCGCACGACGCGCGCGAACAACCGGAGCTGGCCGACGGTGCGGCCGCGCTCGCCCTGCAGCCGCGCGACGGGCAGGCCCGTTTCGGCGTGCGCGCGCTCGATCAGCGCGTCGCCGAGCGCGACGATCTCATCGGCGATCGCTTCGAGAAACGCCGCGCGGGCCGCGAGCGGCTGCGTACGGTACGCATCGAACGCGTCGCGTGCGAGTTCGCACGCGCGGTCGACGTCGGCCTGCGTCGCGACGCCGAACGCCGGGGCCTCGATCGGCGCGCCCTTCGTCGGGTCGAACGCGTGCAAGGTGCCTGCCGAGCCGGCCACCGCTTCGGCGCCGATCAGCATCTCTCCTGTCAGTTGCATGGGTGTGCTCCGTGGTTCGGGAATGGATGGCTCATTGTAACGCAACAGATACGATGTCTGCCGACGGCATTGCGTCATTCTCGCCGCCTGCGAGGGCGCGGACGATACACCGGCGTGCGTTGTCCGGCCAGTAAATCGCGACATTCCCATATTGTGACGCTGACTTCAAAGGGAAAACCCGAGGTTTCTGAATTCGTGCATTGCCAATACACTTTCGGCCATGTCATACGACGACGTACGTTTAAAATGCGCAATCCGTCCTCCCCTCGCGATCTTCCACTCGACCTCGCGCGCACCGCGCGCCGCACCGCGGTGCGTTACTGGATCCTGGCGATGCTGTTCGTCGTCACGACGCTCAACTATGCGGACCGCGCGACGCTGTCGATCACCGGCACGCCGATCCGCAAGGCGTTCGGCATCGACCCGGTGACGATGGGCTACATCTTCTCGGCGTTCAGCTGGGCGTACGTGCTCGCGCAACTGCCGAGCGGCTGGCTGCTCGACCGCTTCGGCGCGCGGCGCGTGTATGCGGCGAGCATCTTCCTGTGGTCGGCGTTCACGCTGCTGCAGAGCACGATCGGCCTCGGCGGCAGCGCCGCGTTCGCGGTCGCCGCGCTGTTCGCGATGCGCTTCGCGGTCGGCATCGCGGAGGCGCCCGCGTTCCCGGCGAACGCGAAGGTCGTCGCGAGCTGGTTTCCGACCGCCGAGCGCGGCACCGCGTCGGCGATCTTCAACGCCGCGCAGTACTTCGCGGCCGTGGTGTTCTCGCCGCTGATGGCCTGGCTCACGCATGCGTACGGCTGGCACCATGTGTACCTGTGGCTGGGCCTGGCCGGCATCGCGCTCGCGTTCCTGTGGCTGCGCGTCGTGAAGGACCCGGCCGACCATCCGGCCGTGAACCGCGCGGAACTCGATCATATCGAGCAGGGTGGCGGCCTCGTGCGGTCGACGGGCGGCGCGCGCGGCAGCGGCGGCGCTTCCGAGGGCAGCCGCGTGGCCGGCTGGTACTACGTGCGCCAGTTGCTGTCGAACCGGATGCTGATTGGCGTGTACCTCGGCCAGTACTGCGTGAACGTGCTCACGTACTTCTTCCTCACGTGGTTCCCGATCTACCTCGTCCAGGCGCGCGGGATGTCGCTGCTGAAGGCCGGCTTCATGACGTCGCTGCCGGCGATCTGCGGGTTCCTCGGCGGCGTGCTCGGCGGGATGCTGTCGGACGCGCTGATCCGCCGCGGCGTATCGCTGACGCTCGCGCGCAAGATTCCGATCGTCGGCGGGATGCTGCTGTCGATGACGATCATCGGCTGCAACTACGTCGACAGCGAAGCGCTGGTCATCATGCTGATGGCCGTGTCGTTCTTCGGCAAGGGGATCGGCTCGCTCGGCTGGGCCGTCGTCGCGGATACCGCGCCGAAGGAAGCGATCGGCCTGTCGGGCAGCCTGTTCAACATGTTCGGCAACACGGCGGGCATCGTCGCGCCGATCGCGATCGGCTATCTCGTCGGCGCGAGCGGCTCGTTCAACGGCGCACTGGTGTTCGTCGGGCTGAACGCGCTCGTCACCGTGTTCAGCTATCTCGTGATCGTGAAGGACATCAAGCGCGTCGAACTGCGTCATCGCGACGCGTGAGGTTCGGCCTTTGAAAAACGGCGGCCGCCTTTTACGCGGCCGCCGCTTTTTTGCATCGGATCGGCGTCAGGTCGACCCATGCACGACGCTCAGCATGTCGTGCACGCCGGACGTCATCAGCGCGAGGAACGCGAGCAGGCCGACGTAGCAGAGCGCGTAGGTCGTTTTCGTCTCGATCGACGTCGCGTAATACATGCGGTTCTCCGGCGCGTCGGGATCGTAGCGCCACGCGCGCTTCAACTGCGGCAGCGCGAGGATCGCCATCACGATCAGCAGCGGGCTCGGCCGATACGCGAACAGCGCGATCAGCACCGGCACGCCCGCGAACCAGATGCGCGGCGACAGCACCGCGGTGATCCGCCCGCCGTCGAACGGCGACAGCGGAATCATGTTGAACAGGTTGAGAAAGAACCCCGTGTACGACAGCGCAAGCAGCAGGTTGCTGTCGGTGTGCCGCGCGGCCGCGTAGCAGGCCAGCGCGCCGAGCGTGCCGACGAACGGCCCGGCGAGCCCGACGTACGCTTCCGTTTCCGCGTCGTGCGGCATTTCCTTCAACTGGATCCATGCGCCGACGAACGGGATGAAGGTCGGCAGCCCGACGTCGAGCCCGCGCCGCTGCGCGGCGACGTAGTGGCCGGCTTCGTGCACCAGCAGCAACGCGACGAAGCCGGCCGCGAAACGCCAGCCGTAGAACAGCGCATAGACCGCGATCGACGCGAGCATCGTGCCCGCCGATATGAGCACCTTGCCGAGCTTCAGGCCGCCGAAGATCAGCAGCAGCAGTTTCGTCATTCCTTGCGCTCCGTGGCGGCTGTGGCGGATTCGTCGGCGACGGCCGGCACCGCGGCCGCCTTCGGCTTGCGCCCGAAGAAGCGCTTGAGCGCCGCGCCGCCGGCCAGCAGCGCAACCGCGCCGATCTTGAAGA
The DNA here is from genome assembly GCF_017815075.1 of Burkholderia sp. AcTa6-5. Classification (NCBI taxonomy): domain Bacteria; kingdom Pseudomonadati; phylum Pseudomonadota; class Betaproteobacteria; order Burkholderiales; family Burkholderiaceae; genus Burkholderia; species Burkholderia sp. AcTa6-5. Next base: position 343,061 of record NZ_JAGIQE010000004.1, on the reverse strand, counting down.
ACTTCACCGCGAACGCGCCGATCAGCGCGAGCAGGCCGAGCTTTTTCGCGCCGACGCCGACGATCAGCGCCGCGAGCCCGTACTCGGCGACGTGGTCGGTCGATTGGTTGAAGTCGGCATAGCGCTTGCCATCGTTGAAACGAATGTTCGACAGCAACTCGTCGGCCGACGCCTTGTACTTCGGCAGGTCGGCGAGCGTCGACGCCATCGTCAGCGACAGGTAGCCGTCGCGGCCGAGCACGAGCGTCCGGTAGTTCACGCCGTCGTTCGCGGCATTCGGCGCCGCGCCCTTGTCGCGAATGATCGCCGACCACACGAGCCGGTGCGTGGCCGCGTCGTAGGCGGGCGCCTTCGCCCAGCCGACCACCTCGGTTTCGGGCAGGCCGCGCTCCTTGCGCGCCGGGTTGCTTTCCTCGGTGCCGGCCTGCAGGCTTTTCAGCAGCTCGTCGGGTTTCCAGTCCTTCGCGTCGTCGTCGCGGATGTAGCCGCTCGGCTCGAACGACACGACCGAGAGCCAGTCGGCGTCCGGATCGTCGGGCAGCACGAGGCCGACCAGTTTCGATTCGTCGATCGCGTTGCCCATCGAGCGCAGGTAGCGGCCGGCTTCGGCGGCCGGCACGAACGATTCGCCGGCCTTCAGCTTCAGCACGGCTTCGTGTTTGACGTCGATGTCGGTCGGCCCCTTCACGACCGCTTCGTTGGCGGCCGCCGCGGCGGCCCTCATTTCGACCTGCGCAGCTTCGGTCTGCGCGTGGCCGCTGGTCGCGGCGAGTGCGAGCATCGCCACGCAGGCGAGCCGGACGGCACGTTTTTTCATTGTTGGATTCCCCTGGAATGCCTTGTTGTCGATGTGCGCGGCGACCGGCCCATGCGTTGTGGTCGCGGGTCCGCCACCGCCTCTCAGGTGGCACGGGCGCTATGGTAACGCAGCTTCCAGCGGCTTCCGGCAACGGAATGCGGCTGTGAGACGGCGCCGCGCGTGCCGGCTGGCGGACCCGGCGACGCGCGCCGATCCGGAATGCTTACCTCGCAGGTAATGCCCGGCGTGCGCGGGATTGCCTATCATCTTCCCCATGAACTCGACCGCCGCCCTCCCATCGCCCCCTCCGTCCGCCGGCCGCGCGTCCGGCATCGGCCCGCTGCTGCGCGCGTGGCGGCAACGCCGGCGCCTGAGCCAGATGGCGCTCGCGCTCGATGCGGAAGTCTCCGCGCGCCACCTGAGCTTCGTCGAATCGGGCCGCGCGCAGCCGAGCCGCGAGATGGTGCTGCATCTCGCCGAACGCCTCGACGTGCCGCTGCGCGAACGCAATGCGCTGCTCGTCGCGGCCGGCTTCGCGCCGCTGTTTCGCGAACGGCCGTTTTCGGACCCGCAACTGGATGCCGCGCGTCATGCGGTCGAAGCCGTGCTGCGCGGACACGAGCCTTATCCGGCGCTCGCGGTGGACCGCCACTGGACGCTGCTCGCGGCGAACCGGATGCTCGGCGCGCTGGTCGCGCAGGCCGATCCGGCGCTGCTGCAGCCGCCCGTCAACGTGCTGCGGCTGAGCCTGCATCCGGACGGTCTCGCGTCGCAGATCGTCAACTGGCACGAATGGCGCGCGCATATCCTGCATCGGCTGCAACGGCAAATCGATGCGAGCGGCGACCGCACGCTGCATGCGCTGCGCGACGAGCTCTCCGCGTATCCGGCGCCGGCCGGGCAGCCCGACGATTCGCACGCGCGCACCGATTTCGCGGATATCGCCGTGCCGCTGCGGCTACGCACAACGAGCGGCGAGCTGACGTTCTTCAGTACGACGACGGTGTTCGGCACGCCGGTCGACGTGACGCTGTCGGAACTCGCGATCGAGGCGTTCTTTCCGGCGAACCCGGAAACGGTGGAGGCGATGCGGGCGCTGGCGGACGCGTTGCCGGCGTAGTGACACGCCGACAACGCAGCGCGGCGCACGAATCCCGTCTTCAGGTGGACGACCGGCAAGCGAAGGCCGGTGCCGCCTTCGCGTGAGCACATGCAATCAGGCAGCGTCGCCGTCTCCTCTTCCTCGCCAGCGAGCGCGTGATCGTCGGCAACCCGGCTGCCCGGCTGCCCGGCGCCGGTGATCGCTCACTGCCTCATCACGCCCCACTCAACGAATGTCTGCCGAAGCATAGCGTTCAGCCGCCGCGGCAAACATGCGCACGACCCGAACCCATCAAAATGCGTCGTCGCGATCCGGACTTCGGATTCGCGAAGTTTTGACACAGCCGTAACGGAAACAAGCAAGTCGCCGTAATCCGCGCCCTGCTCCCGTCGCGTCGAGACCGGCGAACGTTAAATTTCGTTAGTAGACCTTTCATTTTTACAGATCGAAAAACCGATACCTGTCACGAAAGAGACACGAACGAATCGATGCAACCGGGACGGCGAGCGGGGGCCATGCAAGCCACAACACGATTTTTACATCGAGCTCAGGAAAACAAATGAACACGCATCATCAAGGGTTGGGAAATTCCGTACAACGCGCACCGCGCAAATCGAAGGTCGCGCTTGCCGTCACGGTCAGCGCGGCCGTGGCAGCCTTCGCCGCTTCCGCGCCCGCGCGAGCCGACTATGTGCAGAACGGCACGTCGACCGAAACGGCCGCGGGCTGCGTCGGCAACATCGCCATTTCGGGCAGCAGCACGTATCCGGCCGCGGCAACCGGCTGCGACAACATCGCGATCGGCACGGCGGCCGTCGCGAATTCGGGCTCGTCGACCGGCGCCTATAGCGAGACCGTCGCGATCGGCCGCATGGCGGCCGCGACCGGTACGTTCGCGACGGCCGTCGGCGGAAACGCCGTGGCGACCGGCGACCAGGCGACGGCGATCGGAACGGCTTCGAGCGCAGTCGGCGGCCAGGCAACGGCGGTCGGTAACGGCGCGATCGCGACCGGCGGCACGGCGTCCGCCTTCGGCCAGGGTGCATTCGCAGTCGATCAGTCGATAGCCGTCGGGCAAAACGCGAGTGCCACCGCGACGTTCTCGACGGCCGTCGGCAAGGGCAGCATTGCAGCAGGCGGTACGGCTCTCGGCTTCCAGGCCAATGCCGGTGCGGCCGATGCGGTCGCGCTCGGTGTCGACAGCTCGGCATCCGCGACCGGCAGCGTCGCCATTGCCCGTGCGACGGCCTCCGCCGTGAACGCGGTCGCCATCGGCGAGGGGGCGAACGCCGCCGACGCGAACGCCGTCGCGCTGGGCTCGAACGCGACCACGCGCGCCTATACGACCGTCAACAGCGTGGCGCTCAACGGCGTGACCTACAGCGGCTTCGCGGGCACGCCGGTCGGTGTGGTCAGCGTCGGCAGCGCGGGTGCCGAGCGTCAGGTCGTCAACGTCGCGGCTGGCGCCATCAGCGCGACCAGCACCGATGCGGTGAACGGCTCGCAGCTCTTCTCGATCGCCAATCAGGTGTCGACGCTGACGGCGGACCTGGCCAATCTCACGACGACCGTCGGCAAGATCTCGTCGAGCGTCCCGGGCGGCACGGTGACGAACCCGACCGACACCGCGATCGGCACGAATACGTCGGTCACCGCGACGAACGGCACCGCGGTCGGCAACGGTTCGAACGTCTCGGGCGACAACGGTACGGCTGTCGGCGTCAACTCCACGGTCACCGCAACGAACGGAACGGCCATTGGCACGAATTCGAAAGTCACGACGGCGAACGGAACGGCGATCGGCACGGGCTCGAACGTGTCCGGCACGGATTCGACCGCGATCGGCACGAACAGCCGGGCCACCGCGAACAATGCTGTGGCGCTGGGCGCGAATTCGGTTGCCGATCGGGACAACACGGTGTCGATCGGCTCGCCCGGGGCCGAGCGCCAGTTGACCAACGTGGCGGACGGCACCGCACCGACGGACGGCGTGAACGTGCGCCAGTTGAACGGTGCGATCAACTCCGTGCGCGAAGAAATGTCGAAGTACCGCAAGGACGCGAATGCGGGCACGGCGAGCGCGATCGCCATGGCGAACCTGCCGCAAGCCGTGCTGCCGGGCGAGAAGGTCGTCGCGCTCGGCGGCGGCACGTACGGCGGTCAAAGCGCGATGGCGGTCGGCTTGTCCGTCGCGACGGCGAAATGGCTCGTCAAGGGCTCGGTCACGACGGCGGTGTCGGGGCATGGCTCGTTCGGCGCGGGGGCGGGCGTCGGCTACCGCTGGTAATCGGCTTGCGACAGCGACGCGTCAGGGCGCTGCTCCTGACGTCGGGCGGCCCGCCATCGGCGCCACGGCGCAGGGGGCGGGCCGCCTTCACGTATAGAGCGACGCCTGCGGCAACGCCGCGGTCAGCGCGAACCGGCCCACGTCGCGCAGCCGGTAGTCGAGCGGATCGTGCAGCGTATGCGTGCGCGCATTCCGCCAGAAGCGGTCGAGGCCGAGCGACGCGGCCGTCGCGCGCGCGCCGCATGCGTCGAACAGCGCCTCGCCGTTGTCGAGCGCCGCGCGCTGCGCGACGATCTTCGCTTCCGATACCGCGAGCGCGACTTCGGCGCGTTCGTCCGCCGTCAGCGCATCCTGCCGCGCCCACGCGTGCTGCAACGCGTGGGCCGCGCGATCGGCCAGCGCCGCCGCGGCAACCGCGCGCACGCGCATGTCGCCGAAGCGCTGCAGCGTGTACGGATCGTCCTCGGCCCGCTCGACGCCCGAGTGAATCCAGGGGCGGCCATGCTGCCGCACGTAGTCGCGCGCCTCGGCCAGCGCGCCTTCCGCGAGGCCGACGAACAGGTTCGTCAGCACGAGCTGCGACACGAGCGTGCGCAGCGTCGCGCGCGGCGTCGGCGCAGTCTCGGAGCGGTGCAGCACTTCGTCCGGCGCGAGCGTCACGCCGTCGAAGCGCACGCTGCCGCTATCGGTCTGACGCTGGCCGACCGGATCCCAGTCTTCGTTGACCGTGATGCCGGCCCGATCGGTCGGCACCACGCCGAACACGGTGCGGCCGATCGCCGGATCGTGCGCGGACACCGTCATCCGCTGCGAGCCGCGCGTGCCGGAACAGAAACCTTTCACGCCGTCGAGCCGGTAGCCGCCGTCGGGCGTCGCCGTGGCGACGAGCCGCGTGTCGAGCGGATTGACCGCGTTGCCCCACCACCAGCGCCCGTCGACCGTGCCGCGCAGGTAGCGCTCGCGCTGCGCGGCGCTGCCCCACACGTCGACGCTTACTACCTGCAGGCACTGGAAGCCGACCAGATGCGCGAGCGCGCTGTCGACCCGCGCGACCTGCCGGATCACGTCGTAGATCGCGGGCCACGCCGCTTCCTGCCCGCCGAACGCACGCGGCACCGCGAGCGTCAGCAGGCCCGCGTCGGCGAGCCACTGCTTCTCCTGCGCCGCATGACCGCCGGCGCGGTCGCGCTCGGCGGCACTCACGCGCAGCGCATCGATCGCGCGTGCCAGCGCGGCGCGGTCCAAAGCCGGTGTATCGGTATCCGGCGCCAGCGTCGCCGGGCCGCGTGGATCGTTCATGCGACAGCTTCCTGTTCAACGGTTTCGCCCGACAGCGGGACGAGGGCGCCAAGCCGGCGGCCGGTCAGCCGCGACAGGATCTCGCGCCGCCAGTCGTCGTAGATCGCACGATAGTCGGCGATATCCGCGCCGAACACCAGTGCGGTATGCGCGTATTCGTCGTGCAGATAGCCGTCGAGCCGCGCCTGGGTTTCCTCGTCGGCCGCGATCACGCGATCGATCAGCGCGTCGCGCTCGGCCACCGGCAGCGCCTGCAGCGTGTCGAACCACCACTGGACGATCTGCACGCGATGCCATTCCTCGTCCGGTCGAATCCGGTTCTCGCCGTGCTCGCGCATCGCGCTGTCGCCGATGCGGCCGGTCTTGCGCTGGATCCACAGCTTCGCGAGGATGTGCAGCTCGTAATGCCATTCGAACGCGAGAAAGCCCGCGACGTCGCGCACCGCGATATCGCCGATGCGCGCCCAGTGCGCGGCGACGAGGCGGTCGACTTCCGGCAGCGGGTCGCGCCCCGTGAGTTCGGTCACGCGCTCACGGCCAATCACCGCGTGCGCGCCGTCGTCGCCCAATTGGCGCGACAAGATCAACTGGAAATGCGGATCGTCGCGGAACAGCGTGTCGATCGCCTTCGCGACGACCTGCACGATGAACAGGTCGTGCGACGCCATCTTCGTGTAGTAGTCCGCGACGGCAGCCAGCTCGTCGCCGTTGCGCGGCTCGCGCGGCGGCGTCGCCACCTTGTCGGGGAAGTCCGGGCGATGGCGTCGCGCCACCTGCAGAAACAGCGCTTCCTCGAATTGTCCGTTCCATTCGCGCGGCGCGCCGATGGGCAAGGTCATGGTTTTTCTCTCAGGATCAGGAATGAAGCGAGCGGACGCTTGTGGCGTCGCTCAGGTTCGCCGGGTCACGCGTCGAACCAGGCGGTCGCCCGTGATTTGCACGGCCGAGACGAGCGCGATCAGGATCACGATCACGGTCGCCATGACGGTGGTGTCGAAACGTTGATAGCCGTAGCGGATCGCGAGATCGCCAAGGCCGCCCGCGCCGACGGCGCCCGCCATCGCGGTCGAGCCGATCAGCGCGACGACGGTGATCGTGAAGCCGCCGAGCATGCCGGGCAGCGCTTCGGGCAGCAGCACGTACCACACGATGTGGCGGCGCTTCGCGCCCATCGCGAGCGCGGCCTCGATCAGCCCGCGATCGACTTCGCGCAGGCTCACTTCGGCGATCCGCGCGAAGAACGGGATCGCGGCGATCGACAGCGGCACGACGGCCGCCCACACGCCGATCGTCGTGCCGATCAGGATGCGCGTGAATGGCAGCAGCGCGACCAGCAGGATGATGAACGGCGTCGAGCGGAACACGTTGACGAGCGCGCCGAGCACCGCGTTCACGCCGCGCCGCGCGTAGATGCCGCCGGGCGCGGTGGTCACGAGGATCACCGCGAGCGGGATGCCGATCAGCGCGGCGATCGCGGCCGACGCGGCGACCATCGACAGCGTGTCGCGAATCGCGTCGAGCAGTTCGGGCCACCAGAGCTCAAACATAGCCGAGCACCTCCGCATGATTCGCATGACGGCGCGCACGTTCGAGCAGCGCGGCGACCGCGCCGCCGCGCGCGGCCGACGGGCCGGCGTCATCCGCACGCGGTGTCGCGGCGATCACGAGCCGCCCCTGCGCGTGTCCCTGGATGCTTTCGATGCCGCCGTGCAGGAACCGCACGGAGCCGCCGAGCGCCGCCGCGAGCGCGCCGACGTCCGGCTCGCCGCCGCTCTCGCCCGTATAGCGGACGTCGAGCACGATCTGCGCGCCGTCGGGCAGCGCGGCCTGCTCGGGCAGCGGCCGCACGCGCGCGGCCAGTTCGGCCGGCAGGTCGTGCTGCAACGTGCTCAGCAGCGCGCGCGTCGCGCCATGGCGCGGATCGCCGAACACGCGCCACACCGGGCCCGTTTCGACGACTTCGCCCTGTTCGATCACCGCGACCGTGTCGCATACCGCGCGGATCACCTCCATCTCGTGCGTGATCAGCACGATCGTCAGCCCGAGACGACGGTTGATGTCCGCGAGCAGCGCGAGGATCGATTGCGTGGTTTCCGGATCGAGCGCCGACGTCGCTTCGTCGCACAGCAGCACCTCCGGATCGTGCACGAGCGCCCGCGCGATGCCGACGCGCTGCTTCTGCCCGCCCGACAGGCTCGCCGGGTACGCGTCGCGCTTCGCGGCGAGCCCGACGAGGTCGAGCAGCGCGTCGACCTTGCGCACGCGCTCGGCCTTCGGCACGCCGGCGATCTTCAGCGGCAGCGCGACGTTCTCGAACACCGTCTTCGCGGACAGCAGGTTGAAATGCTGGAACACCATGCCGGTGCGGCGCCGCAACGCGACGAGGCCCTCCTCGTCGAGCGCGCCGACGTCGACGCCCTGCACGCGCACGCGGCCCGAGCTCGGCCGTTCGAGGCCGTTCAGGAGGCGCAGCAGCGTCGACTTGCCGGCGCCGCTGCGGCCGATGATGCCGAACACCTCGCCGCGCCGCACGTCGAGCGTCACGTCGCGCAGCGCGGCGGCCTGGCCGCGCGGCGTCGCGAACACCTTGCCGACGTGCTCCAGCGACACGGCCGCGCCGTCGGCCGGCACGGCCGTTTCGTCATGCGCGGTCGCACCGACGCCCGCGCCGGCGCGCACGGCCGATGCCTCGATGAAACCCAGCGTATCGAACAATTGCGTCATCGCTTCGCTCCGTCACGTTCAGGCATGCGCGGGATGCGCGGGTTCGGGTTCGGGTTCGGGTTCGGCTGCGGCCGCCGGCCGGTGCTGCGCGCCGGTGTGCCAGGCGGGCAGGCGCGGGCCGGCGCCGAACAGCTTCTCGCGCAGCGTCGACGCGGGATCGTAGTCTTCCTTGTAGACGCCGCGGTTCTGCAGCTCGGGCACGACCCAGTCGACGAAATCCTCGAACGACTCGGGCATCACGGTGCGCGTCAGGTTGAAGCCGTCGATGCCGGTCTCGTCGATCCACGCCTGCAGTTCGTCCGCGACCTGCGACGGCGAACCGACGATCGGCGCATAGCGGCCGCCGAGCGACATCTGTTCGAGCATCCGGCGCACGGTCCACGTGCCGGTCGTGCTCTTCTTCGAGATCGCATCGACGGCCGACTGGATCGAATCGGTCTTCACGTACGAGATCGGCTCGTCGAGGCCGTACTTCGCGAAATCGATGCCGGTCGAGCTCGCGAAATGCGCGAGGCCGGCTTCAGGGCTTGCGTAGCGCCGGTACTCGTCGAACTTCTCGCGGGCGAGCAATTCGGTCTCGGCCGTCACGACGCTCACGCCGGCGAAGATCTTGATCGACGCCGGGTCGCGCCCCTGCCGCGCGGCCGCCGCGCGGATGTCGAGCGCCGCCGCGCGCGCCGCGGACTTGCTCTGCCCGTTCACGAACACGCATTCCGCGTGACGGCCCGCGAACTCGACGCCGCGCGCGGACGAGCCGGCCTGGTACAGCACCGGCGTGCGTTGCAGCGACGGTTCGCTCAGATGGATCGCATCGATCGAATAGAACGGCCCGTCGTGCTTCACGCGCCGCACCTTGCCCGGCTGCGCGAACACGCGCGCCTGTGCGTCGCGGATCACCGCGTCGTCGTCCCAGCTCTGTTCCCACAGCTTGTAGACGACGTCCATGTAGTCGTCGGCGCGCTCGTAGCGATCGTCGTGGCCGATCTGCTGCGCGAGGCCCATCCCGCGCGCGGCGCTGTCGAGGTAGCCGGTGACGATGTTCCAGCCCACGCGCCCTTTCGTCAGATGATCGAGCGTCGACATGCGGCGCGCGAACAGGTACGGCGGCTCGTAGGTCAGGTTCGCGGTCACGCCGAAGCCGAGATGCCGCGTGACCTGCGCCATCGCGGGCACGAGCAGCAGCGGATCGTTGACGGGCACCTGCACCGATTCGCGCAGCGCGGCGTCGGGCCCGCCGCCGAACACGTCGTACACGCCGACGATGTCCGCGAGAAAGATCCCGTCGAACTTGCCGCGTTCGAGCGTCTTCGCGAGATCGGCCCAGTAGTCGAGATCGGTGTAGTGCGCGGAGCGGTCGCGCGGATGCGTCCACAGCCCGTGGTTGATGTGCCCGACGCAGTTCATGTTGAACGCGTTGAGCAGGATCTTCTTGCGGTTCGCCGTCGTCATGCCGCCTCCGTCACCACGCGATCGCGTACAGCGAGCCGAACGCGTTGTCGAGCGCTTTGCGCACCGCCGGCGAGTGCTGGTAGATCGAGATGAACTTGCGGATGCGCGGATCGTTCGCGCTCTCGGGCCGCACGACCCACTGGATCGCGAAGTTCTTGTTCTCGGTGCCGTCGAACAGCAGCGCGCTGTTCGGGTCGGTCGTGCCGGCGAGCTTGATGAAGCTCGGGTAGCCCTGCGCGAGGTCGACGTCGTCGAGCGAACGCGCGAGTTGCGACGCTTCGAGCGGGATGATCTTCAGGTGCTTCGGATTGGCGACGATGTCGTGCGTCGTCGCGCGGTAGTCGGCGCCCGGCTTCAGCGTGATGAGCCCCGCGCGCTGCAGCAGCAACAGCCCGCGCCCGCCGTTGACCGGATCGTTCGCGATCGCGACGCGCGCGCCATCCTTCAGCTCGGCAAAGCTTTTCACCTTCTTCGAATAGAGGCCGATCTTCATGATCGTGCCGGGCGCGATCGAGATGAAGTTGTAGCCGCCCTGCTTCTTCGCGTTCTCGAGAAACGGGATGTGCTGGAAGTAGTTGACGTCGATGTCCTTGTTCGCGAGCGCCGCGTTCGGCGTATTCCAGTCGGTGAATTCGACGATCTTCACGTCGAGGCCCTGCTCCTTCGCCTCCTTCGCGGCGATCTTCAGCGCCTCGATCTGCGGGCTGGTCGAGATGCCGACCTTCAGCGGCGCGGTGTCGGCGCGCGCGCCGTTCAGCAGCACGACGCCGAGCAGCGCGGCCGTCAGCAGGCGGGCGAGGCGGGCCACACGGCCGGCGGAAAAGCGGGCGGGAAACACGGGATGCAGCATGGGAACCACTCTCCTGTCCAAAGACGGTATCGACGGATGAGCGAAGCCGCGGCGAACGCGCGGGCGTTCTCCGGACAGTCGTCGTCACGTCGGAAAAAGATCAGCCGATGATAGAGAGCGGCGGGAAGGCGGTCTACGAAGCGATTGTGCGAAGAAAATCGCGCGCGGCGATATGGCGGGCGGTACGGCGGGCGACTGGCAGGGCCGGGCGCCCGAGCCGCCGTCAGGCCGAAATCTCGGCCTCGCCGCCGCGGGAATTCCGAAATCTCGGCCAGCCCTCACGGAAAACTCTTTCCGCAGATGAAATAAATCCCTTATGAATCAATGGACTAAAAATATTCCGGCGCTTCGGAATTCTGGCATGGGGGTTGCGTAATAGACGGCACACGATGCCGCGAAGCAATGCAGGCATTCCAAACATCAGGAGACACGTCTTGCAGACCTCTATCCATACCCCGTCCCATCCCGAGCCGATTGCGGCAGCCGGTCCCGCCACGCGCGAACGCTTCTGGCCGGAAGGCTGGTGGAAGCTGATGGAGATTCGCATCGGCATCATTCCGCTGCCGGTCTACGTGATCCTGTTCGGGCTGATCGTCGGCTTCGCGGTGACGGGCAAGGTGCCCGGCGAAATCTCGATGGCGATCGCCGTGCTCGCGTTCTTCGGCTTCACCTGCGCGGAACTCGGCAAGCGCCTGCCGCTCTTGCGCAACATCGGCGCGGCCGCGATCTTCGCGACCTTCGTGCCGTCGGCGCTCACGTACTACCACGTGCTGCCGAAGCCGGTGCTGAACCTGACGGTCGAATTCACGAAATCGACCAACTTCCTGTACCTGTTCATCGCGTCGATCATCGTCGGCAGCATCCTGAGCATGGATCGCCGCGTGCTGATCCAGGGCTTCGTGAAGATCTTCATTCCGCTCGCGGCCGGCTCGGTCGCGGCCGCGATCGTCGGCACGGCGGTCGGCACCGCGCTCGGCCTCGGCGCGCGCCACACGCTGCTGTACATCGTCGTGCCGATCATGGCGGGCGGCGTCGGCGAAGGCGCGATTCCGCTGTCGATCGGCTATTCGGAACTGATGCACCTGCCGCAGGGCGAGATGTTCGCGATGGTGCTGCCGCCGGTGATGCTCGGCAGCCTGACCGCGATCATCCTGTCGGGTGCGCTCGACATGCTCGGCAAGCGCCTGCCGCATCTGACCGGCAACGGCCGCCTGCAAGTCGGCGAAAGCGGCGACATGGCGCCGCAAAGCGAAGAGATCCGCGGCCACGTCGACGTCACGCACATCGCGGGCGCCGGCATCACCGCGATCACGCTGTACCTCGTCGGCCTGATGGCGCACAAGCTGTTCGGCCTGCCCGCGCCGGTCGCGATGCTGTTCCTCGCGGTGCTGGTGAAGCTCGCGCGCGCGGTGTCGCCGCCGCTGCAGGAAGGCGCGTTCGTCGTCTACAAGTTCTTCTCGACCGCCGTCACGTATCCGCTGCTGTTCGCGATCGGCGTCGCGATGACGCCGTGGGACAAGCTGACCGCCGCGTTCACGATCGTCAACGTGGTCACGATCGTGTCGACCGTCGCGACGCTGATGGGCACCGGTTTCGTGGTCGGCCGCCTGCTGAAGATGTACCCTATCGACACCGCAATCGTGAACGCCTGCCACAGCGGGCAAGGCGGCACCGGAGACGTCGCGATCCTGACCGCCGCGAACCGGATGCAGTTGATGCCGTTCGCGCAGATCGCCACCCGCATCGGCGGCGCGATCGTCGTCACGGTGACGCTGATCCTGGTCGCGCACTTCGGATAACGCGCGGCCGCGCGCACCGTCGCGCCGGCTGCCTCGCACGCGCCGCCGCCGGCCTTGAGCCGGCGCGCGGCGCGCGTCGTTCCGGGCGGGCGATTGGGACGGCCGGTTGCGGACGGCCGGTAGCGGACGGCCGGTAGCGGACGGCCGGTGGCGGACGGCCGGTTGCGGACGGCCGGTGGCGGCTTCGATGAGGGCGAACGTGCAGAAAAGCTTCAAGGGAATCCCGTGGTGGGGCTGGGCATCGGCCGCGGTGCTGTACGTCGGCGTGGCCGGCGCGGCCGTCGATTTCGCATGGGAACGCGCGATCGACGCGCTCGAGGAAGCCGGCGCGCACCGGCTCGACCTGTACGCGTCGAGCCTGAAAAGCGAGCTCGGCCGCTTCGAGATCCTGCCCGGCCTGGTCGCGCGGCAGGACGGCGTGCGCGCGATGCTGAAAGCCGCGCCGAACGACGCACCCGCGCTCGTGCATGCGGTGAACACCTACCTCGAAGCCGTGAATCGCGACGCGGGCAGCGGCGCGGTCGACGTGATCGATCTGCAAGGCGACGTGATCGCCGCGAGCAACTGGAACGAGACGATCAGCTTCGTCGGCACCAACGTGTCGTACCGGCCGTACTTCAAGGACGCGCTCGCGCGCGGCAGCGGCCGCTTCTTCGGCATCGGCACCAACACCGGCGTACCGGGCGTCTACTTCGCGAGCGCGGTGCGCAGCGACGGCGCGCCGATCGGCGTGGCCGCCGTGAAGATCAGCGTCGACCCGCTCGAATCGGCGTGGCGTGCGCCGGGTGTCGCCGCGCTGGTCGTCGACAGCAACGGTGTGGTCGTGATCTCGACCGAGCCCGCGTGGAAATTCACCGCGCTGCGCCCGATCACCGCGCAGCAGCAGCGCGACATCCAGGCGTCGCGCCAGTACGCGGGCCGCACCGTCGACGCGCTGCCCTATCGCCGCATCGGCGACCGCAGCTCGGCCGCGTGGTTCGGCACCTTCCCCGATCCGCGCCACGCCGGCCGCACCACGCGCTATCTCGTGATGTCGCGCCCCGCGCCGCAGGGCGGCGATTCGTTGATGGTGCTGCTCGACATCGCGGGCGCGCGGCGCCAGCAGCAGACGGCTTTCGTGTTCGTCACCGGCGCGTTCCTGATCGTCGCGCTGCTGGTCGGCTATGCGATCCAGCGCCGCCGGGCGATCCTCGCGCGGCTGAGCGCGCAGGACGCGCTGCGCCGCGCGAACGACCGGCTCGAACTGACCGTCGCGCAGCGCACGGCCGCGCTGACGGCCGCGAACGAGCGGATGCAGCGCGAGATCGACGAACGCGAGCGCACCGAGCAGCGGCTGCGCGATTCGCAGCAGGAAGTCGTGCACGCGGGCAAGCTCGCGGTGCTCGGGCAGATGGCCGCCGGCCTCACGCACGAGCTGAACCAGCCGCTCGTCGCGATCCGCACGCTGTGCGACAACGCGCGCACGTTCTTCGAACGCGGCCAGCCGGCGCCGGCGCTCGCGAATCTCGAACGGGTCGGCAAGCTGGTCGACGGCATGGCCGTGCTCACCGGCGAACTGAAGACCTTCGCGCGCAAGCCCGACGTCGAGCGCGTCGCGGTGTCGCTGAACGAGGCCGTCGCGCATGCGCGGCTCATCTACGATGCGCGGATTCGCGACGAAGGCGTGCGGCTCGACGTGAACATCGCGCCCGGTACGACGGTCTCGGCCGAATCGAGCCAGTTGCAGCAGGTGATCGTGAACCTGCTCGGCAACGCGCTCGACGCGGTGCACGACGCGCCGGTGCGCCGCATCGTCATCGACGCGGCCGGCCCGGACGAGGATGGCCGCGTGCGCTTCACGGTGGCCGACAGCGGCGCCGGCATCGCGCCCGACGTGCTGCCGCACCTGTTCGAGCCATTCGTCACGACCAAACCGCGCGGCCAGGGCCTCGGGCTGGGCCTCGCGATCACGTCGCGCATCGTCGAGGCGTTCGGCGCGAAGATCGCCGCGACGAACCGCGACGAAGGCGGCGCGCAGTTCACCATCGAATTCGCGGCGGCGACGCCGCAACAAAGGACAGAGCATGGAAGATGAGATTCGCGTGCTGGTCGTCGAGGACGACGAGAACGTCCGGATCGGCGTCGAGCAGGCCGTCGCGCTCGCCGGGTTCCCGGTCGACGCGTTCGCGTCGGCCGCCGACGCACTCGCGCACGTCGCGCCCGGCGCGCCGGTGGTGATCGTGTCGGACGTGCGAATGCCGGGCATCGACGGGCTGCAGCTGCTCGACCGCGTGATGGCCATCGATGCGCAGATTCCGGTCGTGCTGATCAGCGGCCATGCGGACATCTCGACGGCCGTCGGCGCGATGCAGGTCGGCGCGTACGACTTCATCGAGAAACCGTTTTCGTCGGACGTGATCGCGGGGCGCGTCGCGCGCGCGGTCGAGAAACGCCGCCTGACGCTCGAGGTGCAAGGGCTGCGCGCCGCGTTGAACAACTGGCAGGGCATCGAGGCGTTCGTGCTCGGCAAGTCGCCCGCGATGGCCGACGTGCGCAAGAAGATCCTGCGCCTCGCCGATACGTCGGTGTCGGTGCTGATCACCGGCGAGACGGGCACCGGCAAGGAGCTGATCGCGCGCAGCCTGCACGACTTCGGCGGCCGGCGCGACGCGCACTTCGTCGCGCTGAATTGCGGCGGCCTGCCCGAGCAGATCTTCGAGAGCGAGCTGTTCGGCCACGAGGCCGGCGCGTTTACCGGCGCGATCAAGAAGCGCATCGGCAAGATCGAATGGGCCGATGGCG
Source organism: Burkholderia sp. AcTa6-5 (assembly GCF_017815075.1). NCBI lineage: Bacteria > Pseudomonadati > Pseudomonadota > Betaproteobacteria > Burkholderiales > Burkholderiaceae > Burkholderia > Burkholderia sp. AcTa6-5. The sequence continues at coordinate 327,971 of NZ_JAGIQE010000004.1, read as the reverse complement.
GCACGCTGTTCCTCGACGAGATCGAGACGATGCCGATCGCGCTGCAGATCAAGATGCTGCGCGTGCTGCAGGAGCGCGTGGTCGAGCGGCTCGGCGCGAACGACCTGATTCCGGTCGACTGCCGCGTGGTGGCCGCGTCGAAGGCCGATCTCGCCGAACTCGCGGCCGACGGGCGTTTCCGTGCGGACTTGCTGTATCGCCTCAACGTCGCGCAGATCGAGCTGCCGCCGCTGCGCGAGCGGCGCGAGGACGTGCCGCTGCTGTTCGAGCATTTCGTGCTCGCGGCCGCGCGGCGCTTCGGGCAGCCGGCGCCGGTCGTCACCGCCGCGCAGGTGTCCGAACTGATGACGCACGCGTGGCCCGGCAACGTGCGCGAGCTGCAGAACGTGGCCGACCGCTTCGTGCTCGGGCTGACCGGCGACAGCCTGCTGTCGTCCGGCGGCACGCCGACGGCCGGCAGCACGCTCGCGGAGCAGCTCGCGTATTTCGAGCGGATGCTGATCGAGGACATGCTGCGGCGTCACAACGGCAACGTCGCGGACGCGAGCGAGGCGCTCGGCATGCCGAAGAAAACGCTCTATCACAAGCTGCGCAACCTGCGGATTCCCGCGCGCGGCGACGCGGCGGCCGACGGCGGCGAATGACGCGCACGAGCACACACACAACAGCATGGATCGCATCGACATCACCGACCACGGCCGACTCGCCGGCCACCTGATTAGCGGCGTCACGCGCGCGCAGAAAACCTTCCGCCCGAGCGACTGGCCCGAGCGCCTCGCAGGCGTCATCACCCTGTTCGTCGGCGAACGGCGGCCCGGCTATCCGTGCGCGCTGTCGCGGCTCGCGATGCCGGTCGTCGACGGCGGCGTCAAATGCCTGTTCGTGTCCGACGAATTGCGCGCCGTGTGTGCGGATGCGTTCGAGTTCGCGATGCAGTTCGCGGCCGATAATGATTTGCCGGTCGAGCTTCAGCGCGTGCCGGCGTTGACGGTGCGCTGACGCGCCACCCTCCCTTTCTCAATGCAAAGGCGCGTGCGCGCAGGCCGCCGCACGCCCCTTTCGGCGCAGTAATCAATCGTCAGATGATTGAAGGTTTCGATGCATGACCACGCTGCGACAGGGGTTTCCGGCGCAGTCATCAATAAAATTGATCGTGACGATGAAAATTATGCGTTTTCCTTGCAGGTCGCCGTGATGCATAGTTGCGTCGTGTTGACGCACCTTTGAGTCTTTCAGTCATGAACATGCGAATCGAGCCGTCCGTGCTCGCGAACCCCGACCTGCAATTTGCGACGCTTTCGTCAGGCATCAGCCTGCCGTATGTCGAGCGGGGCAGCGGTGCGCCGATGGTGTTCGTGCACGGCTCGCTGTGCGACTACCGCTACTGGGATCCGCAACTGGCGGCGCTGTCGGCGCACTACCGCTGCATCGCGCCGAGCCTGAGCCACTACTGGCCGGCCGTCGAAGCGGGCATCCAGGACGAGTTCAGCTGGCAGAACCACGTCGACGAACTCGCCGAATTCATCGACGCGCTCGATCTCGGCCCCGTGCATCTGGTCGGCCATTCGCGCGGCGGCAGCGTCGCGTTCAACGTTGCGCGCCAGCATCCGCACCTCGTCGAATCGCTGACGCTCGCCGATCCGGGCGGCCCGCTCCAGCAGCCGGGCGTGCGCGAAGCCGCGATGCCGGCCACCGCGATCGCGCTGCGCACGAAGGCCGTGGATCTGATCGATCAAGGCGAAGTCGAAGCCGGCCTCGAGATGTTCGTCGATTCCGTGAGCCTGCCCGGCGCATGGAAGAAGAGCACGTCGCGCTTTCGCACGATGGCGATCGACAATGCGAGCACGCTGCCGAAGCAATTGCGCGACCCGCTGCCCGCATATTCGCAGCACACGGCCGGCGACATCGCATGCCGCACGCTGCTGATCGACGGCCAGCGCAGCCCGAAGATGTTCCGCCACAACGTCGACACGCTGTCGCAGTGGATCGGCAATGCGCACCGGCAGACCGTCGCCGGCGCATCGCACGGGATGAACGCGGCGAGTCCGGCGGTGTTCAACCGTTACGTGCACGAGTTCGTCGCCGCGTAACGCTCGCGGGCGGCATTCGTTCCGCCCCGTCTTCCTCCCTCTTGCAGAAGCGAAACGGCGTGGGCAGTCCGCATCGTTTCGCATCCGTCTGCATCACGCAGCCGACGCTGCCTTGCGCGTCACCGCATCCGGCAACCCGAACACGCTGTCGAACGCCCAGTTGTACGTGAACGTGAAGATCGGGAAGAACACGATCAGCACCGCGTCGTACAGGAACGCCTGCCATAACGACACGTCGAGCCACCACGCGATCAACGGAATCAGGAACGTCACGAGCGCGACCTGAAACCCGATCGCATGCACGACACGTCGCCCGACAGTGCGCGTCGTTTCGGTGCGCCGCCGCTCCCACGCCTCGAACCCGAGGTTGTACAGAAAATTGACGGTGACGCCCGTCGTCGAGATCATCACGCCGAGCAGCCCGCTCGTCGCCGCACTCGCGCCGCTCAGCATGCCGAGCACCGACGATGCGACGAGGATGCCGAGCACCTCGAACATCACGACGTAGACTATGCGTCTCTTCCATCCTTGCATGACCGGCCACCTTCATATCGAACAAGGTGGCGAGACTACAGCGGGCACTGCGTCCGCAAAAGTCAGGTCCTTTCAATTTTTCTGACAGGAGGCGGCGGACCATGCTGACCAGCGATCACATCGACATGCTGCTGGCCGTCATCGACAAAGGCTCGTTCTCGGCGGCCGCGCGTGCGCTCGGCCGCACGCCGTCGGCGGTCAGCATGGCGATCGCGAACCTCGAGGCCGAACTCGACCTCGTGCTGTTCGATCGCGGCTCGCGCGAGCCGACGCCGACCGCCGCGATGGCCGCGCTGCTGCCCGACGCGCGCGCGATCGCCGAACGGCTGCATGCGCTGCGTGCGCATGCGCAGCACTTGTCGGACGGTGTCGAGGACACGCTTCGGCTCGGGCTCGCGGCCGAAATCGACGGCGCGCCGATTGCGCGCGCGCTGACCGCCGTCGCCGCGAAATATCCGGCGCTCGCGGTCAGCGTCGTCATCGCGCCGCAGGATGCGATCGTCGATGCGCTGCATCGCGGCGCCGTCGATCTTTGCGTCGCGTACGGCGGGCTCGATCTTCATCCGCAGGAACAGATTCACGCGCTGTGGACCGAGACGCTGATCGCGGTCGCCGCGCCCGATCATCCGGCGATTGCCGAAGCCGCGCATCCGGAGGCGATCGAGCGACTGTCGGGGTTCCGGCAGATCGTGATCGCCGATCCCGGGCGACCGCTCACCGACGTGCGCCCGGTGATCGGCAACCGCACGTGGAAGGTGACCGACATGGCGACCGCGATCGCGCTCGTGAAGGCCGGGCATGGCTGGGCGAATTTTCCGGAATCGCTGATCGGCCGGCATGTCGCCGCCGGCGAGCTCGCACCGCTCGTGTTCGCGAACATCCGCAACGGGCTGCCGCTGCCCGTGTATCTGCGCCGGCCGAAGCACTCGGGGCTCGGCAAGGCGGCCGGCGAACTGGTGCGGGCGCTGCGGGCTGAAGGCCACCTAGCTTGATCGGGCGTGCGGCGGGACACGGCCGCACGCTCCGCCCGCCGGTGCCGGGCGAGTTTGACCGTTAGTTGCGATATCAGCTCGACGCACCATGAAAAAACCCCGGTCACGCAGGCCTGAGCCTGCATGCCGGGGTTCTTCGATTCGCGGCCGACGGCCGGGCAACGAATTGCCCGAATCGCCCGCCGCTCACGCTCAGCGCGCAGCCACCTCCGCCTTGCCGGTCGCCGCGTCGCCAACCGCAGCCGGCGCCGGCGCCGGCCCCCACCCGCCGCCCAGCGCCCGGATCAGGTTGACCGTCGATACGGCCTGCGCCCCCGTCAACTGGTTCGCCTGCAACTGCGACTGCAACACCGACCGCTCGCTGTCGATCACGTCGAGATACGCGACCTCGCCTTCCTGATACTGCGTCCGCGACAACGTCGCCGCCCGACGCGACGCGTTGACGGCCGCATCCTGCGCGCGAATCTGGTCGTCGAGCAGACGCAGGTCCGCAAGATTGTCCTCGACCTCGCGGAACGCGACGAGCACCTGCTGCCGGTAGTTCGCGACCTGCTCGTCGTACTGCGCGCGCGCCTGCTGCACGCCGGCAGCCCGCCGTCCGCCGTCGAACAGCGGCAACGTCAGCGCGGTGCCGGCGAACGGCCCGAGCAGGAACGTGCGGCTCGACCACAGGAACAGGTTGCCGAGCGTCGATGCTTCATACCCGAACGCCCCGGTGATATCGAGCTTCGGGAAGTACGCCGACTTCGCGAGCCCGATCCGCGCGTTCGCGGCCGCCATCGCGCGCTCGGCCGCCGACACGTCCGGACGCCGTTCGAGCAGCGCGGACGGCAGGCCCGGCGGAATCTTCACCGCGACCGGCACGATCGGCGTTTCCTTGAACGCGAAATCCGCCGGCGCCTTGCCGAGCAGAATGGCCAGCGCATGCTCGGACGCGGCACGCCGACGCGCGACGCCGACCGCATCGGCCTGCGCACTCGCCAACTCGTTCTTCGCGCGCGACACGTCGAGCTCGCTGATGTCGCCTTCGTTGAAGCGACGCTGCACGAGCTTCAGCGCCTGCTCGCGCAACTCCACCGTGCGGCGGTACAGATCCTGATCGGAATCGAGCTGGCGCAGTTCGAAGTAGTTCTGCGCGACGTCGGCCTGCAGCGCGAGCTGCACCGAGCGGAACAGTGCTTCGCTCTGCGCCTGGTCGGCGCGCGACGCCTCGACGTTGCGGCCGACGCGGCCGAACAGGTCGGCTTCGTACGACACCGTGCCCTGCGCGCGCCACAGCGTCGCGTTGGTCGGGCCGGTGCCCTGCGGCTGGAACTGCGACGCCGACGACAGCCCTTCGCGCGTCGGCCCGAACCCGGCGCCGATCTGCGGGAACCATTGCGAGCGCGCCGAACGGGTCGCCGCACGCGCTTCCTCGACCCGCGCAGCCGCGGCCTTCAGGTTCTGGTTCGCGGCGAGCGCCTGCGTCTCGAGCGAATCGAGCACCGGGTCGCCGAACACCTTCCACCATTCGCCGCGATGTTCGTTGTCCGACGGCTCGGCCGTCTTCCACGTGCCGGCCTGTTCGCCCGCGGCGAGGGTCGGCGCTTCCTTGAACGCGGCCGGCGCCGCCGCGTCCGGACGCTTGTAGTCGGGGCCCACCGCGCACGCGGCGAGCAGCGTCGCGAGCAGGGTGCTCGCGGCCGCCACCTTCGCGAAGCGCATCAGGCCGTTCGTGTTGTGCAAGTTATTCATTTTCTGGTCCTCAAGCATCGGGCGCCGGCACGCCGTATCCCGTCGAATCCTTGCCGGCGACGTGGATCTTGCCGCCCGCGAGCGTACGCAGCACGACGTAGAACACCGGCGTCAGCATCAGCCCGAACAGCGTCACGCCGAGCATCCCGAAGAACACCGCGACACCCATCGCATGGCGCATTTCCGAACCGGCGCCGGTCGACGTGACGAGCGGCACCACGCCCATGATGAAGGCGATCGACGTCATCAGGATCGGGCGCAGCCGCAGCCGGCTCGCCTCGATCGCGGCCTCGAGCGGCGTCCTGCCGTCGTGTTCGAGCTCGCGCGCGAATTCGACGATCAGGATCGCGTTCTTCGCGGACAGCCCCACCAGCACCATCAGGCCGATCTGCGTGAAGATGTTGTTGTCGCCCTGCGTGAGCCACACGCCCGTCAGCGCCGACAGAATGCTCATCGGCACGATCAGGATCACCGCGAGCGGCAGCGTCAGGCTTTCATACAGCGCGGCGAGCACGAGGAACACGAGCAGCACGCTGATCGGGAACACATACATCGCCGAATCGCCCGCGAGGATCTGCTGGTACGTGAGGTCGGTCCATTCGAACCGCACGCCGCGCGGCAGCGTCTCGTGCGCGATGCGCTCGACCGCGGCCTGTGCCTGCCCCGACGAGAAGCCGGGCGCCGGGCCGCCGTTGATGTCGGCCGCCGTGTAGCCGTTGTAGCGCACGACCATTTCCGGGCCGAACGTCGGCGTCACCGTGACGAGCGACGACAGCGGCACCATCTCGCCCTTGTCGTTGCGCGTCTTCAGTTGCAGGATGTCGTCCGCGCGCTGGCGGAACGGCGCATCGGCCTGCACACGCACCTGGTACACGCGACCGAAGCGATTGAAGTCGTTCACGTACAGCGAACCGAGATACACCTGCATCGTGTTGAACACGTCGGTCACCGGCACGCCGAGCTGCTTCGCCTTCACGCGGTCGAGATCGACGTTGAGCTGCGGCACGTTGATCTGGTAGCTCGTGAACAGCGGGCCAAGTTCGGGCGCCTGCTGCGCGCGCTTGATGAAGTCGTTGGTCGCATCCGACAGCTTCGCGTAACCGACCGCGCCGCGATCCTCGATCTGCATCTTGAACCCGCCGAGCGTACCGAGGCCGAGCACCGGCGGCGGCGGGAACACCGCGACGAACGAATCCTTCATCGCGCTGTACTTCTGGTTCAGCGCCCCGGCGATCGCGCCGGCCGACAGCGCCTTGCCGTGCCGTTCCGAGAACGGCTTCAGCGTGACGAACACGATGCCCGCGCTCGAGCTGTTCGTGAAGCCGTTCACCGACAATCCCGGGAACGCGACCGCGCTCTCGACGCCCGGCTGCTTCAGCGCGATCGAGCCCATGTCGCGGATCACCTTCTCGGTGCGGTCGAGCGATGCACCGTTCGGCAGCTGCGCGAACGCGATCAGGTATTCCTTGTCCTGCGCGGGCACGAAGCCGCCCGGCACGACCTTCGACACGAGCACGGTCGCGCCCACCAGCACGAGGTACACGCCGAGCATCAGCGTCTTGCGCGACAGCACGCCGCGCACGCCGCGGCCGTAGTTCTCCGCGCCGCGATGGAACACCTTGTTGAAGCCGCGGAAGAAGCCGCCGAGCACGCGGTTCATCACGCGCGTGAGCCAGTCCTCCTTGTCGCCGTGCCCCTTCAGCAGGATCGCGGACAGCGCCGGCGACAGCGTCAGCGAGTTGAACGCCGAGATCACCGTCGAGATCGCGATGGTCATCGCGAACTGCTTGTAGAACTGGCCGGTCAGGCCCGACATGAACGCGAGCGGCACGAACACGGCGACCAACGTCAGCGCGATCGCGATGATCGGCCCGCTCACTTCCTGCATCGCCTTGTAGGTCGCCTGCCGCGCGTTCATCCCGCCTTCGATGTTGCGCTCGACGTTCTCGACGACGACGATCGCATCGTCGACCACGATCCCGATCGCGAGCACCATCCCGAACAGCGACAACGCGTTGATCGAATACCCGAACGCGAGCAGCAGCGAGAACGTGCCGATGATCGACACCGGCACCGCGATCAGCGGGATCAGCGACGCGCGCCAGGTCTGCAGGAACACGATCACGACGATCACGACCAGCGCGATCGCTTCGAGCAGCGTGTGCACGACGGCTTTGATCGACGAGCGCACGAACTGCGTCGGGTCATAGACGATCTTGTAGTCGACGCCCGCCGGCATGTCCTGCTTCAGCTCGGCCATCGTCTTGCGTACTTCGTCCGAAATCTGCAGCGAGTTCGCGCCCGGCGACTGGTTGATCGCCATCGCGACGGCCGGCTTGTTGTCGAGCAGCGAGCGCAATCCGTATTCGGATGCGTCGAGCCCGATCCGCGCGATGTCGCGCAGGTGCGTGACGCCGCCGTCCGGCGTCGTCTTCACGACGATGTCGCCGAATTCGTCTTCCGTCTGCAGACGGCCGCGCGCGTTCACCGACAGCTGCAGCGGCGTGCCGGGCAGCGACGGCGATGCGCCGATCACGCCGGCCGCGACCTGCACGTTCTGCTCGCGGATCGACTGCACGACGTCCTCGGCCGACAGCCCGCGCTGCGCGACCTTCTGCGGATCGAGCCACACGCGCATCGCGTAGTCGCCCGACCCCCACAGCTGCACCTGGCCGACGCCCTGGATCCGCGACAGGCGATCCTTCACGTTGATCAGCGCGTAGTTGCGCAGGTAGGTCATGTCGTAGCGGTTGTCCGGCGAGATCAGGTGGACCACCATCGTCAGCGTCGGCGAGCTCTTCACCGTCGTGATGCCGAGCCGCTGCACGTCTTCCGGCAAACGCGGCAGCGCCTGGTTCACGCGGTTCTGCACGAGCTGCGTGGCCTTGTCCGGATCGGTGCCGAGCTTGAACGTGACGGTGATCGTCATGTTGCCGTCGCTGTTCGCCTGCGACTGCATGTAGAGCATGTCCTCGACGCCGTTGATCTGTTCTTCCAGCGGCGACGCGACCGTCTCGGCGATCACTTTCGGGTTCGCGCCCGGGTACTGCGCCTTCACGATCACGGAAGGCGGCACGACTTCCGGATATTCCGAAATCGGCAGCAGGAACATCGCGATCACCCCGCCGAGCAGGATGATCACCGATAGGACTCCTGCGAAGATCGGCCGGTCGATAAAGAATTTGGAAATGTTCATGGGTTGCTCTGTCTGGTTGAACGCGGATGCGAAGCGGCGCGCCGCTTACGAATCCGCCTTCGCCGGTGCGGCCGGCTTCGCGTTATCCGCGAGCGGCGCGGACGGCTCGTCGCCGCCCGTCATCGGGACCATGTGCGGCTTCACCTGCGCGCCGGGGCGCACGCGCTGCGTGCCGTTCACGACCACGCGATCGCCGGCGGCAAGGCCGCTCACGATCACGCGCCGGTTGCCGTGCTGCATCCCCGGCTGCACTTCGCGGTACGACACGCGGCCCTGCTGATCGACGACGAACACGAACTTCTTGTCCTGGTCGGTGTTGATCGCCGCGTCGTCGACGAGCAGCGCCTCGTGCGGCGCGCTGCCGCCCACCTTCACGCGTGCGTAGAGGCCCGGGACGAGCGTGCCGTCCGCGTTGTCGAAGCGTGCGCGCACGCGGATCGTGCCGGACGACGTGTCGAGCCGGTTGTCGACCGAATCGATCTCGCCGCTGCGCGAGTAGCCGGTTTCGTTCGCGAGGCCGAGCTCGACCGGCACCTTGCGGCCGCTGCGCGCGCCGTTGATGTATTGCAGATAGGTCTGCTCGTCCGCGTCGAACGACGCGTAGATCGGCGACACCGACACCAGCGTCGTCAGCGGCGCGGCCGATGCGCCGGCCGATACGACGTTGCCGAGCGTGATTTCCGCGCGCGACACGCGGCCCGATACCGGCGCCGTGATGCGCGTATAGCCGAGGTTGATGCGCGCCGTTTCCAGCGCGGCTTCGGCGGCCTTCAGGTTCGCGTTCGCTTCGCGCGCCGCGTTCTGCTTCTCGTCGTAGTCGCGCTTCGCGATCGCGTTGTCGCCGATCAGCCGCTGCGCGCGCTGCCAGTCGGTCTGCGCATAGCCGTTGCGCGCCTGCGCGGCCGCGAGCTGCGCGGCGGCGCGGTCGACTTCCGCCTGGTACGGGCGCGGGTCGATCACGAACAGCACGTCGCCCTTCTTCACGAGCGCGCCGTCCTTGAAGTTCACCGCGACGATCGTGCCCGATACCTGCGGGCGCACGTCGACTTTCTCGACCGCCTCGAGGCGGCCCGAATAGCTTTGCCAGTCGGTGACGGTCTGCGGCACGACGGTCGCGACGTCGACTTCGGGCAGCGGCGCCGCCGCTTTCTCGGGGGCGTTCGCGTTCACGCGCATCGCGCCGAACGTGCCGAGGCCGACGACGGCGAGCGTGACGATCGCCGCGGTCGCGATTCGGGAGCGGGAGGTGCGTAGGATGGCCATGTGGATCTCCGGTAAGCGTGGATTGGTTCTGGTTATTCGGAACGGTTCGGCTGGCGCGCCTGGAAGCGGCACTGAAAGAAGCGCACGGCTTCCTCGAATGCGGCTTCGTGCGTGGCGAGCGCGGCGTGCGTGATGTCCGGATAGCGGATCACCTGCGTGAGCACGCCCGACGAGATCAGGCAGCCCGCATATTTCTCCGCCTCGACGTGCAGCACGTCGTTCTGCGCGGTGACGACGAGCGTCGGCGGCAGCCCCGCGAGGCGCACCGACTCGATCGGCGCCGCGTACGGGTGCATGCGCTGCGCCGCCTGCGGCAGATATGCGCGATAACAGGCCGCGCATTCGCGCGCGGTGATGTCGGACGCGAGGCGCTCGGCGTCGCCGATGCGCGTCATGCTCGGATCGAGCATCGGCCCGAACAGCGCCTGCGCAGCGATCGACACTTCGCCGCGGTCGCGGGCGATGAAGGCCAGGCAGTTCGCGAGCTGGCCGCCCGCGTCGTGCCCGGCCACGCCGATCTTTTTCGGGTTGCCGCCGAACGCGCGGGCGCGCGTCGCGGCCCACACGGCGGCGCGATACGCATCCTCCGGCGCGGCCGGAAAAGGAAAGGCCGGCGCGAGCGAATAATCGACCGACACTACGAGAGCTGGTAAGCGTTCTGCTAAAAAGCGCGCGGCGAAATCCGCGTCTTCGAGCGAACCGCGGACGAAGCCGCCGCCGTGGAAATAAAGCACTACCGGCAGCCCGGTCTTGTCCGGACGGCGGTAGAGGCGCAGCACGATGTCCTGCGCGTAGCCGGGAATTTCCACTTCGGCAACCGTCAGCGCCGCGCCCGCTATGGCTTGAGCGGGCAGCGCGGCTTTCAGGAATTTGCTGAATTCAGAAGCGTCCATGACGATGCAGCGTCCATTTCGAGATGGAACGAATTCTGAGTCCGGCAGACATTGGGATAAATGCCTATAATCCGGCAACACAATTCAACGCCCCCGAACAATCCGAGGCTGCGTTTACCCACGAGGTAGCGCAGCCTTCTTGTTCCGGCGGCAAATTAAATTGCGGAGGTTGTGATGGACCGGCTTCAGGCCATGCAGGTGTTTACTCGCGTCGTCGATACAAGCAGCTTCACCAAGGCAGCAGAAACGCTCGGCTTGCCGCGGGCGTCCGTCACGACGATCATCCAGAATCTCGAAGCCTTCCTCGGCGTGCGGCTGATGCACCGGACCACGCGCCGGCTGTCGCTCACGCCGGACGGCGCCGCGTACTACGAACGATGCGTGCGAATCCTCGCGGACGTCGAGGAAACCGAAGCAAGCTTCCAGGCCAACAACCGGAAGCCGCACGGAAAGTTGCGTATCGACATGCCGGGCTCGATCGGGCGGCTGCTCGTGATTCCGTCGCTGTGCGAATTCCATACGCGCTATCCGGACATCGACCTGCAACTCGGCCTGTCCGACCGGCCGGTCGACCTGCTGCAGGAAGGCGTCGACTGCGTGATCCGCGTCGGCGCGCTGCAGGACTCGTCGCTCGTTGCGCGCCGCGTCGGCCTGTTCGAATGCGTGACGGTCGCGTCGCCCGACTATCTCGAGCACCACGGCGAGCCGCAGACGATCGACGACCTCAGCCAGCACAAGGCCGTCAACTACTTCTCGAGCCGCACGGGCCGCACGATCGACTGGACGTTCCTGATCGACGGCAAGGAAGTCGAGATGAAGATGGAGGGCATCGTGTCGGTGAACGACGCCGACGCGTACGTGACGTGCGGAATCGAGGGCTTCGGGCTGATCCAGCCGCCGCTGTTCATGGTGCTGCCGCACCTGCGCGAAGGCCGGCTCAAGGAAGTGCTGCCCGGCGTCAAGCCGCTGCCGATGCCGATCTCGGTCGTGTATCCGCACAGCCGCCATCTGTCGCCGAAGGTGCGCGTGTTCGTCGACTGGATTGCCGAAGTGTTCGACCGCTGCCCGCTGCTGAGCGGCAAGGGCAGCCTCGACGCGACGTGCAGCAAGCGGACGTTCGAGGAAGCCGAACGCGCGCCGGTGCTCGATACGCCGGTCATCAACGAGTGGGTTGCCTGAACGCGGCGCACCGCCGCGTCACTTCGCCCGCCGGTTGCGGATGAACGCGCCCACCTGCACGTGACGCGCGACGCGGCCGGGTCGCACCTCGTGCGCCAGCAACCGCGCGAACGCGTCGCGCTGCGTGTTCACATGCCGCGCGCAATGGCGATCGACCACCGCGATCTGGTGTTTCAGGAACGCGATCGTCTGCACGATGCCGTTGCGCACGCTCCCATGACACAACGTCAGCAGTTGATATTCCGCGATCTGCATGCGCGCCAGTTGACGTCGGCGCTGAACCAGCGCCTGCACGTGCCCCAGTTGCGGATCGGACAGCGGCTCGACGAGGCGCCCGCCCGACGGATGCCGGTTCAGCGCATCGGCGAGCGCCGCCAGCAGGCGTGCCCGCGCCCCTTTTCCGTCGAGCGGTAGCGTCACCGAATCCGGGAGCCAGTCCCGCGCCTGATGCGGCTTGACGATGGCGAGCGGCAATCGCAGCGCCTGAAGCGCACACGCCACTTCATGCTCGGCCCCGCCGGCCGACTCCAGCACGATGAGCGCCGGCGCCCACGCGAGGATCCCATCGGCCAGCGACTCGATGCCGAACGTCTCGTTCCGGTAGCCGAAAATCACGCTCAGCGACGAAATACATATCTCGAGCGTCTCGTGCGCCACGCCGATACCCACGCACACGGGTGCGGGTGCCAGCCCCGGTTGATGCCGACCGGCCGTTCCATTGTTCATACGCATTTCCCCTCGCTACCGACCCGTATCCCGCCCGCTTGCCGGCAGGACCTTGGTCAGTTCCACGAAATGTCACACTACGGATGTAATATATTTGTATTGGAAACCGGTCCCATTCATGATGGTAATCGGGCCATAGCAAGTCAACCCACCGACCGGCGATCGCGCTGTCGGTGACCGGCCTGCGAGGCGGGCGGGACGCACGGGGAAACATCAGCGTTACCGCACCGCCGGAACCCACATGCCGATTCATCGTTCATACGAGATCAGGAGTACTCAGGTTGATTCGAATCGACAGGCGGCGCATCGATCGCGAACCGGCTTCGATCCTGACCGCGTATCCATGCCGGTTCACGGCCGACGCCGGACCACGTCTGTCCGGTCTCCGGATTGAAGTATTTCGCGCGACGCTTTCTTCCGGGCGTACCGCCGTCGCCCGAAAAAATCTCCTGCGGCGTGAAACCGAACTCTTCGACGCAACGTCGCACTTCGGTCAATACCGTCGCTGCAATGGCAAGACGCTCCCGCTCCAGCTGGGCCTCGAGCAGCGCCTTCTTTTCCACAAACGACTTGTAAATCAACATGCGTGCCCCCTGGATCGCTCATTCCTGTCGTGCGCCGGCCTGCTACCGGCACGACCAAGCGTAATCGAGCCATTCACGGACATTGACAACCTTTGTCAACAAAGAGACCCAACCTCGCGCCCCTTTCACAAACCAAAAAAAATGATTAATACCACTAACTTAATGAATTCCACACGTTCAAAATCGTTGACAATTTTTCCGACACATCGAGACGAACATCGCGGCAAATTACGTGCTGTCGATCGTCGCGTGCGTGAGCCGGATCTCCCTTTCCCGCCCGGACGCTCGACACGGCCCGATCGTTACGATCAACATCGAAGGAGTACGTAACATGAACGTTCTCTATCTCGAGGACGATCCCGCCTATGTGGAGTTGATCACGTCGATACTGGAAACGGCAGGCTATCGCGTGCATGCAGTCAGCAACGGAAATCAGGCGATTCGCCATCTGGAGAGTTCGGTGGTCGATCTACTGATTCTCGACTGGCGGGTGCCCGGCATGTCCGGATTCGAAGTGCTCCAATGGACACGCGAGCGCATTGGGGGCCGTCTGCCGATCCTGTTCCTGACACAACGCGCGCGCGACGATGAAGTCTTCTCCGCGATCAACGCGGGCGCCGACGACTACATGGTCAAGCCGATCAATCAGTTCGAGCTGCTGGCGCGCGCCAACGCGCTGCTCAGGCGCGCGTATCACGGCGGCGCCGGCCGGCACGACACGCTCAGGCTCGGCGGCTATCTGATCGACACGCGAACGCGAACCGTGCTGCTGCATGGCGCGCCGGTCAAGCTGACGCCGCGGGAATTCGATCTCGCCGTGCTGCTGTTTCGCAATCCCGGGCGGATCATGCCGCGCGACGCGCTGATTCGCTCGCTCTGGGGCCGCGACATGGCTGGCGTGTCGCGCAGCCTCGACACGCACATCTATCGGCTGCGGATGAAGCTCGCGCTGCAGCCGTCGAACGGCGTGCGCCTCAGCGCGGTCTATACGCTGGGCTACCGGCTCGAAGCGATCTGATTCGCCGTCCCATCATCGCGTACCGCAGCCGGCCGTTCCCGTCGACACGATGCGCGATGAACGGCGCGCGCCGCGGCATCCTGACACCGTACGCAATGGACTGTTGCTGAACACGCGCCGATCGTCGCGGCGCGTTCCGGCGGACCTGCCGTATCTCGCTGTCGGCGCCGCCGGGCAAGGCTGCGCGCATGTCCTCACTGCGTGTGCGGATTCCAATTGTTTCTGTACAGCGACAATTCAATTCGCGTCTGCCGCATTTATCGCGACGGAACGGACACCTAGAGTAAACCCTGTCGCGCACCTCGTTGCGCATCGAACAGATCCCGCCTGGCGGGACCGGAGTCAGCGCTCGGGCGCCAGCTCCGACATCTCTAGGAGTTACGCCATGAACCGCCGCCATCTTCTCTCGGCCCTCGCTCTCACACTTGCCGTGTCCGCACCGGCCTTTGCCGACTCGGGCACCCCGCACGCCGGCGACTACGCCAACACGTCGTGGTACTCGCAACACAACGGCCCGCGTACGCGCGCCGAAGTCAGCGCGGAAGTCGAGCAGGCACGCAAGGACGGCACGCTCGCGTACCTGCGCAAGGCGACCTCGTATCCGCAAGGGCTCGAACTCGCCCAAGGCCCGTATCGCCCGATGCCGGAAGGCAACCAGCTCGCCGGCGGGGGCCGGTAAACGCGCGACGCCGCGCAGCGGGTTGCCCCGTGCGCGGCGTCTCGAACGACCTTATCGACGACTTTGCTGAATCAGTGAGTTACAGGAGCACATGATGAACGATCAACTTCCTTCGCCGCTCGATCACTGGGACGACACCACGCCGGTGTGGACGCCGTTCCGCTCGGCCCCGCAATCGCATTGACGGGCCGCTGAGCCGTCGTCCGGCTGTCAACGGCGCGGCACGCCGTCGCGCCATTCTCCCCAGTGCGTGACGATGTCCTGCACCAGCGGATTGCCCGCGCGGTACAGGTTTTCGGTCGCCGGTGCGAAGAAGGTGCATCTGGAGTCGCTCGCGCATTCGACGGATACACGGGACGGCTATTGTCGATACCGGGCGAGCGCGCTGCCATCGCAGCGCAAAAAGGTGCCGCGTCGACACAATCGATAACATTGGACAGCCACGATCCGGAAATCCAGATGCGCCGCCATTTGGCCAAACGCTTGACGAACGCAGGTTTACCTGACCAGCGAATCTCGCGAACAGGCTCCATTGCTGCATACCATGTCGGCCGTCGCCCACAGCGGTGCTGATCGCCTTCACGTCATGTCGCGCTGCACGCGCAGGTTCGCCTCTGCGTCGAAACCACGCCTAATCGCCATCCTTCTCGTTCACACTTTCCAATAATCAGAGCCGCGTCGTTCGCATTTCCGCGAATTATTCGCTGGCGCCGAGTCCTTAGCATGAGCGCTCTGGCCATACCCGAATGGAGACTCATATGACTACGTCGACTCGTACCCGTGAAACGGACAGCACAACGCAACGCAAGGCCGTCGTGCGCGACGGCGACCCGACCACGACGCGATGGCTCGTCATCGCACACTCGTCGACGATGTTCGACCACGGCAAACATATCGCGCTCAGCGAAGACCGCGCGTCATGCGGCATTTGCGAAGGTCATTTCAGCATTGTCGGAACGGGAAAGGGAATATCCGAGGGCGGTCGCAACGCCGTCGTCGATGGCGATTCCGTGTCGTGTCCTTGCGGCAACAACCGAGTGATGGCCGGAAGCGACTCGGGTATCTTCCTCGAGCGACACTCCGGCCGCAACTCGACTCCCCTCCCGCCGCACGAAGCGCCGGCAACCCGCGCAACGTACGACGAGCAGTTTCAGCTGATCGACCAGTCAACCGGGCATCCGTTGGAGCACGTCCGCTATCGGATCACATCCGATGTCGACCCCGACTCCATCATCACGGGGACGACCGATATGGACGGCCGCACGCGGCGTGTCAGCCTCGCCAGCCACGGACAACTCCATCTCGATATTGTTGCCGGATGAATACGCTTGCATTCCGGCGCGCAACGCCGCGATGTACGTTCTTTCCCTGTCAGGAGAGCCCATGCCTTTGAATGATCCCGACGCAACGAACGATGAAGAATGGATCCGGATCGCGACCGTATCGGCCAACACGATCCGCGATTCCGTCGTTTCAATACCGCTATCGCTCGACGGCCCACCGATATGCCCGAACATGACGGATTCGATGTTCAGAAAGCGGATGCTCGAATTGCGAGACGAGGCTGTCGCCATCACGCGGCAACGAATCCGGGAACTGGCTCGATGGAGCCCCGCCACCGAAGCACGCGTCATCGACTGGTTCGGCATATCCGACATCGAAACCCAACGCACGCTGATAAACGGACTCAACGCCCTGGCTGACGTCATGGCAAGGCTGGACGCCAGCAACTTCGTCCGTACAGGATCAGACGCCGACCGCGCCACCGGCTGTCTACCCAATATGAAAAATCTCGATGCGGAAGTCGCTCATGTATGCCGCCCCGATACGTCGACCCATACCATCGCCATCAGTCTCCCGTTCTGTTCACTCCCGGAGCGATCGGCGGGAAACCTGTCCTCACAGCAACTGACGATCGTGCACGAGTGCACACACTTCGAGGACACGTTCAACGCGGTCGACCATTCGGGTGCGTATGGGCGGACCGCATGCCTGCATTTCGCCAAACACCGCCCCAACGATGCATTAGGCAATGCGGACAGCATTGCGTGGTTCATTCTTGCTCGCTAACCAGGCCGAATCCATGAAGCGTACCTTCTTCTCGTTGCTGATTGCCCTTTTGCTTGGCCCGGTGCAAGCAAACGCGTGCAAAGTCCTGCTCACCGACAGCATGCAGTTGCCGTTGAACTCGACCGAGATAAGCAACAGCGCGAGGCTCAGCCTCGTCAGGCACTATCTGACGGCGCGAGAGTGGACACAGGAAGGCGCGACGGCCACGATCGATGCGCTTGCATACGAATGGGAGCACAGGCCGGCTCAATTGGCCAAGCAACGTGGCGAACAAATGAAATCCTTTCTCGTCGGACTCGGCATGGCACCGGACGATGTCTACGTACAAGAACGCATCTTCACTCGCAAGGACGGCGAGCTCGACGCCGACAGCGCGAAGCAAATCTGGGTGCAATTCGTTCCGAAATGTCCGCCGGCCGGATGTCAGCAACTTTGCAACACGCCAGGGCTGGAAGGAGTCGCCAGCCACGCGATAACACCTGCCACGCCCGGACCGCCTCCAGATGCCGACCGTCTGACGTGCAGCGACGATCCTGCCCCTGCGCGCACCCGCGTCGTGACCACCACGCGCTGGACCGAACGGACGAACGATAATCCGCTGACGCTTCTGGATGATCAAAAGCGGCCGCTGGCACGGACCTGCTATCGGATCAGCACGAGCGCCGCCCGATATTCGGGCATGACCGACGAACGCGGTCAAACCGGGCGCGCGCAATTATTGGGTCCCGAATACACGAAAATCGAAATCAGGATCGAGAGACCGGACAGGTCCACTCCGTAGCAGCCACCGACCTTTGCTCATCGCCGGCGGCGCAGTCGCATCCCGCGCCGCCGGAGACCATCCGGCCCATTTGGCCGACGGGACAGTGCATCAGTCTGCACCGTCCCATCGGATCAAATCAGCTCAACGACGCGGCACCCCATCACGCCATTCGCCCCAGTGCGTGACGATGTCCTGCACCAGCGGATTGCCCGCGCGGTACAGGTTTTCGGTCGCCGGCGCGAAGCCGCCCTGGTCCGCGTAGTTCAGCAAGTTGTCGGCGCTCGTCTGCCCCGCATACGGCCGGTCGAAGTCGGACCCGGTACGCAGCACGGCGACGCGCGACAGGTCGACCCGCTTCACGCTCGCCGCGCGCTTGAGCGCTTCGAACGTCGCGTTGTCTTCCTGCGCGGTCATGCAGTAGGTGCCCTTGCCGTCCGTCAGGATCTTGGTCCACTGGCGCGCGCGCTCGCCGATCAGCGTGCCCGAGAACCACGTGTTGCCCGATGACGTGTCGCACTGGATCACTGTCGGCGGCCGGTTCGCCGGCGCATACGTGAACTTCGCGCGCGCGGCCTGCGCCTGTGCGCTGTCGGCGAGCACGACGTTGCGCGACAACGCATACGCGGCATCGGTCAACTGCGGGTTGAGCTGGAACACTTCGGTGCGATAGTCGAGCGGCGGCTTGTCGCTCGGGCTCTTCGTGTTGATGCCGAGGAAGCCGGTGTTCCACCCGGCCGGAATCTCGCGCGCATCGAGCTCCCACTGCAGACTGAAATCGACGAGGTATTTCGACCACGCGGCCGATCCGACCGTGCCCTGTGCAGGGTCGACGCCCGCGATGCCCGAGACCAGGAAATACGTGCGGCGCAGATCGAAGCGTTGCGAGAACGTGAGCGCCATGATCGTCGCCGACGCATTCGCATAGCCCATGCCGGTCGTCACCACGCATACGTCCTGCTTGTTGCAGTGGACGGCCGGATAGTCGGGCGACAGGCCGGGCACGGCGATGTCGCGCCACGGGCCGAGCCGGTCGAGCCATGCCTGGCCTTCCGGGCCGAACATCGTGATGATCATGACCTTGACCGGGCGGCCATGCGAGCCGGTCTCGGCGAATGCGGCGTTGCCTGCGTCGTTGCCCTGATTGTCCTGCGCGATCGATGGCGCGGTCGCACAGGCGGCGAGCGAGAATGCAGCGGCGGAAAGAATGGAGCGAGTCAGCATCGGCGTTCCTTGTTTCGATGGTGTTGGGTGAGAACGGCTGTCGGAGACTGCGCGAGGGAGTATAGAACGGGCGTGCGCGATGCGGAACCCGACTACGAAACGACGGGTGGTGTTTCGTGCGAACGAACGCATGTTGCGTGATCGAAAATCGTACGTTCGCCGCGGCCTTTCAAACATCAGGAATGCTATCGGGTTCTTCGCCACGCGCGACGTCGGCCGTTTCTCGCCGCACTACACGCGCATCAACCCCGCGACGCCGTAACCGAGCACGACGAGTGCGGCGACCACGTGGCTCGCCGCGAGCCACCCCGGCGATTTCACGAAGCGCCCGATCGCACTGCCGCCGACCGCGAACACGAGCTGCCCCGCGAGGCTGCCCGCAAACACGCACGCGGCGCCGAGCAGCCAGTGCCGGTGCGCACCGGCGGCAGCGGTCGCATAGCCGTAGAACAGCAGGATGGTCAGTGGGTTCGCGAGCGTGACGAAGAACATCGACAGGAACGGGCGATCGCCCGGCGGCGTCGGTACGTCGCCGTCGAGCGCGCGGCGCCGGTCACGCAGCCCCCGCCACAGCATCCGTGCGCCCATCGCGAGCAGCACGAGCGCACCGATGATGCGGAACAGCGACAGATGCGACGCCAGCGTGCCCGCGAGCATCGCGCCGACCGTGAACGCGACGACCGCATAGCAGCCGTCGGCAGCGGCCACGCCGATTGCCGCGCGCACGCCGGTCGCGGTGCCGGCGCGCATGCCGTAGTTCGCGATCATCAGTGCGACGGGCCCGACCGACAGCGCGATCATCAGCCCGAACAGGAAGTCGTTCATCGGTCGTCGATACCTTCAACGGAAGGCATCGATTCTATCGACCGACGGCACGCCAGCGTGAGAAAAACCGCGTCAAGCGACGTCGACGCGCGACGGCCCGTCCACCATCTCGCCGATCACGGCCGCGCGGTCGAAACCGTCGGCGCGGAAGCAGGCGAGCACGTCGTCGACGGCCTGGGGTGCACACGCGACCAGCAGCCCGCCCGACGTCTGCGGATCGGTCAACAGCGCCTGCGCGACGGGCGGCAGCCCGTCGGCGAGCCGCACGTCCGTGCCATACGCGGCCCAGTTGCGGCCCGACGCGCCGGTGAACACGCCGTCGGCAACGAACGTCTCGACGCCCGCGAGCCACGGCAGCGACGCGTAGTGCACGCGGGCGGTGAGCTGCGCGCCGCGCGCCAGTTCGAGCGTATGGCCGAGCAGCCCGAAGCCGGTGACGTCGGTCAGCGCATGCACGCCCGGCAACGCGGCGAGTTCGGCGCCCGGCCGGTTGAGCTTCGTTGTAGTCGCGACCATTTGCGCGTAACCGTCGGCGTCGAGCTGGTTCTTCTTCAGCGCGGCCGACAGCACGCCGACGCCGAGCGGCTTGCCGAGCACGAGCACGTCGCCCGCGCGCGCGGCCGCGTTGCGCTTCACGCGCGACGGATGCACGACGCCGATCGCCGCGAGCCCATAGATCGGCTCGACCGAATCGATCGAATGGCCGCCGGCGACCGGAATGCCGGCCTCCGCGCACACCGATTCGCCGCCGCGCAGCACGGCCGCGATCGTCTCGTGCGGCAGTACGTTGATCGGCATGCCGACCAGCGCGAGCGCGAGAATTGGCTTGCCGCCCATCGCATAGACGTCGGACAGCGCATTGGTGGCCGCGATACGGCCGAAGTCGAACGGATCGTCGACGATCGGCATGAAGAAATCGGTGGTGGCGACGATCGCCTGCTCGTCGTTGAGCCGGTAGACGGCCGCGTCGTCGGACGTCTCGGTGCCGACCAACAGATCGGGGAACAGCGCGGGCGGCGTCGCGCGCTTGAGCAGCTCGGACAGCACGCCCGGCGCGATCTTGCAGCCGCAGCCGCCCCCGTGCGACAGGCTCGTGAGGCGCGGAACGGCAGGCTGGGCTTGGGTGGCTTCGGTCATCGTCGGCATCCGGTGAATAACAACGTTCTATTATCGACAATTCGGCGCGAGCGCGCCCGATACGCACTCCACGTTGCGGAGAGAATCGCGCTTCGACCGGCCTTTGACGGAATCGCAACGCGTCGATATCGCTTGTGCTCACCCGTCAAGCCAGCGCAACGGCCCCGCCGAACGCCCGCTCGTCGATCGCCGCGGCAAGCGTCGCGAACGCGGTCGCGATCTCGTCTTCCGGCACGCACGCATAGCCGAGCAGCAATCCCGATGCAGCGCGCGAGCGATCCGCGTAATACCCGGACAGCGGCCGCACGACGATGTTGCGCTCGAGCGCCGCCTGCGCGACCGCGCGATCGTCGACGCCATCGGGCAATTGCGTGACCAGATGCAGCCCCGCGTCGCTGCCGAGCGCGTGCAGCGTATCGCCGTAGCGACGCGCGACCGCGTCGAGCAGCACCTCACGGCGTTGCCCGTACAGCGTGCGCATCTTGCGGATATGCGACACGAAATGCCCTTCCGCGATGAATTCGGCGAGCACCGCCTGCTGCAGCAACTGCCCTTCGCGATACAGCTCGGCGCTCGCGGTCGCGAAACTCTCCGCGAGCGGCTCCGGCGCGACCAGATAACCGACCCGCAGCCCCGGAAACAGCGTCTTGCCGAAACTGCCGACGTAGATCACCTGCCCGGCCGTGTCGAGGCCCTGCAGCGACGCGAGCGGCCGGCTCCCATAGCGGAATTCGCTGTCGTAGTCGTCCTCGATGATCCAGCAGCCGTGCTGGCGCGCGTATTCGAGCAGCATCCGCCGCCGCGCAAGGCTCATCACCATCCCGAGCGGATACTGGTGCGACGGCGTGACGAGCATCAGCTTCGGCGGCTCGGCCAGATCGGCCGCCGACGGCGCGATGCCTTCGTCGTCGACCGGAATCGGCCGCGTGGTCAGCCCCGACACGTTGAGCACGCTGCGCACGCCCCAGTAGCACGGATCTTCGGTCCAGATCGCGTCGCCCGGGTCGGTCAGCAGGCGCACCGCGAGGTCGATCGACTGGTGGATGCCGGTCGTGATCACGATCTGCTCGGGCATGCAGCGCACCGAGCGCGACGTGCGCAGGTAGTCGGCCAGCGCCTCGCGCAGCAGCGCGAGCCCGCCGCCGGGCGCGTAGGTCAGCAGGTCCGGACGCAGACGGCGCCAGTACTTGTTGTGCAGCCGCGTCCACACGCGCGCCGGAAAGCGCGACACATCGGGCACGCCCGGCATGAACGCGCCGCCCTGGCGCTTCGACACGCCGGCGCCTTCGACGAGCCGCGTGCCGCGCGCGGACAGCCGCCGCGCGGACGGCGTCGCGACGGCCGGGCCGGCCGCCGCGTCGGACGGCGCGCCGACGATCTCGTCCGGCGCGCTGTCGGCGACGAAGGTGCCGCGGCCCGTCGCCGAGTTCACATAGCCTTCAAGCGCAAGCTGTTCGTAAACCTGCGTGACCGTGTTGCGCGCGATCCCGAGCTCGGCGGCCAGCAGCCGCGACGACGGCACGCGCGTGCCGGCCGGCAGTTCGCGCGACAGGATCGCCTGTTGCAGCAGGCGATGCAGCTGCCGGTAGATCGGCTGTTCGCCGCCGCGCACGAGGCGCTGCGCCAGCCAGTCCGACAACACGCTTGCGCGCATGATTGGCTCCTGAATATTTATTGAAATGGCTCTGATTGCCAGAGCCAAATGTGATTATAGTCGCCTCCATGGGCTGCCCAGGCGCCCGATTTCCTACCCACCGGACAGAACATCAAGGAGATGACCGTGAAGAATGCCGACCTGCAGGCCCGCAAGAACGCCGCCACCCCGCGCGGCGTCGGCGTGATGTGCGATTTCTACGCAGCCCGCGCCGAGAACGCGGAGCTGTGGGACGTCGAAGGCCGCCGCTTCATCGATTTCGCCGCCGGCATCGCGGTGCTGAACACGGGCCACCGCCACCCGAAGATCGTCAAGGCGATCGCCGATCAGCTGAACCACTTCACGCACACCGCCTACCAGATCGTCCCGTACGCGTCGTACGTCGAGCTGGCCGAGAAGATCAACGAGCGCGCGCCGGGCGACTTCCCGAAGAAGACCGCGTTCTTCACGACCGGCGCCGAAGCCGTCGAGAACGCGATCAAGATCGCGCGTGCGGCCACCGGCCGTCCGGGCGTGATCGCGTTCTCGGGCGGCTTCCACGGCCGCACGATGATGGGCATGGCGCTGACCGGCAAGGTCGCGCCGTACAAGCTGAACTTCGGCCCGTTCCCGGGCGACGTGTTCCACGCGCCGTACCCGAACGCCGTGCACGGCGTGACGACGGCCGACTCGATCAAGGCGATCGAGATGCTGTTCAAGGCCGACATCGATCCGAAGCGCGTCGCCGCGATCATCTTCGAACCGGTCCAGGGCGAAGGCGGCTTCAACCCGGCGCCGGCCGAATTCGTGCGCGCGCTGCGCAAGATCTGTAACGAACACGGCATCCTGCTGATCGCCGACGAAGTGCAGACGGGCTTCGCGCGTACCGGCAAGCTGTTCGCGATGCAGCACTACGACGTGCTGGCCGACCTGATCACGATGGCGAAGAGCCTCGCGGGCGGCATGCCGCTGTCGGGCGTCGTCGGCCGTGCGGACGTGATGGACGCAGCGGCTCCCGGCGGCCTCGGCGGCACCTACGCGGGCAACCCGCTGGCCGTCGCATCGGCGCACGCGGTGCTCGAGATCATCGACGAAGAGAAGCTGTGCGAGCGCGCGACGCAGTTCGGCGACGTGCTGAAGGCGAAGCTGAACGCGCTGCAGGCCGACGTGCCGCAGATCGCCGACGTGCGCGGCCCGGGCGCGATGATCGCGGTCGAATTCCTGAAGCCGGGTTCGGGCGAGCCGGATGCCGAATTCACGAAGCGCGTGCAGACGCGTGCGCTCGAGCGCGGCCTGCTGCTGCTCGTGTGCGGCGTGTACTCGAACGTCGTGCGCTTCCTGTTCCCGCTGACGATCCCGCAAGCCGTGTTCGACGAAGCGCTCGTGATCCTCGAGGAAGTGCTGAAGGAAACGGTCGGCGTGCCGGCCTGAGTGCCCGTCCGCTTCCACTGAATGCGCCGCCGCCGTCGTGAAGACGGCGGCGGCCGTTTTCATCCGTCCTTTTCATAGCAGGCGATTCATATGAGCACTGTTCAGGAAACCCTGGCACTGAAAGATCCGTCGCTGTTCCGCCAGCAGGCGTACATCAACGGCGAATGGCAAGGCGCAACGAACGGCGAGTCGTTCGAGGTCCGCAACCCGGCGACCGGCGGCCTGCTCGGCACCGTGCCGGCGATGGGCACGGCCGAGACGCGTCACGCGATCGAAGCCGCGAACGCCGCCTGGCCCGCGTGGCGCAAGAAGACCGCGAAGGAGCGCGCGACGATCCTGCGCAAGTGGCACGACCTGATGATAGAAAACGCCGACGACCTCGCGCTGATCCTGACGACCGAGCAAGGCAAGTCGCTCGCCGAAGCGAAGGGCGAGATCGGCTATGCGGCGTCGTTCCTCGAGTGGTTCGCGGAAGAAGGCAAGCGCGTGTACGGCGACACGATCCCGACGCCGGCGAGCGACAAGCGCATCGTCGTGACGAAGGAAGCGATCGGCGTGTGCGCGGCGATCACGCCGTGGAATTTCCCGGCGGCGATGATCACGCGCAAGGTCGGCCCGGCGCTCGCCGCAGGCTGCCCGATCGTCGTGAAGCCGGCCGAAGCGACGCCGTTCTCGGCGCTCGCGATGGCCGTGCTGGCCGAGCGCGCGGGCGTGCCGGCCGGCGTGTTCAGCGTCGTCACGGGCGACCCGAAGGCGATCGGCGGCGAACTGACGTCGAACCCGATCGTGCGCAAGCTGTCGTTCACCGGCTCGACGCCGGTCGGCCGCCTGCTGATGTCGCAATGCGCGGCGACGGTCAAGAAGGTGTCGCTGGAACTCGGCGGCAACGCGCCGTTCATCGTGTTCGACGACGCCGATCTCGATGCGGCCGTGCAGGGCGCGATCGCGTCGAAGTACCGCAACAGCGGCCAGACGTGCGTGTGCACGAACCGCTTCTACGTGCATGAAGCCGTGTACGACCAGTTCGCGCAGAAGCTCGCGGCGGCCGTCGGCCAGTTGAAGGTCGGCCGCGGCACGGAGCCGGGCGTCACGCAGGGCCCGCTGATCAACGAAGCGGCCGTGCTGAAGGTCGAGGCGCACATCGAGGACGCGCTCGCGAAGGGCGCGACCGTCGTGACGGGCGGCAAGCGCCATGCGCTCGGCCACGGCTTCTTCGAGCCGACCGTGCTGACGGGCGTCACGCCGGCGATGAAGGTCGCGAAGGAAGAGACGTTCGGGCCGCTCGCGCCGCTGTTCAAGTTCGGCAGCGACGACGAGGTGATCCGCCTCGCGAACGACACCGAGTTCGGCTTGGCCGCGTACTTCTACAGCCGCGACATCGGCCGCGTGTGGAAGGTGGCCGAAGCGCTCGAATACGGGATGGTCGGCGTGAACACGGGCCTGATCTCGAACGAAGTCGCGCCGTTCGGCGGCGTCAAGCAGTCGGGCCTCGGCCGCGAAGGCTCGCACTACGGCATCGACGACTACGTCGTGATCAAGTACCTCTGCCTCGCCGTCTGACGGTTCGGGGCCTGCCGCCTCGGCGACAGGCCCTGGCCGCCCGGCCGGAACCGGGCGGCCCGACGCGGGCCGGTATCCCTCTCCGCCGTGCCCGCGTCACCTTCCCCTCCCGCGATCAGCGGAACACGTTCACCGCCTCGACCAACCGCGTCGCCTGCTGCTTCAGGCTTTCCGACGCCGCCGTGCTCTGCTCGACGAGCGCCGCGTTCTGCTGCGTGATGTTGTCCAGGTGGACGACCGCCTGGTCGACCTGCGCGACGCCGGTGCTCTGCTCGGCCGTCGACGAGCTGATCTCCGCAATGAGGTCCGACACGCGCTTCACCTGCGTGACGATGTCCTCCATCGTCTTGCCCGCGCCATCGACGATCCGCGCGCCCGACTCGACCCGCTCGACGCTCGCGCCGATCAGCGTCTTGATCTCCTTCGCCGCGTTCGCGCTGCGCTGCGCGAGCGCGCGCACTTCGCCGGCCACCACCGCGAAGCCTCGCCCCTGATCGCCCGCGCGCGCCGCCTCGACGGCCGCGTTCAACGCGAGAATGTTGGTCTGGAACGCGATGCCGTCGATCACGCCGATGATGTCCGCGATCTTGCGCGAGCTGTCGGTGATGTCGTTCATCGTCGCGACGACTTCGTTCACCGCCTGCCCGCCGCGCCCGGCCGCCTCGCTCGCGGAAACGGACAACTGATTCGCCTGCAGCGCCGTCTCCGCATTGCTCGACACGGTGGCCGTCATCTCGGCCATCGACGCGGCCGTCTGCTGCACGCTCGTCGACGCCTGCTCGGTGCGCGCGCTCAGATCGTTGTTGCCTTGCGCGATCTCGTTGCTCGCGCGCTGCACGTTCAACACCTGTTCGCTGACGTCGTCGACGAGCCAGCGGAACATCAACCCGAGCTGGTTGATCGTGCGCAGCGTCATGCCGATCTCGTCGACCCGGTTCATCCGCACGCCGCTGCGGCTCTCGCCGGTCGCCACGCGCAACGCCTCGTCGCGCAGTTGCCCCAGCGGCCGCACGATCTGCGCATCGAGCCACAGCCCGGCTGCCGCCGTCACGCCGACCGCCGCACCGGCAAACGCCGCGAACGCGCCGCCGGTCAACCCGGCCGCCCAGCCGGCGCCGACGACAGCCGGCGCGAGGACGCACAGCGTCGACACTAGCCGGGCCCGCACCGACATCGTCTGGAACAGCGACGCGACGCGCATCGCGCCCGTGCGCACGATCAATCCCTTGTGGAACCGGCGGCTGCCGGCCTTGCCTTCGCGGAAATCGCGATACAGCGCCTCGGCGGCCGCGATCTCATCGCGTGTCGCCTTCGTGCGCACCGACATGTAGCCCTTCGGCTGCCCGTTGCGCATCACCGGAATCGCGTTCGCGCGCACCCAGTAGTGATCGCCGTTCTTGCGGCGGTTCTTCACGAGCGCGGTCCACGGCTCGCCGCCCTTGAGCGTCGCCCACATGTCGGCGAACGCTTCCTTCGGCATGTCCGGATGCCGTACCACGTTGTGCGGCTGGCCCTCGATCTCCTCGGGAGAAAAACCGCTGACCTGGATGAACGCCGCGTTCGCGTACGTGATGTGGCTGTCGACGTCGGTCGTCGACATCAGCGTCGCATCATCGGCAAATTCGAATTCGCGTTGCGTGACAGGCTGGTTGTTGCGCATGGTGTGGAGCTCCGGGTGACGGATCTTGCGTCCGTTCGTCGATTGATTCGAGACTCCACGCATGGCGATCGATTCGCCTGCGTGTGAGTCGACTCCTGCGCTTTCGGCAAATTCCGCCAAAACATGATGCCGTACTCGGGTAAATATGCATTAAAGATGCATGATCGTGTTTTTGCCGAATGATTTGTTTATGGATAAACCAGAATGCGTGGCCGGACAACGGCCTGACGGCCATTCGCCCGATCGTTCGACGTAATGCGTTCGGCCCGATTTAGCGCGTAACGATAAAGTCGCAAATACGAATATTTCGCGTTTGGCGTCATTCGATTGAATTCGCCAATCCGAACATGTATCGTGCGCGACATGCCGGATTCATTGATCGAATCCGCACGTCGCGCACGCTTGCAACCCTCACCTGAACACGTTCACCGCATCGACGAGCCGCGTCGCCTGCTGCTTCAGGCTTTCCGACGCCGCCGTGCTCTGCTCGACGAGCGCCGCGTTCTGCTGCGTGATGTTGTCCAGGTGGACGACCGCCTGGTCGACCTGCGCGACGCCGGTGCTCTGCTCGGCCGTCGACGAGCTGATCTCCGCAATGAGGTCCGACACGCGCTTCACCTGCGTGACGATGTCCTCCATCGTCTTGCCCGCGCCGTCGACGATCCGCGCACCCGACTCGACGCGCTCGACGCTCGCGCCGATCAGCGTCTTGATTTCCTTCGCCGCGTTCGCGCTGCGCTGCGCGAGCGCGCGCACTTCGCCGGCCACCACCGCGAAACCGCGCCCCTGTTCGCCCGCACGCGCGGCCTCGACCGCCGCGTTCAGCGCGAGGATGTTGGTCTGGAACGCGATGCCGTCGATCACGCCGATGATGTCCGCGATCCTGCGCGAGCTGTCGGTGATCTCGCTCATCGTCGCGACGACCTCGCTCACCGCCTGCCCGCCGCGCTCGGCCGCGCCGCTCGCGGAAACGGACAGCTGATTCGCCTGCAGCGCCGTCTCCGCGTTGCTCGATACGGTCGCCGTCATCTCGGCCATCGACGCGGCCGTCTGCTGCACGCTCGACGCGGCCTGTTCGGTGCGCGCGCTCAGGTCGCTGTTGCCTTGCGCGATCTCGTTGCTCGCGCGCTGCACGTTGTGCACCTGCTCGCTGACGTCGTCGACGAGCCAGCGGAACATCAGCCCGAGCTGGTTGATCGTGCGCAGCGTCATGCCGATCTCGTCGACGCGGTTCATCCGTACGCCGCGCCGGCTCTCGCCGGTCGCGACGTTCAGCGCCTGCTCGTGCAGCCGCTTCAGCGGTTGCACGATCTGCGCGTCGAGCCACCAGCCTGCCGCGACCGCCACGCCGGCCGTCACGCCGGCAAACGCCGCGAGCCCGCCGCCGGTGAGCCCGCAGGCCCACCCCGCGCCGACGACGGCCGGCGCCAGCACGCACAGTGCCGCATGAACGCGCGCACGCACCGACATCGTCTGCGGCAGCGACGCGACTCGCAGCAGCCCGGTGCGGATCACGAGCCCCTTGTGGAACCGGCGCCGGCCGGCCTTGCCGTCGCGAAACGCGCGATACAGCGCGTCCGCGGCCGTGCTCTCGTCGTGCGGCGCCTTCGTGCGCACCGACATATAGCCCTGCGGCGCGCCGTTGCGCATCACCGGAATCGCGTTCGCGCGCACCCAGTAGTGGTCGCCGTTCTTGCGGCGGTTCTTCACGAGCGCGGTCCACGGCTCGCCGCGCCGCAGCGTCGCCCACATGTCGGCGAACGCCTCCTTCGGCATGTCCGGGTGACGGACCACGTTGTGCGGCTGGCCGACGAGCTCCTCGGTCGAGAAGCCGCTCACTTGCGCGAACGTCGTGTTGGCGTAGGTGATGATGCTGTCGGCATCGGTCGTCGACATCAGCGTGACGTCGTCGGGAAAATCGAATTCCTGTTGGGTAACGGGCTGGTTGTTGCGCATGCAAGGCTCCGAAAGGCGGATCTGTCGTCCGCGCCGCGCTGAAATCGCGCTCAGTAGCCGAAAAACGGTTGTTCGCTTTACGACACTCTCGTCCTTACTGTCGGCAATTCACCGGCAAACCTTAATTTCGATGCGAATAAAACGGGCAATCCGGCCATTACCATGATTCAGATCAAATAATCCGCCGATAATCCCCGCGCACGTTTATCTGTCGGTCACGACGCGCCGAACGACATTGGCAATGCCGGCCGCTGTTGCGTGCAGCGAAACGATTGGCCTATCCTGCTCCATTCCACTGGAATTCGAATTCGATGAAAAAGGCATTGCATGAGCTGAATCGGCTGTCCTGGAATACCGCGACGGCCGCGCATGAGCGCCATCAACGCGATCAGGCCGCGTTTTTCCGGAATGGCGGCGCCACGCGGTTTCCGGGACAACGCGAACCGGACGGCTATCGGATGGCGCTGCCCGACCGCATGCCGCGCCTGCCGCCGACGGGTACGATCGCCGCGCACCGGAGGGCCGCATGACGCGCCGCACCGCCGCCGAACGCGACGCGCTGTCGGCCCGCCCGCTTGCGCGCGACGACGTACCGCTCGTATGGACCATCGACCGGCGCGAA
The DNA here is from genome assembly GCF_017815075.1 of Burkholderia sp. AcTa6-5. Classification (NCBI taxonomy): domain Bacteria; kingdom Pseudomonadati; phylum Pseudomonadota; class Betaproteobacteria; order Burkholderiales; family Burkholderiaceae; genus Burkholderia; species Burkholderia sp. AcTa6-5. The sequence continues at coordinate 298,205 of NZ_JAGIQE010000004.1, read as the reverse complement.
ATCATCGAATACCTGTACGTGCTGCGCGACGGCACGCTGCATCTCGTGCCCGAGTTCTACGACGTGGCCGGCTGGCCCGACGGCGAAGCCGATCACTACACGCCGATCCTGCTCGACTGCCACGACCGCGGCGGCTGGTTTCTCGGCAGGTTCGACGGCGCGCGGCTGGTCGCGGCGGCGGTCGTCGACAGCCGGCGGCTCGGCCCGCAACGCGACATGCTGCAGCTGAAGTTCCTGCACGTGAGCCACGACTGGCGCGGCTGCGGGCTCGGCGAACAGCTCTACCGCACGGCCCGCGAGCAGGCGCGTGCAATGGGCGCCGAGCGGCTGTACGTATCGGCCACGCCGTCGCAGCGCACGATCGACTTCTACCTGCGGCTCGGCTTCACGGTCAGCGCGTCGCCCGATCCCGAGCTTTACGCGCTCGAGCCCGACGACATTCATCTGGAAGGGCCGATGGCCTGACGGCTGGCACGCGGATGGCGGCGCGCGCTTCAAGCAACTGTCGCGGGCCGGTGGTTAACGACGAAGGGCGGCGCGAGATGTCTCGTGCCGCCCTTCGTAGGGGAAACAGCGCAGCAGCAAAGCGGCGCGTATCCGGCCGCTTCACCGCATCACGCCGCTCACACGCGTTCGATCGCGATCGCGATGCCCTGGCCGACGCCGATGCACATCGTGCACAGCGCAAAGCGGCCGTTCGTACGATGCAACTGGTACATCGCGGTCGTCACGAGGCGCGCACCCGATGCGCCGAGCGGGTGGCCGAGCGCGATCGCGCCGCCGTTCGGGTTCACGCGCGGATCGTCGTCGGCGACGCCGAGCATGCGCAGCACCGCAAGACCTTGCGACGCAAATGCCTCGTTCAGCTCGATCACGTCGAACTGGTCGATCGTCATCCCGAGTCGGGCGAGCAGCTTCTGCGTGGCCGGCGCGGGGCCGATACCCATCACGCGCGGCGCGACGCCGGCCGTCGCGATCCCCAGCACGCGGGCGCGCGGCGTCAGGCCGAAGCGCTTCGCGGTTGCCTCGTTCGCGAGCAGCAGCGCGGCGGCGCCGTCGTTCACGCCCGACGCGTTGCCGGCCGTGACCGAGCCGTCCGGGCGCACGACGCCCTTCAGCTTCGCGAGCGTCTCGAGCGACGTTTCGCGCGGATGCTCGTCGCGCGACACGACCAGCGGATCGCCCTTCTTCTGCGCAATCGTGACCGACACGATTTCTTCGGCGAGCGTGCCGTCCTGCTGCGCGCGTGCGGCCTTCTGCTGGCTGCGCAGCGCGAACAGGTCCTGATCCGCGCGGCTGACGTTGTAGTCGACCGCGACGTTCTCGGCGGTCTCCGGCATCGAATCGACGCCATGCAACTGTTTCATCAGCGGATTGACGAAGCGCCAGCCGATCGTCGTGTCGTAGATGTCGGCCTGGCGCGCGAACGCGCTCGCGGCCTTGCCCATCACGAACGGCGCGCGCGTCATGCTCTCGACGCCGCCCGCGACCATCAGCGCGGCTTCGCCCGACTTGATCGCGCGCGCGGCCACGCCGACCGCATCCATCCCCGACCCGCACAGGCGGTTGATCGTCGAACCCGGCACGCCTTCCGGCAAGCCCGCGAGCAGCGCCGACATGCGCGCGACGTTGCGATTGTCCTCGCCGGCCTGGTTCGCGCAGCCGTAGATCACGTCGTCGATCGACGTCCAGTCGACGTCGCGGTTGCGCTCGACGAGCGCCTTGAGCGGCACCGCGCCCAGATCGTCGGCGCGCACGCCGGACAGTGCACCGCCGTAACGCCCGATCGGCGTACGGATCGCATCACACAGAAAAGCTTCGGTCATCAGTGTCTCCGGTCCCACGGAAGGCTGGGAAATGAACAGGGCGCGCCCCTTGCATTGCCCGCCGGGATGCGCTTAAATGTTCTATATACGAACATAAGATCGTGTATCGAACGTTCAACGCATCATAGGGAGTGCGGGGACGACCTGTCAAGCGCGCGGTCCGCCGGGCGGTTGGCGTGTCAGGCCCCATGCGCTATCTTCTCGGCTGCACGACAAACCAACCGTTCATGACAACCGAAGACATCCAGAAACCCGGCGACTCCTATGTGCAGTCGTTCGCGCGCGGCCTCGCGGTGATCCGCGCGTTCGACGCGACGCGCCCGGAGCAGACGCTCACCGAGGTCGCGTCGGCCACCGGCCTCACGCGCGCGGGCGCACGCCGGATCCTGCTCACGCTGCAGACGCTCGGCTACGTCGAGGCCGACGGCCGGCTGTTCCGGCTCACGCCGAAGATCCTCGAGCTCGGCTTCGCGTATCTCACGTCGATGCCGTTCTGGAATCTCGCCGATCCGGTAATGGAGCAGTTGTCCGCGCAGATCCACGAAAGCTGCTCGGCCGCGGTGCTCGATCGCACCGAGATCGTCTACGTGCTGCGCGTGCCGACCCGCAAGATCATGACGATCAACCTGTCGATCGGCAGCCGGCTGCCCGCGTACTGCACGTCGATGGGCCGCGTGCTGCTGTCCGCGCTCGACGACGCGGCGCTCGACGAAACGCTCGCGCAGAGCGGCATCCGCGCGCACACGCCGCGCACGATCACCGACCTCGGCGAGCTGAAGGCGGCGATCGCTCAGGCGCGCCAGCAGGGCTGGGCCGTGGTCGACCAGGAACTCGAAGTGGGGCTGATGTCGCTGTCCGCGCCGATCCGCAACCGGCGCGGGCAGATCATCGCCGCGATGAACATCAGCGGCAACGCGCAGCGGCATACCGCGAAGCAGATGGTGAAGGAGTTTCTCGGGCCGCTGCAGCAGGCCGCGCAGACGGTGTCGGAACTGGTCGCGCGGCGCGGGTGAGCGGTTACTTCGCTCGCGGGACCGGCACGACGGTCATTCGCGGATCGCGCGGATAAAAAGACGGGCGGCATGGGCCGCCCGCTCAACTCTCTGACTCTGCTTGCAACGTCCTTCTCACGGAACACGGAGCGCGCTCCGCATCAACCAATTTAGGGATGCGGCCACGCCCGGTCAATTTGACGAGAACGAAATTGCGGGGCGCCACTCGGACACGCGCCCGTCCCGCCGCTCACGCGCCCAGCAGCATCCCCTTGCGCACCGGCACCGTGCCCGTCACGCGGCCGAGCGGCGCGCCGGCCGTCACGAAGCGGATCGCGCGGCGCATGTAGAACACGCCGTCGGTCGCGCTCGAGATCGTCGTGACCGCATCCGTCAGCGGATCGACGATGTCGAACAGCGGATCGCCCGCACGGATCGTCGCGCCGATCGCCGCACGGTGCACGAGGATCCCGCTCACCGGCGCGTAGAACTGCTCGCTGCCCGCGAGCGGCGTGGCCGGCGCGGCCAGCGGCGGCAGCGGCGCGGGTTCGCCGCGCACCGCGCCGCGCCACACCAGATAGTCGACGAGCGCGTCGGCGTCGCGTTGCGCGTATTCGTACGTCACGTCGCGCTGGCCGCGGCACTCGACCGTCACGGCCACGGTGCCGGCCGCCATCGGCGTGCCGTTCGGCAAATGCGCGCTCAACCGCGACCACAGCAGGTGATGCGCATCGTCGAACGCGTGCCCGCCCGAGTCCTCGGCGAGCAGCGACACCTGTGCACCGAGATAACGCGCGAGCGGCTCGACGTCCGGCCACGCGCTATCGCTCGTGTACACGTGCATCACCGCTTCAAGCGAGCAATGCAGGTCGATCACGACGTCGGCGTCGTGCGACAGCTTCAGCAGCGCAAGCTGCAGCGCATCGAATTCGGTGCGCGGCGCGATTTCCGCGAGCGCCGCCCCGACGCATTCGCGCACGATCGCGCGATTGTGCGCGCCGTCGTCGCCGAGCCGGTCACGCGCGCTCGCGGCGATCTCCGCGAGCGGCAGGAAGCCGCGATTGAAGTTGCGGCCGCTCGCGAGGTCGAAACGGCCGATGAACTGCCCGAGCAGATGATGATTGAGGCCGATCGGGTTCGATACCGGCACGAGCACGATTTCGGCCGCGAGCCGGCCTTCGGCGTCGAGCTGCGCGAGGCGCTGCTTGAGCACGAACGCCGCGAGCATCGCGGGCGTCTCGTCCGCGTGCAGCGCGGCCTGCAGATAGATCTTGCGGCCGCTGTCGGCGGGCCCGAAATGAAAGCTCGTCAGCGTGCGCTGCGTGTCGATCGACGGCGACAGGAGCGGCGTAGTGCGAATCTGCATCGATGGTCTCGAACGAAATGAAAACGAAGAAGCGGGTGACACGTCGAGGTCGCCCGGCGTTCAGTCGCCGTACGGGTTGAAATCGAAATACTGCTTCGCGATCCGCTCGTACGTACCGTCCTTCAGCATCGACGCGATCGCGCCGTCGATCGACGCCTTCAGCGCGGTATCCGACTGCCGCATGCCGATGCCGACACCGCGATCGCCCATGTCGAGCGGCGCGCCGACGAACGCGAAACCCTTGCCGCGCGGCTGGCGCAGGAACCCGTAGTCGGCTTCCACGGTACCGAGCAGCGCCGCGTCGAGGCGGCCGTTGACGAGATCGGCGAACACGTCGTCCTGGCTCTTGTACGGCATCACGCCGACGCCGGCCGGCGCCCAGTGCGCGAGCGCCCACGATTCGAACTGCGTGCCCGACTGCACGCCGACGCGCTTGCCGGCCAGCGACGCCGCCGTGCCGTCGAGCCCGCTGCCGGGCCGCGCGACGAGCCGCGACTTGAAACGGAACAGCTTCGACGAGAACAGGATCTGCTTCTCGCGCTTCGCGGTGATCGCCATCGACGACAGGATCGCGTCGATCTTGCGCGCCTGCAGCGCGGGAATCATCCCGGAGAATTCGAGCTCGACCCACTGGCAGCGCAACTGCGCGCGGCGGCAGATTTCGTTGCCGAGATCGACGTCGAAGCCCTTCAGGCTGCCGTCGGGCGCTTTCGCATCCATCGGCGGATAGGTCGGATCGATGCCGAGCCGCACCACGTGCGCGTCGAGCGCGTACGCGGACGTGGCGGCCAGGCCAAGGCACAGGGAAACGAGCGGGACGAGGAAACGTTTCATGGTCGACGATGGGCAGGAAGCGAGGCAAACGGCATGAGCAGGACTGCCTGCGATCGTAGAAGCGCGGGGCCCACGCCGGAACCATCGGCTGACTTATCATGATCGGTATTTCCGATCACCGGCTTCTCTGCTTCCCATGGCGTTCACGCTGTCCCAGCTCCGCATCTTCCAGGCCGTCGTCGAGCACGGCAGCCTGCGCGCGGCCGCCCGCGCGCTCGACCTCGCGCAAAGCGGCGTCACGCAGCAACTGCAGGGCCTCGAGGAGACGCTCGGCGCGACGCTGTTCACGCGGACCAATCGCGGGATCGTGCCGACGGCCGTCGGCCAGCGGCTGCTCGCGCGCTCCGGTTCGATCCTCGGCGAATGCGAGCAGGTCGAGCGGGAAATCCGTCAGTTGAGCGGCGCCTACGAAGGCACCGTCACGCTCGGCCTCGTGACCGAGCCGCTGATCGACGCGTTCGCGCCCGTGCTGACCGCGTTCCGCGCGCGCTTCGACAAGGTGGACGTGCACCTGCGCACCGGCACGTCGCGGATGATGATCGGCTGGCTGCGCGAAAGCGCGGTCGATTTCGCGATCGCGCTGGTCGCGAAGCAGACCGACACGACCGATCTCGCGGTCACGCCGCTGCGCACGTCGGCGCCGGTGGTCGTGTGCCGCAACGGGCACCCGGCGATGCACGCGCAATCGCTCGCCGAGCTGGCCGACTATGGATGGGTGTCGACGCGCTCGCCGAACCTGAGCGCCGATCCGGTCGTCAACCGGCTGCTCGCGTACTTCGACGCGCACGGCCAGCCGCCGCCGAGGATTCTCGCGACCGTCGAAGGGATGTTCGAGACGCTGCAGATCGTCACGCAGACCGATTCCCTCGCGCTCGAAACCGAGGCGATCACGCGGCACGGGCCGTTCGCCGGCGCGCTTGCGAAAGTACCCGTATGCGAACGGGCCGACGCGCAGGACGTCTGCCTGCTGCAACGCGCGGCCGTGCCGCTGACGCCGGCCGCGCAGGAACTTGCGACGATGCTCGCGTCGTATCTGAGGGTGGTGCGCGGGCGGTAAGCACACACGGCCGCGTCGCCGCCCGCGCCGTGAGTCGCGCGCCTCGCGGGTCAGTCCAGCGATTCCCGCGCCGTCTCGCGCAGCATCGCGACCGCGATCAGCGACAGCACCACGCATGCGGCCACGTAGCCGGCCGGCGCGAGCTTGCTGCCGGTCGTCTTCACGAGCCAGGTCGCGATCAACTGCGCGGTGCCGCCGAAGATCGTCACCGCGAGCGCATACGCGATCGAGATGCCCGTCGCGCGCACGTGGCGCGGCAGCGACTCGCACATCAACGCCATTTCCGATGCCGAGCCGAGCGAATAGAACAGCAGCATCAGCGCGGTCAGCGGCAGGATCACCGACAGCGTCGGATGATGGTTCATCAGCCAGAACGCCGGGAACAGCAGCGCGACCAGCACGCCGCGGCCGACGAAGATCGGCAGGCGGCGGCTGCCGAGTTTGTCCGACAGCCAGCCGAACAGCGGGCACGTGACCAGCATCACGCAGCCCGACGCGACGCCGACGAACATCGACAGCTTCATCGGCAGGCCGAGCGTATGGATCGCGTAGGTCGGCATGTAGAACGTCAGGATGTAGGTCGACACGGTGCCGCCCATCACCGTGAGCATCAGCAGCACCACCGTGCGCGTGTGCTTCGAGAACAGCTCGTGCAGCACGCCGCGCTCGATCCCGTGATGGCGGTCGCCGGGCGCGTCGTCCGCGAGCCGGCGACGCAGAACCATTCCGACCGGCGCGATCAGCACGCCGACGAGGAACGGCAGCCGCCAGCCCCAGCCTTCGAGCGCGTCCTTCGTCATCGTGTTCGACAGCAGCGCCGCGAAGCCCGAGCCCATCAGCGCGGCGCCGCCCTGCGTCGCGAGCTGCCAGCTCGCGCGGAATCCGCGGCGCGACGTGCCGCCCTGTTCGAGCAGCGTCGACGTCGCCGCGCCGAATTCGCCGCCCTGCGAGAAGCCCTGCAGCAACCGCGCGAACACGACGAGCAACGGCGCGGCCACGCCGACCTGCGCATAGGTCGGCGCGATCGCGATCAGGCCGGTGCCGAGCGCCATCAGCATGATCGTCAGGTTCAGCGCGGCCTTGCGCCCCTTGCGGTCCGCGTACACGCCGAGCACGACGCTGCCGAGCGGCCGCGTGAAGAAGCCGGCGGCGAACGTCGCGACCGACAGCAGCAGCGACGTGGTCGGGTCGCTCGACGGGAAGAACAGCTTGCCGATCAGCACCGCGAAGAAGCCGTACACGGTGAAATCGAAGAATTCCAGCCAGTTGCCGATCACGGCCGCTGCGATCGCGCCGCGCTTCGTGACGGCAGGCGTGTCGGCTTCGGCCACGCCCGCCGACGCCGGGTGCAGCGCGAGATGGTCTTTCTGCATCGCTATCCTCTCCTGTCAATGCGGCCGGAAGCGCCGACCGCGCGCCGCCGCCGCGATCACTGCCCGAGGTAACGCTCGACGAGGCGCGTCCAGAACGCCGCGCCGATCGGCAGGTTGCGATCGTTGAAGTCGTATTTCGGGTTGTGCACCATGCAGCCGTCCTCGCCTTCGCCGTTGCCGAGCCGCACGAACGAGCCCGGCCGCTGCTGCAGCATGAACGCGAAATCCTCGCTGCCCATCAGCAGGTCGGTCTGCTCGACCACGTGCGCATCGCCGACGAGTTCGCGCGCGACCTGCGCGGCGAAATCCGTTTCGGCATCCGTATTGACGACGACCGGATAACCTTCGATGTACTCGACGTTCGCGCTCGCGCCGTAGCTCGCGGCCTGCGTTTGCGCCAGCTCGGTGATGCGGCGCTTGAGCAGCGCGCGGACTTCGGGGCTGAACGAACGCACGCTGAGTTCGAGGCGCGCGCCGTTCGGGATCACGTTGTTCGCGGTGCCGGCGTGCATCGAGCCGACCGTGACGACCGCCGGCTGCGACGGGTCGACGTTGCGCGCGACGATCGTCTGCAGCGCCATCACGATGCTCGCGGCGACGACGACCGGATCGACCGTCAGGTGCGGCCGCGCCGCGTGGCCGCCGACGCCTTCGATCGTGATGATCGCCTTGTCGCCCGCCGACATGAACGGGCCGCGCCGCGTGAGGAACACACCGGGCGCCGCGCCCGGATGGTTGTGCATGCCGAACACCGCATCGCACGGGAAGCGCTCGAACAGGCCGTCGTCGATCATCTTCTTCGCGCCGCTGTCGACGCCGTGCTCTTCCGCCGGCTGGAAATACAGGTGCACGGTGCCCGAGAAATGACGCGTTTTCGCGAGATGCTGTGCGGCGCCGAGCAGCATCGTCGTGTGGCCGTCATGGCCGCATGCGTGCATCTTGCCGTGCGTGCCGCTCGCATACGGCAGGCCGGTTGCCTCGACGATCGGCAGCGCATCCATGTCCGCACGAATGCCGATGCTGCGCGCGCCGTCGCCCACCCGCAGCGTGCCGACCACGCCCGTCTTGCCGACCCCGCGCGTCACCTGCCAGCCCCATTGCTCGAGCTTGTCGGCGACGAGCGCGGCCGTGTCGTGCTCTTCGTACGCGAGTTCGGGGTGGTGATGGATGTGGTGACGGATCTCGCGAAGCCCGCCGGCGGCGGGCATCAGATCCTCGACTTCGGTGAATCGGGTATCGGTGGTCATCAAGGGGCTCCTGCGTTTATCTGCGCACGCCGGTGGCGCGTGCGGGAAAGCGAGCCACTATATCCAGCCGATATCGGTTCAATAAGATGCGGAATTTTTCACCGTGATAAGGGTTTTTAATCAGGGTTAATACGGACGGATCGGACCCGCAGCCGCGCAACCCGCTTCTTCGCCCGCATGACGCGGCCGCCGTTCTTTACGCATGCGTCGAACGCGGCCGGTCGTTCGTCCGCATCGCATGTCCGGCGAACATCGACTGTGAATCGATGTCCTCACCGCGCGATTCGCGCGACGCGATCGCCGCGACGAACGCGGGAAGCGCCATCAGCATCGCGTAACCCGCGACGAAGATCGCCGAGCCCGTGTAGCTGACGAGCAGCGTGCCGACGATCGGGGCGATCGACCCGCCGAGCACCGATGCGAGCTGATAGCTGGTCGACAGTGCGGTAAAGCGCACCCGCGTCGGAAACAGTTCGGCCATGTACGCGGCCATCGGTCCGAGAATGATGCCGTGGCAGGCCAGGCACGCGATCAACGCGAGTTGCAGATGCGCATAATCGCTGCCCGGCGACAACGTGAACAACGAACAACCGGCGACCGCCGCGCCGAGCAAGCCGGCGATCAGCACCGGGCGCCGTCCGACCCGGTCCGACACGTGCGCGGCGATCAGGATGACGACGACCTCGATCGCCGACGCCCACATCAGCGCGGACAGCGCCTGCGGCCGGCTGAAGTGCAGATAGCCGGTCGCGAGTCCGAGCGCGAACGTCGAGAACAGATACAGGAACGTGTTTTCCGCGGCCTTCACGAAGAACGCACGCGCCATCTGCCGCCAGTTGCCCGCACACGTTTCGCGCAGCGACGCGCGCTCGACCGTCCGATGCGCGGCGGCCAGCTCGGCGAATGCCGCCGATTCCTCGACGCGCCGGCGCGTCCAGAAACCGACGATCACGAGCAGCGCGGAGATGAAGAACGGAATCCGCCACGCCCAGTCGACGAATGCGGCATCGCCGTAGAACCGCTGCACCAGCCCGATCACGAACGCGGTCAGCACGTTCGCGAGCGGGCCGGCGAACATCGTGAAGCTGGTCCAGAAGCCGCGCTGTGCGGCGGGCATCGATTCGGCGATCATCAGGATCGCCCCGGTCGCTTCGCCGCCGACCGCGATCCCCTGCACGATCCGCAGCAGCACGAGCAGCAGCGGCGCCGCGATGCCAATCGACGCATAGGTCGGCAACAGGCCGACGCAGAACGTGCTGATGCCCATCATCAGCAGACTGACGACGAGCGTCTTGCGGCGGCCGATGCGGTCGCCGATCATCCCGAACACGATGCCGCCGAGCGGCCGCGCGACGAAGCCGACCGCGAACGTCGCGAGCGCGAGCAGCGTGGCCGCGAGCGGATTGCCGACGACGAAGAACTGCTTGTCGAACACGAGCACCGCGCACGCGGCGAACGCGAAGAAGTCGTACCACTCGAGCGTGGTGCCGACGGTGCAGGCGAACATCAGGTTGGCACGCTTTTTCATCGCGCATGTCTCCGGTCTTTTTTGTGGTTTATGGGGGGCGAGCGGCGCTCGCGGCGCCACCGCGCGTTCAAAGTTCGAGAACGAGCCGCTCGCCACCGCACGCGCGCGAACAGCAGGTCATCATGCGGTCGTGCGCGTCGCGCTCCGCGCGCGTGAGCACGCTGTCGCGATGATCGACTCGACCGGCCAGCACGCGGACTTCGCACGAGCCGCACAGCCCTTCGCGGCAGTCGCTCTGCACGTCGATGTTCGCGTGCTGCAACGCGTCGAGCACGGTCTGGTTCGCCGAGACCGTCAGCGTGATGCCCGAATCCTTCAGTTCGACTTCGAACGGCCGCTCCTTCGACGGATCCAGCGCCGCCTTCGTCGACACGAAATGCTCGACTCGCAGCGCATCGCGCGGCCAGTGCGCGCAGCTCGCTTCGAGTGCGTCGAGCATCCGCGCGGGGCCGCACGCGTAGATGTGCGTGTCGTCGGCCGGCGGCGCGAACAGCGCGCGAAAGTCGTTACGCGAGCCTTCTTCCGACACGTACACGTGCAGACGCTCCCCATGCAGCGCGGCGAGCGTATCGAGCATCGCCATCGACGCGCGTCGCGAGCCGCTGTAGTGGATTTCGTAATCGATGCCGCGCGCCTTCGCTTCGCGCGCCATCGCACTGATCGGCGTGATGCCGATGCCGCCCGCGACGAAGATGGCCTTGTCGACGTCGGCTGCGAAGCGGAAGTGATTGCGCGCGCCGCGAATCTTCAGCCCATCGCCGGCGCGCAGATTCGCATGCACCCACGCCGATCCGCCGCGGCTCTGCGCTTCGTGCAGTACCGCGATCTCGTACGCGTCGCGCTCGTCCGGGTCGCCGCACAGCGAATACTGGCGCGTGATGCCGGTATCGCCGCAGATCACGTCGATGTGCGCACCGGGCGTCCAGCGCGGCAGCGGGCGGCCGTCGGCGGACACGAGCCGGATGTGGGCGATGCGATCCGCGCACATCGACACGCGTTCGACCGTGACCGCGCGGCTCACCGCGTGCGACGACGGCTCGCCGATGCGCACCGCCGCGCGCGGGCGCAGCACCGACGGGTCGCGGCGCTCGGGATTCAGCGCAGGATCCCATTCGACGTACAGATGCTCGGGGCCTCGGAACGACGTGTTCGGCACATACGTGAAGCGCTGCTCGGCGAGCTTCATGTGCGGCAGACGGCGCGTGAACTCGTCGAGGAAGACCTGCATCTCCATGCGCGCGAGATTCTTGCCCATGCACTGATGCGATCCATAGCCGAACGTCAGCTGATCGTTCGCGTTCTCGCGGCGGATGTCGAACAGGTCGGCGTCCGCGAAGCGCGCTTCGTCGTGATTCGCGGACGACGTGACGATCAGCAGCTTCGAGCCCGCCGGAATGTCGACGCCGCCGATCGTCACGTCCTTCGTCGCGAGCCGTCGCCATGCGGCGACCGAGCCGTTGTGGCGCAGGCACTCCTCGACCGCGTTCGGAATCAGCGACGGATCCTCGCAGATGTCGCGCCACGCGTCCGGATGCTGCAGCAGCAGTTTCATCGCGTTCGCCGTCGCGTTCGCGGTCGTCTCGTGCGCCGCGACGATGCCCGCCATCATCATCGAATGCAGATACGAATCGGTGATCACGTCCGGCAGTTCCTTCTGCTTGCGGATCCCGTACTGCATCCAGCCGGGCCCGGACGGATTCTCGCGCATCTTGTCGAGCACCTTGCCCGCGAACTGCCAGAACTTGCCGACCGCATGCGCGACCGCGACCTGCTCCTCCGGTTTCGGGCGCCCCCACGTGTTGATCGTGTGCGCGATCGAGTATTCGCGCAGCGTGTCCATGTCCTCCTCGGGCACGCCGAGAAAGTGCAGCGCGACGGTGAGCGGCACTTCCCACAGCATCTGGTCGACCAGATCCGCTCGACCGTCGTCGATGAAGCGGTCCACGTATTCGCGTGCGAGCCGGCGCACCATCGGTTCGTGATGCCTCAGCGCGTCGGGCGTGAACGGGTCGAGCAGCGCGCGGCGGCGCGGCATGTGCGCGGGCTCGTCCTCGTTGACGAGCGTGCGGTTCAGCGCAAAGCCGTACGACGCGAGCACCGCGTTCGCCTCGGGGCCGGTGGGCGTGATCTTCTCCAACGCGATCGACGGGCTGAACGTGAGGTTGTCGCGAAAGATCGCCTTGATGTCGTCGTAGCGCGTGACGACCCAGTAGCCGAGTTTGGGGCTGTAGAACACCGGCTCCTGCTCGCGCGCCCAGCGCACGTACTCGGGCGGGTCCTGCTGGTAGCCGTCGTCGAACGGATCGAACGCGGCTGCGGCGGCGCTCACCGGACAGCCGTTCGGTGCGCTCGCCGCGGCCGGCGCAGGATGAAACGGACATTTCGACGATGACGCATGGCGGTCCGTGACGGACATGATTCGCTCCCGTGCTATGATTTTGCGTAAATCTAATACGCAATGCGTAATCAAACGACTGGGGTAAACCTTGGCGGCCGGGCGCCGCCGGCCGTCCGGCTAGAATCCGGCTTATGGAAAAGATCGCCAGAACGAAGAAGACCGCGCCGCCCGAGCGCGACCGCAGGCAACGCGTCCAGTCCGCGTCGACCGGCCTGCTCGTGCTGAAGGAACTTGCCGCGTGCGGCGGCCGCGCCACGCTGACCGCGCTCGCCGCGCGGCTCGACGAGAATCCCGCGAAGGTTCACCGCTATCTGGCGAGCCTGATGGAGGAAGCGTTCGTCACGCAGGAGCGCGCGACCCAGCAATACGTGCTCGGGCCCCAGTGCATCTCGATCGGGCTCGCGGCGATCCGGATGGCCGACCCGATACGGCTCGCCGAACCGTCGCTCGTGCGCGTGCGCGAGCGCCTGGAGGTGACGTGCTTCGTCGCGATCATGGGCAACCGCGGGCCGACGATCATGCGCTTCGAAGAGCCCGGCCTGCCGGTCACGGTCAATGTTCGCGCCGGCTCGGTGATGTCGTTGCTATGGTCCGCAACCGGGCGGCTGTTCCTCGCGCTGCTCGACGAGCCGCGTGTGCGGCAGCTTGCGGAAGACGAACTCGCGTCGGCGCCGGCCGAGCTGCGCGCGCAGCTCGATCGACGCGATCCGGTCGGTCAATTGCAGCGCGAGATTCGCGCGGCCGGCCTCGCGACCGTCCGCGACACGAACCTGAAGGGCATCAGCGCCGTGTCGGCGCCGCTATTCGATGCGAACGGACATATGTGTGCGGCGATCACCGCGTTGGGCGCGACCGGCGGCTTCGACGCATCGATCGACGGGCCGGTCGCGACGGCACTGCGCCACGAGGCCGCGCTGATCAGCGGCGAGCTCGGGTACCGGGCCGATCCCGACAGCCGGTAGTGCGTCCGCGTATCGGCGCGGACGCGGGCTTCCTGCCCGCGATTGCCGCGCCGTTACGCCACGGCCGGAAAATCGAGCGTCGTATCGTTCACGCGATTGACGAGGTTCGTGAACGTGATCGACGCGATGGCGAGATTGATCTCGATGAGCTGGCGTTCCGTATAGCCCGCTGCGCGCACCGCATCGACGACCGCAACGGGGACCGTGCCGTGCGTGCCGACGAGCGTACGAACATACGCGACCAGCGCGTCCCGCGCGGCGTCGCCGGTTGCCGCGCCCGCGCGCACCTGCTTCATCTGATCGCTGGTCAGGCCTGCCAGCTTGCCCATCAGCGTGTGAGCGGCGACGCAGTAATCACATCCCGCGTATTCGCTGACCGCCAGCTTGATCGCTTCGATATCGGCCTTGCCGAGCGTGCTCGCCGCGACCGCCGCATCGAACGCCAGCGCCGCGCCGAGCGCTTCGGGGCTTTGCGTGCCGATGGTGGCGTATGCGTTGGGCACCTTGCCGACGGCCTTCTTGATCTTCGCGAACACTTCAGCGGCCGCGCCGGTTGCCTCTTCAGGGCGAATGGTGGTGAGACGGGACATGATCGACTCCTTGCTTCGTGGTTGAACGGTTAGCCATGTCGTATGGCATGGGAGTCAGTGTAGGGATGCGTGACGTTTTCTTTAATGCCATACTGCCGCAACTCCATGCTCAAACGTCTCATATGGAAATGCTCGACCGATTGCTGTCGATGATGCCGGTCACCGGGCGGCTTGACGTGCGGTGCCACTTCGGGTCGCCGTGGCGCATCGACCATCCCGAGTCGAGCGAGTGGGAACTCCCCTATCACATCCTGTTGCGCGGCGAGGCCGTCGTCGAATGCGAGACGGACGGAGAAGACGAACCGACGCTGCGGATGAAGGCCGGCGACATCGTCGTGTTTCCGTCCGGCAGCGCCCATCGGCTGCACGACGGCAGCGGCGAGGCGCCGCGCGCGGCGCGCGAGCGGCACCGAAACGGCCTGACCGTTGCGACGAACGGCAGCACCAATGCGAACACCGATGTGCTGTGCGGGCGCTTCGTGCTGCCTGCCGTCCCGCAGCAGTTGCTGCGCGACCATCTGCCGCGACGTCTGATCGTGAGCAGCGTAACCGCGGGCGACGAACAGACGCGCGACGCCGCGTTTGCAGCCACGCGGCTCGCGCGGCTCATCGACTTGATGCGCGAGGAAGCGCTGGAGCAACGCGCCGGCAGTACCGCGGTCGTGGATCATCTGTCCGGCGCGCTGTTCGCGTTGACCCTGCGCAGTGCGTCCGAGGCAGGCCACGCGCCGCGCGGGCTGCTTGCACTGGCACAACGTCATCGGCTGCAGCCGGCGCTCGCAGCGATGTTCGACGAGCCCGAAAAGCCCTGGACGCTGGCCCAGCTGGCCGAGCGCTGCCACATGTCGCGCGCGACGTTCGCACGCCACTTCGACGAGGCGATCAGCCGCTCGGCAACCGATGTCCTGACTGAAATCCGCATGGCGCTTGCCGGGCGCAAGCTCGCGCAAACGACGATGTCCGTCGCCGAAATCGGCGAATCGGTCGGCTATCGATCCGAGGCCGCGTTCCAACGGGTGTTCAAACGGCAGGTGGGCATGACGCCGGCGAAGTGGCGCATCCGA
This sequence comes from Burkholderia sp. AcTa6-5, assembly GCF_017815075.1. Lineage (NCBI taxonomy): Bacteria > Pseudomonadati > Pseudomonadota > Betaproteobacteria > Burkholderiales > Burkholderiaceae > Burkholderia > Burkholderia sp. AcTa6-5. The sequence continues at coordinate 282,968 of NZ_JAGIQE010000004.1, read as the reverse complement.
TCGTCGAGCATCGCGGAGCCGGACACGCGTTCATCCTGACACGCGATGCGCGTGAGGCCACGTTCACTTCACCCGGATATCTTTCATACATGGACAGGCTCCAGGCCATGACCACCTTCGTCACGGTGGTCGAGACGGAAGGGTTCGCATCGGCGGCGCGCAAGCTGAACGTCTCGCCGTCGGTGATCAGCCGCGTGATGACGGAACTCGAGGAATATCTCGGCGTGCGGCTGTTGACGCGGACGACGCGCGTGGTCCGCATCACCGATGCGGGCGCGTCGTTTTACGAGGACTGCCGGCGCATTCTGGCGGACATCGACGCGGCCGAGCTTTCCGCCACCGGCACCGGCAATACGCCACGCGGCCAGCTCACCGTCACGGCGCCTGTACTGTTCGGCAAGAGCTACGTGACGCCGATCGCGCTCGAGTATCTGCAGCAGCATCCTTCCGTCAATCTCAACTGCTGGTTTCTGGACCGCGTCGTCAATCTCGTCGATGAAGGCGCCGACGTGGCCGTGCGCATCGGCGAGTTGCCGAACTCGTCGCTGCAGGCGATCTCGGTCGGCAAGGTACGCCGCGTGCTGTGCGCGTCTCCCGCTTATCTGGATGCGCACGGCACGCCGCAGCGTCCGGACGATCTCGCGGCTCACGTCACGATTCAGGCGACGGGCATCACGCCGGCGCCCGAATGGCGCTTCCGCGCGCGGGACAAGACGCTCACCGTCCCCATCCAGCCGCGCCTGCTGACCACGACGAACGATTCCGCGATCGCAGCGGCAACGGCCGGCCTCGGCATCGTGCGCCTGCTGTCCTATCAGGTGGTCGACGAACTCGCGCAAGGCACGCTGTGCGTGCTGCTGGCCGAGCACGAACTTGCGCCGCTCCCGGTTCACGTCGTGCATCGGGAGGGCCGGCACGCGAACCGGAAAGCGCGCGCGTTCATCGATCTCTGCGTCGAAAGGCTGAGGGCCCAAGCGCCGATGTGGTCTGCCTAGCAGGCACCGGCGAGTCGGCACGCGTAGCGAGCATCGCGCGCCGTAGGCAAGCAGGCCTTACAGACCGAGATCGCTGAGGCCCGGATGATCGTCGGGCCTGCGCCCGAGCGGCCAGAAGAACTTGCGATCGGCCTCGGCGATCGGCAGATCGTTGATGCACGCATGGCGGTGGTGCATGAGGCCATCGTCGCCGAATTCCCAGTTCTCGTTGCCGGACGAGCGATACCCGTTCTGCGCGTCGTCATGCCACTCGTAGGCGAAGCGCACGGCGATCCGGTTGCCGCCGTACGCCCACAGCTCCTTCATGAGCCGGTAGTCGAGTTCGCGCTGCCATTTGCGTGTGAGCAGCGCAACGATCGCCGGACGGCCCGTCACGAATTCGGCGCGGTTGCGCCACACGCTGTCGACGCTGTACGCGAGCGAAACCTGCTCCGGATTGCGCGTGTTCCACCCGTCTTCCGCAAGCCGCACTTTCTCGATCGCCGTGTCCAGCGAGAACGGTGGAACCGGCGGGCGGGCAACGTTGACGTCTTTCATGGCCAAACTCCTTTCGTCGGGAATCGTCACCGTGCGACGAGGGTTCTGAATCACACGTCGAGCAGCAGACGATCGCCGCCGCCCGATTCGCGATGCGCGGGCACCGCGCAGCAGATCAGCGCTTCGTCGTCCGGTACCTTGAATTCCGGCGCGACCGGATACGTCACCGCGCCTTCGACGATCCGCGTGCGGCAGGTGCCGCAACTGCCTCCGCGACACCCGTATTCCGGCGTCAGGCCGCGCGCCTCGGCCAGGTCCAGCAGCGAGCCGCTGCCCGGCTGCCAGCGCGCTTCCTTGCCCGACTTGACGAACGCGACGGGTGTCGGCGTATCCGCCGGCGCACGCAGTGGGGCACTCGCGTCCGAATCGGCTCGACGCTTGAGCCCGGAAGGGCCGAACGACTCCGCGTGGATTCGATGGTCCGCCACGTTCAGGTCGCGGAGCGCGTCATAGACCGCTTGCATGAAGCCCGACGGTCCGCACAGGTAAAAGTCGTAGTCGTCGAACGGCAGCGTCGCGCGCAGCAGGTTCGCATCGATGCGGCCGACGACGTCGAATTCGTCGCCCTCGCGCGCGCCGGTCGCGTCCGACAGCACGCGCACCACGTTCACCGCGCCGTTCGCCGCCGACGCGAGCTGGCCGATCTCGTCGCCGAACGCGCGCTCCTTCACGGAGCGTGCCGCGTGAAAGAACCAGGTCTTGCGCGTGCCGCGCTTGCGCGCGCCTTCGTAGACGATGTGACGCAACATCGCCAGCATCGGCGTCACCCCGACACCGGCCGCCAGCAATACGGCGGGACGGCGCTCGAGCGCATCGATCGTGAATTGCCCGGCGGGCGCTCGCACTTCGATGCGGTCACCGACCTGCACCCCGTCATGCAGATGCGACGACACGCGCCCTTCCCGCTTCACGCTGATGCGATACACACCGTCCGACGGCGCGCTCGACAACGTATAGGTGCGGATGAGCGGATCGCCGCCCTCCGACAGATTCACGCGAATCGGCACGTGCTGGCCCGCCAGGTGCGGCACCAAGCCGGCGCCGTCCGCAGGGTCGAGCTGGAACGAGCGAATCAGCGTGCTCTCGTCGGTGATTTTCGCGACCCTGAACGGACGCCACGCCCGTGCCAGTTCGGCGGCGCTCAGGCGGCTCGCGGCCTCGTCCCAGCTCCCCGTCATCAGCGAGTTGGGCGACCAGCCTTCCGCCCGGAACGTCCAGCGCAACGGCAATGCGCCGGCGCGATAAACGACGCGGCGCGGCTTGAAGCGCCACAGTCGCTCCGCGCCCTGAAATGCGGCAATCTCCGGTGAATCGAGGTCGACTTCGGCTTCGCCGGTCATCTGCAACACGTCGCCGGTTTCGAAGTCGGCGAACACGATGCCCGCGCGCGGATTGACCCGAAAATTGCCCAGTGTCGCGAAGAACAGGTTGCCGGCGAAATCCGGGATCGTCAGCACGCCGTCGTCGCCGACGCGCACGAACCCCGCCTTGCCGCCGCGATGCGAAACGTCGACCTGACGCTCGGCGCCGTCGCCGACGTAGGACGCAACGAACAGCGTGTCGGCAGCCGCGATGATCGCGCGGGCGCGATCGTCGAGACGATCGCTTTCCTCCGGTGCGATTTCCGAGAACGTATCGGGTTCGCGTACGAACGCGAAATCGCGCAACTGGATGTATTGCGGGCAGTTGCCGAAGCTCTGCACGACGTCGAGATCGAATGCGCGCGTCTCGCCGCGACGGATCATGCCGTTCAGGCGATTGCGACGCCGCGTATGCAGTTCGATGCCGAGCAGGCCGATCGCCGCGCCGTCGTGCGTGCCACTGGCAGCCGGATCGTTCGGATCGAACACGGTGTCGATGCGCAGGCGCTTGTCGTTCGGCGACTGCATGAAGCCGGGCTGGCCGAATGCGAAGGTCGCCCATACGTCTGCGTCGTCGGCCACCGCACCGACGACGACGAAAGGCAACTGTGCGAAGAACGCGCGATGCTGGTCGGGCATGTGATCCCTGACGAAGCGCCGTCCCACGCTGTCCATCTTCTGCATCACGCCTGTTTTTTCCTGCAGCTCGAGTTCGCCCCGATGCCACGGCGAGTTCGCTTCATTCGATACCGTGCTCACGATGTGTCTCCTCGACGGAACCTGCACATGACGCTTTCAGCGCGCGTTGACGCGCCCGGCGTCGCCTCCGTCACCGCACGGGCGACGGGCCGACCTCGATCACGCAGCGGCCGCGAGCCCGACCGGCGTCTTCACAAACTCGACGAAACCCGGCAACGCTTCGATGCGGCGCAGCCACGCCGAGACGTTCGAATAGCCGGACAGGTCCACATTGCCTTCGGGTGCACGCGCAACGTAGCCGTACAACGCGACGTCGGCGATGGTGGGCTTCGGCCCGACGATGAAGTCGCGCCCCGCGAGTTCGGCGTCGATGAGCGCGAGGATGCGATGCGCGCGGGCGATCACTTCGTCGGCATTGAACTTCGCACCGAAGACCGTGATGAGCCGCGCGGCGGCCGGCCCGAATGCGATCTCGCCGGCCGCGACCGACAACCAGCGCTGCACGGCGGCTTCCTGCACGGGCGATTGCGGGAGGAAGTCGCTGTTGCCCGACGTGCGGGCGAGATACACGAGGATGGCATTCGAATCGGCGATCACGGTGTCCCCGTCGACCAGCACCGGCACCTGACCGAAGCGGTTCAGCGCCAGAAATTCAGGCGACTTGTGCGCGCCGGCGGCCAGGTCGACTTCGACCAGTTCATGCTCGATGCCGAGCAGCGAGATGAGCAGGCGGGCGCGGTGCGAGTGACCGGAAAGCGGATGAACGTAGAGCTTCATGACTGTGTCCTTTTGGAGGTGCGACGAGCAGGTCTCATCGCTTGAGGCAAGTCTAGAAACTCGGCGGTTGCGACAGAATCCCCGCTGAGGAGAATTGATCGTTCTCGTTTCGCGAATGGTCGGGCGAAAGCCGGCGTTGCGATGCGGACCCACGCGGCGTTTTGCGCGCCGGGCCGCCGGCGAAATCGATCGCGCCGGCACGCGACCCGGCTTGCGGGAGCGACGCGGTCGACGCGATCGACGCGCCGCCCGCGACAGCGGCCGCCCTTACTCGATCGCCTTGAGCGCCTCCAGTCCGTCCGGCAGCTTCGCGTCCGGAAACTGCGTGGACAGCGTGGCGTCCCGCCAGCGCGCCGCCTCTTCCGCGCGCTGCCGTTCCGCCTGCTCGCAGACGAACAGCGCATCGCCGCCGAGCAGCAGGCGCAGCGGCACGTCGTCGCGGCGCGACAGGTCGACGATCAACGCCGCGATCCGCGCGGGATCGCCGACCTCGTGGCCGCCATACGCACCGAGCAACTCGAGAATCTTGCCGACCGACGGCTGATAGTCGGGCAGCAGATCGTCGACGTCGCGCTTCGCCTGCGCGGCCCATTCGGTCCGCATCCCGCCCGGTTCGAGCGTGCACACGCGCACGCCGAACGGCGCGACTTCCTTCGCGAGCACGTCGCTGAATCCGCCGACCGCCCACTTCGCGGCCTGATACGCGGACAACCCGGGCGTCGACGTGCGCCCGCCGACCGACGATACCTGGAAGATGCGCCCCGCGCGTTGTGCGCGCATCGTCGGCAGCACCGCGCGCGTGAGATTGATCACGCCGAACAGGTTCGTTTCGATCTGGTCGCGGAACACGTCGGCGCCCATCTGCTCGAACGGCGCCGTATGGCCGTAGCCCGCGTTGTTCACCAGCACGTCGATGCGGCCGAATGCGGCGCGTGCCGCCGAGACGGCCTGCTCTGCCGCCGCTTCGTCGGTGACGTCGAGCGCGACCGGCAGCAACCGGTCGCCATACCGTTCGGCCAGATCGGCCAGTTGCGCCGGGTCGCGTGCGCCGGCCACCAGTCGGTCGCCCGCCGCCAGCACGGCTTCCGAAATCGCGCGTCCCAGGCCGCGTGCGGCCCCTGTTACCAACCAGACTTTCGACATTTTCCACTCCTTGATCGTGGTGAAACGATGAAAATGAATGATTACTCACTCATTAATATGGACGATGAACCGATCCTTCATGACCTGCATCGCCCGGCCTGAAACTCCGTGCCGGTCGTCGCGGCACGCGCCGCCCGACGGCCGTGCCTGACTCACACCGCGTGCAACACGGCCCACAACGCGCGAAAGCCGGCTTCCTGGTACGCATCGGCTCGCGCCGGATCGCGTGCGATCGATTCCATCGCCGTTTCCGCGATCGACGTAAACAACGCCGAGCAGAACGCATGCGCTTCGTCGCGGTTCAGCGCGCCCGACGCGGCGACCTGTTCGCGCAGCAGCGCACGGATCGCGCCGAAGCCTTCGGCGCCGGCCGCGCGATGCGGGTCGTCGATGCGCCCGCTCACGCCGAGCTGCTGCAGCGCGCGCCGGCCGTCCGGATTCGCGACGCCCCACGACACATAGCCGTTCCACGCATGCCGTACCGCCTGCTCGGCCGGCGCGTGTTCCGGAAACCCGGTCATCATCGCTTCGCGCATGTCGGCCTTCAGGCTCACGTACAGCGCGTTCAGCAACGCATCCTTGGTGTCGAAATAGGTGAACACCGTGCCTTCCGCCACGCCGGCCAGCCGCGCGATGCGCGCGGTCGTCGCGGTCGCGCCGTCCTCGGCGAGCGCGCGCGCGGCCGCGGCGAGGATGGCTTCGTGCTTGTCGGGACTGCGCGGTCGGGCCACGTTCGATTCCTTTAATGAGTGAGCGCTCAATCATAATCGAGCCATCAGCGAGAACGCAAGCCCTGTTACATCCGGGGGAACGCACACGCAAACCATCAAAACGGTGCACTATTGCGTTTTGCCGTACCGGCGCCGGCCATCCGGCGCCCGATTGCCCTCGACGTTCGTTTCACGTTCACCGTTTCAAACCGCGAACCTCCCATGACGAATCAGCCTTCCCAGACGGCGGCCGACCGGCCCGTCGACATGATCATCTTCGGCGGCGGCGGCGACCTGGCCGCCCGCAAGCTGTTGCCCGCGCTGTACATGGCGCACCTGCACTGCAATCTTCCGCCCGAGACGCGCATCATCGCCGTCGGCCGCCGCGACTGGGGCATCGACGGCTATCGCAAGTTCATGGACGAGCAGTCGCGCCCGTTCATCGACGAGAAGGCGTTCGACGCCGACGCGTGGAGCCGCTTCCTCGACCTGTTCAAGTACGTGCTGATCGACGTGAACGCGCCGGACGACTACCTGCGGCTCGCCGAAGCGGCGCGTGGCGACGCGATCCGCGTGTTCTACCTGTCGACGTCGCCGGAGCTGTTCACGACGATCTGCGACAACCTGTCGGCCGCGCACCTCGTCGACGCGCACTCGCGCGTCGTCCTCGAAAAGCCGCTGGGCCACGATCTCGCGTCCGCGAAGGCGATCAATAACGCGGTCGGCAAGCACTTCGAAGAATCGCAGATCTACCGGATCGACCACTATCTCGGCAAGGAAACCGTGCAGAACCTGATGGTGCTGCGCTTCGGCAACCCGATCTTCGGGCCGCTGTGGCAGGCGCCGAACATCCGCAGCGTGCAGATCACGGTCGCGGAAACGGTCGGCGTCGGCAGCCGCGCGGGCTTCTACGACCATACCGGCGCGCTGCGCGACATGGTGCAGAACCACCTGCTGCAGTTGCTGTGCATCGTCGCGATGGAGCCGCCCGTGTCGCTCGACCCGGACGCGGTGCGCGACGAGAAGCTGAAGGTGCTGCGCTCGCTGCGGCCGATGTCGCTGTCGGACGTCGCGCGCGACACGGTGCGCGGCCAGTACACGGCCGGCGCGGTCGACGGCCAACCGGTCAAGGGCTATCTCGAGGAAGACAACGTGCCGGCGGACAGCCGTGCGGAAACCTTCGTCGCGCTGCGCGCGCACATCAACAACTGGCGCTGGGCGAACGTGCCGTTCTTCCTGCGCACCGGCAAGCGGCTGCAGCGCCGCCAGTCGGAAATCGTGATCGAGTTCGCGGACATGCCGTTCTCGATCATCCCGACCGGCCCGCGCAATTACGGCAACCGTCTCGTGATCCAGCTTCAGCCGGAAGAGTCGATCCAGTTGCAGATGCTCGCGAAAGAGCCGGGCAGCGGAATGAACATGGTGCCGGTGAGCCTGAACCTCGACCTGCAGCAGGCGATTCCGGAACGGCGCGCGGAAGCGTACGAACGGCTGCTGATCGACGTGATCCGCGGCCGCCTCACGCACTTCATGCGCCGCGACGAACTCGAAGCCGCCTGGTCGTGGGTCGAGCCGATCCTCGACGGCTGGAAGCAGCTCGGCGACCGGCCGCGCCTGTACACGGCCGGCACGTTCGGGCCCGCTGCTTCGTCGGCGCTGCTCGCGCGCGACGGAATGTCCTGGGCCGAAGAGGCGTAATCGCCGCACGACGGCGTGCCGCCGCGCGGCACGCCGAACTCGGAAAGGCAGCGCCGCGTCGCTACTGCGACTCCATCCACGCGGCCTTGCGCCGCGCCGGCGCATCGCCGCCGCTGCCACCGCCCAGCACCTCGATCAGGTAGTCGACGAACGACGCGATCCGCGACGAGATCGCGGTATTGCGGTAGTACACCGCGTGAATCGGCTGCCTGACGTCGAGCGTCTGGCGCGCAAGCACCTGCACCAGCCGCCCCGCTTCGCGATCCTGCGCGGTCACGAAATCCGACAGGCACACGACCCCCGTGCCCGCCAGCGCGAGCTGCCGCAGCGTCTCGCCGCTCGACGACCAGACGTCGGGCTCGATTCGGCAGGGCTCGCCGTCCGCGCCAAGGATCGGCCATACGTTCAACGATTCGGGCTGCGTGAAGCCGAGCAGCGTGTGCTTCGGCAGATCCTCGACCTTGCGCGGCTGCCCGTGCGCTTCGATGTAGTCGGCGCTGGCGAGGATGCGCACCCGGCTGTTGCCGATCCGCCGGCTGTGCAGCGTCGAATCCTTCAGCCGGCCGATCCGGATCGCGACGTCGGTGCGCCGCTCCAGCAGGTCGATGATGCCCTCGTTGCTGTTCAGCTCCAGCTCGACCTTCGGGAAGCGCTCGCGGTAGCCGCGCACGAGCGGCACGATCACGTGCAGCATGAACGGCGTCGCGGCGTCGACGCGCAGGCGCCCGGACGGCATCTCGCGCCGCGCGAGCATCTGCTCTTCCGCGTTCTCGACCGATTCGATGATCGCGCGCGCATCCTGCAGGAACGCGCGCCCTTCCTCGGTCAGTTCGAGCCGGCGCGTGGTCCGGCGCAGCAGCGTGGTCTTCAGCTTTTCCTCGAGCCGCGCGAGCGTGCGGCTCGTCGCCGACACGGTGAGGTCGAGCTGCTGGGCGGCGGCCGTGATCGAACCGGTGTCGACCACGGTGGCAAAGGCCTGGAGTTCGTCGAGAGTGATCTTCATTGTTGATTTGAAATCAAAACAATTTGGTTTATAGACCAGTTTTTCCGCAAAAGTAAAGCCGGCACACTGCGATCCATTCCTACTGAAACCCGGATCCCGTCATGCCACTCGCGTTGCTTGCGCTGACCATCAGCGCCTTTGCCATCGGCACCACCGAATTCGTGATCGTCGGGCTGATCCCGACGATCGGCGCCGACCTCGGCGTCAGCCTGCCGTCCGCCGGCCTGCTCGTCAGCCTGTACGCGCTGAGCGTGGCCATCGGCGCGCCGCTCCTCACCGCGCTCACCGGCCGCGTGCCGCGCAAGGCGCTGCTCGCCGGGCTGATGGCGCTCTTCACCGTCGGCAACCTCGTCGCGTGGCAGGCGCCGGGCTACGAATCGCTGATCGTCGCGCGCGTGCTCACCGGCCTCGCGCACGGCGTGTTCTTCTCGGTCGGCTCGATCATCGCGACCACGCTCGTGCCGAAGGACAAGGCCGCCAGCGCGATCGCGACGATGTTCAGCGGGATGACCGTCGCGTTCGTCGCCGGCATTCCGCTCGGCACCTTCATCGGCCAGCACTTCGGCTGGCGCGCGACGTTCCTGATCGTCGCGCTGTTCGGCCTCGTCGCGTTCCTCGGCGCGGTCGCGTTCGTGCCGCGCGGGCTGCCGCAAACGCCGCCCGCGCCGCTCGCCCGCCAGCTGCGCGTGCTGGCCCAGCCGCGCCTGCTCCTCGTCTATGCGATGACGGCGGTCGGCTACGGCGGCTCGCTGATCGCGTTCACGTACATGGCGCCGCTGCTCGAACAGATCGCCGGCTTCACGCCGTCGCAGGTCAGCCTCGTGCTCGTCGGCTACGGCGTGTCGGTCGCGATCGGCAACGTGTGGGGCGGCAAGCTCGCGGACGCCGTCGGCCCGGTGAAGGCGCTCAAGCGGATCTTCCTGCTGCTCGCGATCGTGCTGCTCGCGCTGACCTTCACGATCCACGTGAAATGGCTCGCGGTGCTGACGATGCTCGCGTGGGGCGCCGTGGCGTTCGGCAACGTGCCGGGGCTGCAGGTGTACGTCGTCAAGCAGGCGCGCCACTTCGCGCCGGACGCCACCGACGTCGCGTCGGGCTTCAACATCGCCGCCTTCAACCTCGGCGTGGCCGGCGGATCGTCGCTAAGCGGCCTGATCGTCGCGAACGTCGGCCTCGGCCACACGCCGTGGATCGCCGCCGTCGTCACGCTCGGCGCGTTTGCGCTCACCGCGCTGAGCGGCCGTCTCGACAGCCGTCAGGGCCTGCCGGAACGCACGGCCGAACCCGTCGAACTCGCCCATTGAACGTCATCCTTTTGCAGGAGCCACCCGCATGAACGCATCGACCCAACGTCCGCCGTTCGCCGGCAAGATTTTCGAAGTCCGTTACGACGGCCTCACCGCGCTCAACGCGTACGACGAAGACGGCCTCCACATGCGCTACGAGATCACCGAAGGCCCGTACGCGGGCGCGAAGGGTGAAGTGGCCTATACGTGGCAGCCCATCGCCGACGACACCTACGCGATCTCGTGGCAGGAAGCCGATCGCGCCACCGTCGTGCATATCGACGACTTCGCCGCGGGCACGTCGCGCTCGTTCTTCACCGCGCCGTCGCTCGATTTCTACCGGCTCGACGGCAGCCTGCGCGCGATCTGAACGGAGCCCGACCATGTCCACTTCACTCGACACGCTCGCCGCCGGCGGCTTCAGCATCGGCATCGAACTGCCGCTCGACAACGACTGGACCCCGTCCGGCAACGCGAAACGCCGGCATGACGGCCGCCACCCCGGCGTGCCCGACCTCGACATCCACGCGGAGCTCGCGCAACTGGCCGACACGCTCGGCTTTCGCGCGCTCTGGGTGCGCGACGTGCCGGTGTACGACCCGTCGTTCGGCGATGCCGCGCAGGTGTTCGAAACGTTCTCGTATCTCGGCTACCTCGCCGGAATCACGCACGACATCCTGCTCGGTACCGCGGCCGTCGTGCTGCCGCTGCGCGAACCGCTGCTGACGCTGAAATCGGCCGCGACGATCCAGGAACTGAGCGGCGGTCGCCTGCTGCTCGGCGTCGCGAGCGGCGACCGGCCGGTCGAATATCCGCTGTTCGGCCGCGACTTCGCCACGCGCGGCGAAAACTTCCGCGACCAGATCGCGCTGCTGCGCGACGGCGCGCGCGGACACTTGCCGCCCGGCCTGGAAGTGCTGCCCGCCGCCCGTTCGCCGGTGCCGCTGCTCGTCGCGGGCCTCGCACAGCAGACGCCTGCGTGGATCGGCGAACACATGGACGGCTGCCTCGCGTATCCGGGCACGCCGGCCGATCACCTGCAGCGCGCCGCGAACTGGCACGCAGTGGCCGGCGACAAGCCGTACGTGAGCTTCATCCATCTCGACCTCGCGGAAGATCCGCACGAACCGCTGCAGCGGCACCGCTTCGGCGCCCGCGCGGGGCGCATCGCGCTGACGGAAGAACTCGCGGCGATGCGCGACGCGGGCGTGCAGCACATCGGCCTGCATTTCCGCCGCAACCGGCGGCCGCTCGACGAGACGATGGCCGAAATCGCATCGGACGTGCTGCCCGCGTTCCATCCGAACACGACGCCGCAGACGCGCGCCGCATAAGCGGCGACCACGGTCCGGACGCCCATGGCGCGACCTATATTTGACTTTAAATCAAATATTTTTGACTGATGAGCGCGTTTATCTCATCAGTCTCACGCGCCAGAATGACTTCCATACCGCAATCGTTCCCCCTCTTTCAGGAGCACATGATGAGCAAGATTCCCGCATTCGGCCTCGGTACGTTCCGCCTGCAAGGCCAGGTCGTCATCGACTCGGTCCGCAACGGCCTCGAAGTCGGCTACCGCGCGATCGACACCGCGCAGATCTACGGCAACGAAGCAGAAGTCGGCGAAGCGATCGCCGCGTCGGGCGTGCGCCGCGAAGACCTGTTCCTCACGACGAAGATCTGGGTCGACAACTACGCGCCGGAAAAACTGGCGGCCAGCCTCGAGGAAAGCCTGCGCAAGCTGCGCACCGACGTCGTCGACCTGACGCTGATCCACTGGCCGGCGCCGGGCAACGGCGTGTCGATCGACGCGTTCATGACCGCGCTGGCGGACGCGAAGGCGAAGGGCCTCACGCGCCAGATCGGCATCTCGAACTTCAACATCGAACTGACGAAGGAAGCGATCGCGGCCGTCGGCAAGGACGCGATCGCGACGAACCAGATCGAACTGAGCCCGTACCTGCAGAACCGCAAGCTGGTCGAGTTCCTGAACGCCGAAGGCATTCACGTGACGTCGTACATGACGCTCGCGTACGGCAAGGTGCTCGGCGACCCGGTGCTCGGCGCGATCGCGCAGCGTCACGACGCGACGCCGGCCCAGGTCGCGCTCGCCTGGGCGCTGCAGCTCGGCTACTCGGTGATTCCGTCGTCGACCAAGCGCGAGAACCTCGCGAGCAACCTGCTCGCGCAGACGCTGCGCCTGACCGGCGAAGACATGGCGCAGATCGCCGCGCTCGAGCGCAACGGCCGCGAAGTCGACCCGGACGGCCTCGCGCCGAAGTGGGACTGAGCACACGCCGCCTTCATCCGACATGACCCGTCCGCGGCCCGCCGGCCGCGGCACCGACAGGAATCCACCATGACCCAGGACCCGCTTTTCCAACCGCTGCGACTCGGCGCGCTGACGCTGCCGAACCGCATCGTGATGCCGCCGATGACGCGCTCGCGCGCGAGCCAGCCCGGCGACGAAGCCAACGAACTGATGGCCGCGTATTACGCGCAGCGCGCGAGTGCGGGCCTGATCGTCAGCGAAGGCACCTACATTGCGCCGCTCGGCAAGGGCTACGCATGGACGCCCGGCATCCACACGCCGTCGCAGGTCGCCGGCTGGCGCAAGGTGACGGACGCCGTGCATGCCGCGCACGGCCGCATCTTCGCGCAGCTGTGGCACGTCGGCCGGCTGAGCCACACGAGCCTGCTCGGCGGCGCGCAACCCGTGTCGTCGTCGCCGCTCCAGGCGAAGGGCGTGAACGTGTTCATCGCCGGCGAGGACGGCAGCACGCCGGGCTTCGTGCAGGCGTCCGAGCCGCGCGCGCTGTCGATCGACGAGATCCGCGAGATCGTCGACCAGTACCGCACCGCCGCCCGCCACGCGATCGAAGCCGGCTTCGACGGCGTCGAGCTGCACGGCGCGAACGGCTACCTCGTGAACCAGTTCATCGATTCGAACGCGAACACGCGCACCGACGCATACGGCGGCTCGCTGGAGAACCGGCTGCGCTTCCTGCGCGAAGTCACGCAGGCGCTGATCGACGGGACCGGCGACGCATCGCGCGTCGGCATCCGCCTCGCGCCGCTGACCACGCTGAACGGCTGCGTCGACGACGATCCGGAAACGACCTACCTCGCCGCCGCGAAGCTGCTCGGCGAACTCGGCGTCGGCTACCTGCACATCGCGGAAGCCGACTGGGACGACGCGCCGCTGATGCCGGTCGCCTTCAAGCAGCAACTGCGCGCCGCGTTCCCGGGCGTGCTGATCTATGCCGGCGCATACACCGCCGAGCGCGCGCGCGAGGCGATCGCCGCCGGCTGGGCCGACCTCGTCGCATTCGGCCGCCCGTTCGTCGCGAATCCCGACTTGCCCGAGCGGCTGCGCACCGGCGCCGCGCTCGCGCCGCACGACCGCAACACGCTGTTCGGCGGCGGCGCCCACGGCCTGACCGACTACCCGACGCTCGCGCAAGCCGCGGCATAACGATCGACAGGAGTCTCGAATGAAAGCGACGCTCGCCCGGCTCGCGCTCGCCGCGATCCTGCCGTTCGCGGCCGCGCAAGCGGCCCACGCCGCCCCGTCCGAGGCGGCGGCGGCCGGCTGGTATCCGTCCGTCTATGGCGCCGATGACGAAATCGGCGCGGCCAACCTGCTGACGCCCGACGTCGTCAAGCAGGCGGTCGGCCTCGTGAAAGCCGGCAAGACCTATCCGCTGGCCGTGCCGGTGGACAAGAACCTGCCGGCGTACCGCCACCGCAGCTTCCGGCTGTACAACGTGCAGGTCGGCCAGCAGGCCGGCAAGAGCCTCGGCCCGAACAAGTTCACGTTCAACGACGAACTCGTCAACGCATGGACCGGCGTCGGCACGCAGTTGAACGGCATCGGCCACATCGGCATCGACAACGTGTACTACAACGGCAACCGCGCGGCCGATTTCGTGACCGTCGACGGCGTGAAGAAGCTCGGCGTCGAGAAGGTGCCGCCGATCGTCACGCGCGGCGTCGTGCTCGACATGACCGCCCACTACGGCAAGCCGATCGTGCCGGGCGGCACCGAGTTCACGGTCGCCGATATCCAGGCCGTGCTGAAGAAGCAGCGGCTGACGCTGCGCAAGGGCGACGTCGTGCTGTTCAACACCGGCTGGCTCGAGCTGGTCGGCAAGGACGACAAGCAGTTCCTCGCCGTCGAGCCCGGCATCGGCATGGAAGCCGCGAAGTGGCTGGCCGATCAGGGGATCGTCGCGTTCGGCGGCGACACGTGGGCGTCGGAGGTCTATCCGAATCCGCATACGCAGGACGAATTCCCGGTCAACCAGTACATGCTCGCGAAGCGCGGCATCTACAACCTGGAGCTGATCGACAGCCGCGCGCTGGTGCGCGACAAGGCATGGGAATTCCTGTTCGTGCTCGGCCAGCCGCTGTACGTCGGCTCCACGCAGGTCAATATCAACCCGGTCGCGATCCGCTGATCGCGCATCCGCCCTCCGGCAATCGCGGCGACTATCGCCGCGATCGTCATTTCCGAGTTGCGGCCTGGGCGATCGGCGTCTAACGTTGACGGGATCGACGCCATACGACCGTCACCCGACCTGAAAGGACGCCCCGTCATGCCAAGCCGCTCCCCGACACGCGACATGCTGCTGGCCCTTGCGGCCGGTTTTTCCCTCGCGGCCTTTACCGCGCCTTCGCACGCCAACGAGGCTGCCGGCCTCACGGCGCCAGCGCCGGCCACGCCGGCGCTGACGACCACCGCGAGCGGCTTGCAGGTCTACACGTGCGAATACGATGCCGAACACCGGCTCGCGTGGACATTCCAGCACCCCGAAGCGCTGCTGTTCGATGCCGGCGGCACGCTCGTCGTCCGGCACGGCGCGGGACCGTCGTGGGAAGCGCTCGACGGCAGCCGCATTACCGGCAAGAAGCTCGCGGAAGTGCCGAGCGCCAGCCCGGCCAGCATTCCGCAACTGCTGCTCGCGGCGACGCCGGCCGCAACCGGCACGCTCGCCGGCGTGCGCTTCGTGCAGCGGCTCGACACGGCGGGCGGCACGCCGCCGGCCGCGACGTGCACGACCGAGCATGCGGTCGGCCGCTTCCCGTACTTCGCGCGCTATGTGTTCCTGAAGTGACGCGCACGGCGTCGCAGCGACGGGGATCATCCCGTCACCTTTCGCCCCGCTTCCGCTTAATCAGTTTTCCTATATTTGATGCGGGGACGCGTGAAATCGTCGACACCCTCGCTCCGTCCGGTCAGCGCAGCCGCATCGACAATTCGACGTCGCCGCCGAACGGCACCGACAGGTAGCCGTGTTCCGGCGCGCGCACGTAAGCAAGGTAGTCGGGGCTGTATTCCGCGTTGTCGGCCACGACGAACGCGCCCGCCCTGAGCCGCGGCTCGACCAGCGCGAGAATCTCCGGATACAGCGCCTTCGCCCCGTCGAGCAGCAGCAGGTCGACCGAATCCGGAAGATCGGCGGCCAGCGTGCGCAGCGCATCGCCTTCGCGAATCTCCACGAGATCGGCCAAGCCGGCCGCCGCCAGGTTGGCCTGCGCGCGCACGACCTTCGACGGCTCGAACTCGCTCGTGATCAGCCGGCCGCCGCCGTTGTCGCGCAGCGCGGCCGCGAGATGCAGCGTCGAGATGCCGAACGACGTGCCGAATTCGACGATTGCCTTCGCGCCGCCGCTGCGCGCGAGCATGTACAGCAACATACCCGTCTCGCGCGACACGGGAAGCGGGTAGTCCTTCAGGCGCGCATACAGATCGGCGTAGTCCGTCTTGCTGCGCATCAGCCGCGCTTGCTCGTCGCGCGATACGTTGGCGAAGGCCGGGCTCGTCGCGGGCGACGACGCGTCGGCTTCGTCGAACAGGCGCGCCAGCAGCGAAGCCAGCGGGTCGAGCATCAGGGTGGTCATGCGATATCTCCGTATCGGGTTGAGTGCGTCAGTGCACCCGACTAGAATATGACGAACTATTCAGGTTTTACTATTCGCATTGGCAAACCGCTCATGACCGACCGCCGAAACGCCCCGATCGCCACGCGCAAGCAGCCTCGGCAGGCGCGCTCGACCCGCCTCGTCGAGGACGTCCTGCAGGCGGCTATTCAGGTTTTGGCGAGCGAAGGCGCGCAGCGCTTCACGATGGCGCGCGTCGCCGAGCGGGCCGGCGTGAGCGTCGGCTCGCTGTACCAGTACTTCCCGAACAAGGCGTCCGTGCTGTTCCGGCTCCAGCACGACGAGTGGCGGCAGACGCACGACATGCTGTGCGCAATCCTGCAGGACACGCAGAAGACGCCGCCCGAGCGGGTGCGCACTGCCGTCCACGCGTTCATCCGTTCGGAATGCGACGAGGCGCCGATGCGGACCGCGCTCGACGATGCCGCTCCGCTCTATCGCGACGCCCCCGAGGCGCAGGACGTGAAGGCCGAGGGCAACCGGGCGTTCAGCGCGTTCATCCGCGAAGCGCTGCCCGACGTGCCCGACGCCACCCATGCGCTCGCGTGCGAACTGATCCTGACGACGCTCACGACGGGCGGCAAGGCGTTCTCCGAAACCGCGCGCACGCCCGCGGAAATCGACGCGTACTCGGACGCGATGGCCGACATGTTCTGCGCGTATCTCGCGCATCTCGCGCGCAGTTGAAGCCCGCATCGGGACGGAAACCATGCACGCGCGCCGGCCTCCCGGGCCACCTTGAAAGCCATTCGTAACGTCCAATGCCCCCCGCCCGCCGACCCTGCATTCAAATAGTCGCCTTAACGGATTCGAACTAGGCGTATACACGCGTGTCGGCGCGACGGAGCCCCGTTGCACGCCGATATAAGCGCTGCGACATGCGCTGCATGCTCTTCCCCCGATGGGACGTGATGGGCCGCTCGCCTAACCTTCGCTACGGCAAAGCACACGCGACGGGGTCGACCACACCATGCGTCGTCCGACGCGACACCCTCGCGATCGTTTCGATTCGCCCGTCACGACACGCACCGCGCGTCATGCGTCCCCGCGACGTTGCCGATCAATCCAACCAGATACGAGACACCCTGACGACGGTTCGCTGCGAGCCGTTTCAGCATGCTGATAAAGGAGCAAGCTCATGAGTGATACCCCGGTGCAGCCGACGGTCGGCGTCGGCGCGGAAGAAACCGGCTTGGGCGCCAACGGCGCCATCGACCGGTACTTCGGCATTTCGTCGCGCGGCAGCACGCAACGCCGCGAGATCATTGCCGGCGTGACCACCTTCCTCGCGATGGTCTATTCCGTGTTCGTCGTGCCCGGCATGTTCGGCAAGGCCGGCTTCGACACGAGCGCCGTGTTCGTCGCGGTCTGTCTCACCACCGCGTTCGGCTCGCTGCTGATGGGCCTGTGGGCGAAGCTGCCGATCGCGATCGGCTGCGCGATCTCGCTGACCGCGTTCACCGCGTTCGGGCTCGTGCTCGGCAAGGGGCTGCCTCCGACGGTCGCGCTCGGCGCCGTGTTCCTGATGGGTCTCGTGTTCACCGGCATCTCGATCACCGGCGTGCGTTCGTGGATCCTGCGCAACCTGCCCGCGGGCGTCGCCCACGGCACGGGGATCGGCATCGGGCTGTTCCTGCTGCTGATCGCGTCGAACGACGTGGGCCTCGTGATCAAGAACCCGGGCGCCGGCCTGCCGGTGTCGCTCGGCCAGATCACCGCGTTCCCGG
This sequence comes from Burkholderia sp. AcTa6-5, assembly GCF_017815075.1. NCBI lineage: Bacteria > Pseudomonadati > Pseudomonadota > Betaproteobacteria > Burkholderiales > Burkholderiaceae > Burkholderia > Burkholderia sp. AcTa6-5. Next base: position 265,089 of record NZ_JAGIQE010000004.1, on the reverse strand, counting down.
TCATCATGTCGGTCGTCGGGCTCGCCGCGATCTTCGGCCTCGAAAAACGTCGCGTGCCGGGCGGCATCCTGCTCGTCGTGATCGCGATCTCGGTATTCGGGCTGATCTTCGATCCGGGCGTGAAATACCGCGGCATCTTCGCGCTGCCGTCGCTGAGCGCACCGGGCCACGCGTCGCTGATCGGCGCGATGGACATCAAGGGCGCGCTGTCGATGGCCGTGCTGCCGAGCGTGCTCGCGCTGGTGATGACCGCCGTGTTCGACGCGACCGGCACGATCCGCGCGGTCGCGGGCCAGGCCGGCCAGCTCGACGCGAACGGCCGCATCATCAACGGCGGCCGCGCGCTGACCGCCGATTCGATCAGCTCGATCTTCTCCGGCTTCCTCGGCGGCGCGCCGGCGGCGGCCTACATCGAGTCGAGCGTCGGCGTGGCCGCCGGCGCGAAGACGGGCCTCGCGGCCGCGGTGGTCGGCCTGCTGTTCCTCGTCGTGATGTTCTTCTCGCCGCTCGCGGGCCTCGTGCCGTCGTATGCGACCGCACCGGCGCTGATGTACGTCGGCCTGCTGATGCTCGGCAGCGTGAGCAAGCTGCACATGGACGACATGGTCGACGCGATGTCGGGCCTCGTGTGCGCGGTGTTCATCGTGCTGACCGCGAACATCGTGACGGGCATCATGCTCGGCTTCTCGACGCTCGTGATCGGCCGCGTCGCCAGCGGCGAATTCCGCAAGCTCAACGTCGGCACCGTGCTGATCGCGGCCGTGCTCGTCACGTTCTATCTCGGCGGCTGGGCGATCTGAGCGCGACACATGCGCGACGTCGCCTGCAGAAGGGCGGCGCGCATCGGGACGATACCGTCTCCTCCACCATCGTCGTTGATGGCCTCGAGCCTGGGAACGCGAGTTTCCAGGCTTTTTTTATCGGTGCGACGCAGCGCGACGCACTGCGCGAAAACGTCGCGACGCTCATTCGCGCGCGGTGCTACGATCGCGTTTTGCCCCTTCAGGAGTCGCGATGAACCCACTTGGCATCGTCTCCGAATCGACCACCCGGGCCTCGGCGCGCAAGCCGCCGTTCATTCCGTCGTTCGGCTTCCACGAAGTGCATGAATCGCAGCCGATCGACGCGCCGCCCGCATCCATCATCGATGTCGTCGCCTCGCTCGACATGCGCGCCGATCCCGTCATCGACACGCTGCTGACGATGCGAGAATTCCCGGCAGCCGTCGCCGGCGCGCTGCGCCACGCGCGGGCCCGCCCCGAACGCGCGCGTTTCGGCTTCGACACGTTCACGCCGCTCCATCGCGACGACACGTCGCTGTCGCTCGGCCTCGTCGGACGCTTCTGGCGCCCGACGCCCGACGTGCGCGCCGTCGCCGATGCCGACGCGTTCGTGCGGCACGACGACCCGCGCGACGCGAAGCTGGTGCTCCGGTTCGAGGTCGTCGGGCTCGCGTCGGGCGCGCACATCCTGCGCACCGAAACCTTCGTCCATTGCCCGAGCGCGCGCACGCGCTGGCTGTTCACGCCGTACTGGCTCGCGATCCGAGTGGGCAGCGGCTGGATCCGGCGCCGCACGCTGGCAGCGGTCGAGATGGCGCTCGCCTGAACGCGCCGCGTCAGAACGGCTTGATCACGGCCAGCCCGACGACGAGCGCCATCCCGACGATCACCGCGCCCGCCGCGTGCCCGAGCCACGGCGCCGGCACGACGACGAGATCGTCGCGCGCCATGCGCCGCAGCGTGCCGGCCAGGATCCCGTGCAGCACCGACAGCGCGACGACGAGCGCGAGCTTCACCGACAGCCACGCGGCGCCGAACCAGTGACCGCTCAGCGCGAGCGCGATGCCGGCGATCCAGACGATCGCGAGCGCGGGCGCCGTCACCGTGCGATCCCAGCGCCGCACCGCGCGATGCACGGCGAGGTTCGCGATCCGGACCGCGACAGACGACAACAACAACCCGCCGACGAACGTGACGACGGCCGCCAGATGCACGGCCTTCAGCACCAGGTAGATCATTGCGCGTGCCGCCTGCGCGCGATCCAGCCGGCGCTCGCGAGCCCCGCGAACGGCACGACGGCCGACAGCACGAGCCGCGCGACCTCGCCCTTGCTCCACAGCCCGCTCGATGCGGTGACGACTACCGCCCACACGTACATCGCGAACGCGATGCCGTGAACCGGGCCCATGATCGACACCGCGACCGGGTAGCCGGCCAGATGCTTGAGCGGCACGGCCACGCAGACCAGCGCGACGAGCGTGGTCGCCTCCAGCAGCGACAGGTATTGCAGGTTCCGCAACGCGTTGCGATCGTCTTGTTTCATCGGCAGGGCTCCAGGTGGTCCGCCGCGATTGTCGCGTGTGGTGCCGGCCCGAGCCATTGGCTAGAATGACATCTTTCAACGGATTCTGGCCACGGCCGCAACGCCATGCACACGGTCGCCGTTCTTGCCTTGCCCGATGTCGTTCCGTTCGATCTGGGCGTCGCCTGCGACACGTTCGTGCGCGTGCGCGCCCCCCATGTCGAACAGGCGTACCGCGTACGCGTGTGCAGCGAACAGCCGCGCGTCGGCGGCGACCTGTTCGAGCTGCGCCCGCCGTTTCGCCTCGACGCGCTGGCCGACGCCGATACGATCATGGTGCCCGGCACGTCGGTGCCGCTCGCGCCGACGTCGCGCCGCGTGCTCGACGCGCTGCGCGCGGCGGCCACGCGCGGGCGCCGGATCGCGTCGATCTGCAGCGGCGCGTTCGTACTCGCGGAAGCCGGGCTGCTCGACGGCCTGCGCGCGACGACGCATTGGCTCGCGGCCGCCGAACTCGCGCGCCGCTATCCGACCGTCGACGTCGACCCGAACGTGCTGTTCGTCGACAACGGCCGGATCCTGACCTCGGCCGGCGCGGCGGCCGGCCTCGATCTGTGCCTGCACATGATCCAGGCCGACTACGGCGCGGCCGTCGCCGTCGACGCGGCCCGCAACGCGGTGGCGCCGCGCGTGCGCGAAGGCGGCCAGGCGCAGTTCATCGCGCCCGAATGGCCGGCCGGCGGCGACGGGCTGCACGACCTGATGGACTGGCTGAACGCGAACCTGCGCCAGCCGCTGACGCTCGACGCGATCGCGCGCAAGGCATCGACGAGCGTGCGCACGCTGACGCGGCGCTTCCAGGAGCAGACGGGCACGTCGCCCGGGCAATGGCTGCAGACCGCGCGCGTCAGGCATGCGCAGCAGTTGCTGGAGGTGACCGAACTGTCGATCGAACATGTGGCGACGGAAGCCGGGTTCGGCTCGGTCAGCGCGTTTCGCGAGCGCTTCTCGCGCATCGTCGGCACGTCGCCGCAGCGCTATCGGCAGGCGTTCCGCACACGCGCCGATGCGTGACCTTCATCGGGCTCGCCGCCTGAACCCGCCGCCCCCTTTCGCGCCAACCGGACCCGACCGATGACCCGCATCCGCAATCCCCTGAACATCGCGCAGCTCCAGGCGTTCGTCTCCGCCGCGCATCTGAAGAGCCTGCGCGCCGCCGCGCGCGAGCTCGGCGTCACGCAGCCGGCGATCACGCACACGATCCGCGAGCTCGAAACGGCGCTCAACGCGGAGCTGCTCGTGCGCAGCGTGCGCGGCGTCGAACTGACCGCCTGCGGCGAGGCGCTGCTGCCGCGCGCCGAGCAGTTGCTCGGCGACGTCCGCCGCACGGTCGAAGCCGTCGAACAGGTGAAAGGCGAGATGTCGGGCCGCGTCGCGGTCGGCACGATGCCGTCGATCGCGCTGACCGCGTTGCCGCACGCGGTGACGGCGTTTCGCCGGTCGATGCCGAACGTGAGCCTGCATCTGGAGGAAGTGACGGTGCCGGACGCGCTCGCGCAGTTGCGCAACGGCACGCTCGACATCGCTGCGATGCACCATGTGCCCGCGCTCGACCGCGATTTCACGCAATTGCCGCTGCTGTCGACCGAATTCACGATCGTGATGCGCGACGGCCACCCGCTCGCGCACGCGCGCCGGTTAGAGGAACTGCTCGACGCCGAGTGGATCGTCACCGTCGGCGCCGAGCAGTTTCCGCACAGCGTGATGGTCGGGATGTTCGAGGCGCACGGGCTGCCGCTGCCGAAACGTTTGCTGCGCTCGCCGATGTCGTTCGCGGTGACGCTCGGGCTCGTCGCGCGCTCGGACGTGATCGGCTGCTTCACGCGCCCGCTTGCCGCGATGGTCGCGCCGCTCGGCATCCGCACGGCCGAACTCGACGAAAGCATGCCGCGCTTCGACCTGTCGATCATCGCGCGGCGCGACCTGCTGCCCACGCCGGCCGTGTCGCACTTCGCCACCTGCCTGCAGCGCGCGGTCAACGAAACGCTCGGCTGAATCGTTCCTGTGTGTGAAACGGCGGTGCGTCCGACGCGCCGCCGCCGGGCCCGGTATCGGGGCTTGTCCTAGGCGCCCCGCCGGTATTTTGTCTTGATAATCTTCCGCACGTCGCGCGCCCCCATCGGGCGGGCGAAACGGACTGTCCGACGCGAAGCCGCGGCGGGCCGAAGGCTTACGGCGCGGCACAACCGCGCACCCATCGAACAAAACGAGGAGTCACCGAGTGAAAAAGATTCTTGCGGCAGTGACCGTGGCCCTGCTCGCCGTATCGGCCGGCAGTGCATACGCGAAGGACTGGTCGACCGTGCGGTTCGGCGTCGACGCAAGCTACCCGCCTTTCGAATCGAAAGGCGCCGACGGCAAGGTCGTCGGCTTCGACGTGGATCTCGGCAACGAGATCTGCCGCCGCATCAACGCGAAGTGCGTGTGGATCGAAAACGACTTCGACGGGATGATCCCGGCGCTGAAAGCCCGCAAGTTCGACGGCGTGCTGTCGTCGATGTCGATGACGCCGGCGCGCGCCGAGCAGATCGCGTTCTCGTCGAAGCTGTTCAACACGCCGACGCGCCTCGTCACGAAGAAGGGCGCGAACCTGCAGCCGACGGCCGAATCGCTGAAGGGCAAGTCGGTCGGCGTCGAGCAGGGCACGATCCAGGAAACCTACGCGAAGACGTACTGGGCGTCGAAGGGCGTGAACGTCGTGCCTTACCAGAACCAGGACCAGGTCTACGCCGACCTGATCTCCGGCCGTCTGGACGGCGCGCTGCAGGACGCGGTGCAAGCCGAGATCGGCTTCCTGAAGACGCCGCGCGGCGCGAACTTCGACTTCGCCGGCAAGGACCTCGACGATCCGAAGACGCTCGGCAATGGCGCCGGTATCGGCCTGCGCAAGGAAGACACCGACCTGAAGACGAAGATCGACGGCGCGATCGCCGGCATGCGCAAGGACGGCACGTACGACAAGATCGCGAAGAAGTACTTCGATTTCGACGTCTACGGCAAGTAATCCGGCCGAACGACGCGCGATTCGGCGCGACGGGAACGGGCTCCGCGAGGAGCCCGTTTTTTTTGCGCGCGGCGCGGGCAGCGTTATTTTTTCTGCGCCAACCCGATGATTCTCAACGGAAAACCGAACGCTCCGGCACCGGTTTGATGGCGGCGAGGAAGGCAACGTACAATCGATCTTCCACGCACACGGATCATTCGCGGCTGCGCCGCACTCCCCTCATCATGCAAACGCAGACCCATCCGCTGATTTCCCCCGCCGTCGGCACCGAACGCCAGATCACCAGCTTCCACTACGGCCCGCGCGGCGGCAAGAAGGTCTACATCCAGTCGTCGCTGCACGCGGACGAGCTGCCCGGCATGCTGGTCGCCACGCTGCTGCGTCGCAAGATCGCCGCGCTGGAGACGGCCGGCAAGCTGCAAGGCGAAGTCGTCATCGTGCCCGTGCCCAATCCGATCGGCCTGTCGCAACACGTGTTCGGCGATCACCTCGGCCGCTTCGAGCTCGGCTCGATGCAGAACTTCAACCGCAATTTCCACGATCTCGCGGCGCTCGTGCTGCCGCATGTCGAAAGCCGCCTCACGAACGACGCGCAGCGCAATCTCGCCGTCGTACGCGCGGCGATGCGCGAAGCGCTCGATGAACAGAAGCCGCGCACCGAACTCGACTCGCAGCGTCTTGCGCTGCAGAAGCTGTCGTTCGACGCCGATATCGTGCTCGACCTGCATTGCGACAGCGATGCGGTGATGCACCTCTACACGAATCCCGATCTGTGGGCGGACGTCGAGCCGCTGGCGCGCTATCTCGATGCCAAGGCGTCGCTGCTCGCGCTGAATTCGGTCGGCAACCCGTTCGACGAAATCCACAGCTTCTGCTGGTCGGATCTGCGCAACCGCTTCGGCGACCGCTTCCCGATCCCGAACGGCGCGATTTCCGTCACGGTGGAACTGCGCAGCGAACGCGACGTGTCGTACGAGTTCGCGGAAAAGGACGCGCAGGCGATCGTCGACTACCTGACCGAGCGCGGCATCGTCGAAGGCACGCCGGCGCCGCTGCCGCCGCTCGCGCATCCGGCCACGCCGCTCGCGGGCACCGATCCGCTCGTCGCGCCCGTGTCGGGCGTGATCGTGTTCCGCACGCCGGTCGGCGCGATGATCGAGGCCGGCCAGGCCGTGGCCGACATCGTCGATCCGCTGACCGATCGCGTCGTCACGCTGAAGAGCAGCGTGTCGGGCGTGCTGTACGCGCGCCAGGTCGTGCGCTTCGCGACGGCCGGCATGGAAGTCGCGCGCATCGCCGGCGCGACCGCGATCCGTACCGGTTCGCTGCTGTCGGCCTGAGCCTGAGCGCGGCCCGCGCGCCGGGCCGCGGCGCGCATCGCACGCCATCGGCCGCATCAAACGAAATCGCCCGCTTGCGCGGGCGATTTGCTTTCCGGAGCCGGCGTCGGCAGCCGATGCTGCGCCGCCGCGCGCTGCGCGCGAAGGACGTTCAGAACGCCGGCACGATCGCGCCGCCAAACTTCTGGTCGATGAACTTGCGCACGTCGTCCGATTCATAGGCCGCGACGAGCTTCTTCACCCACGGCTTGTCCTTGTCCTGCGCGCGCACCGCGATCAGGTTCGCGTACGGCCCGCGCAGATCCTCGATCGCGATCGCATCCTTCACCGGCGTGAGCCCGGCCTTCACTGCGTAGTCGGTGTTGATCGACGCGGCGTCGAGGTCGGGCAGCGCGCGCGGCAGTTGCGCGGAATCAAGCTCGACGATCTTGATCTTCTTCGGGTTCTCGGCAATGTCGAGCGGCGTCGCGTTCACGCCGTTCGCGCCGACGCCCGGCTTCAGCTTGATCACCCCGTACTTCTGCAGCAGCAACAGCGCACGGTTGCCGTTCGACGGATCGTTCTGGATCCCGACCTTCGCGCCCGCCGGCAAATCCTTCAGCGACTTGAGCTTCTTCGAATAGAAGCCCATCGGCGCGGTATAGGTGAGCCCCACGTTGACGATCTTGTATCCGCGCTGCTTGATCTGGCTGTCGAGGAACGGCTGGTGCTGGAAACCGTTCGCGTCGAGATCGCCGGAATCGAGCGCCGCGTTCGGCTGCACGTAGTCGTTGAATTCGATGACCTTGATCGCGAGGCCTTCGCGCGCGGCGACTTTCGTCACCTCGGTCCAGATCTGCGCGTCGGGGCCGCTCATCGTGCCGATCTTCAGCGTTTGGGAGTCGGCGTGCGCGCCGGGCGCGGCGAATGCCAGCGCGGCGGCGAGTGCGCCGAGGCCGGTCAGAATCGAACGTCGCATGGGGTGTCCTCTTGTCCCGTGTCGTTTGTTGGAGCACGGATCGTGGCATGGGGCGCGGACGCGGCAAACCAAGCTTATTTCATGTGCATATTCCGGTTCGGAATCGAATCTCAGCCGAAATCGGTATAACCCCCGCTATACAACCCGGGCAGAATTCGGTGTCGCATCGGCACCACAGATTCGTCATATGACAGTCGCTGTCATATTCATTACGTGGCCCGCCGATAAAGTTGCGCCGGTCCGTGAAAGCGCTCCATAGAGAGCGCCGGAACCGCAACTGGACACGCCATTCATTCGCTCGGAGAATCCTTTGAACAAGAAACTGTTGACCATCGCCGCCCTCGCAGCAACGGCCGGCACGGCGCACGCACAAAGCAGCGTGACCCTGTACGGCGTCATCGATGCCGGTATCAGCTACGTGAACCACAGCAAGACCGCCAACGGCGGCAGCAGCAAGCTGTTCAAGTACGACGACGGCGTGGCCCAGGGCAGCCGTTGGGGCCTGCGCGGCACCGAAGACCTCGGTGGCGGCCTGAAGGCGATCTTCGTGCTCGAAAACGGCTTCAACAGCGGTAACGGCACGATCGGCCAAGGCGGCGCGATCTTCGGTCGCCAGGCTTACGTCGGCCTGAGCCAGGCGCAATACGGCACGGTCACGTTCGGCCGCCAGTACTCGTTCTCGACCGACATCCTCGGCTCGAACTACTCGACCGGCGGCAACACGGTCGCGGGTAACTACGCTTACCACGTGAACGACATCGACCAGCTGACGTCGAGCCGCATCAACAACGCGGTGAAGTTCCAGAGCGCGAACTACGCCGGCTTCACGTTCGGCGCGTTGTACGGCTTCTCGAACTCGACCGACTTCGCCGGCGCACCGTCGACGACGACGGGCACCACGACGACGGCCGGTTCGTCGCGCGCCTACAGCTTCGGCCTGAACTACGCGAACGGCCCGTTCTCGCTCGGCGCCGCGTACACGGACATCCGCTTCCCGAGCCAGTCGACGCCGGCCTTCTCGACGTCGATCGCGAACATCGCGCTGACGAACATCCGCGACCTGCGCACGTACGGCGTCGGCGGCCGCTATGTCTTCGGCCCGGCAACGGCATGGCTGCTGTGGACGCGCACGCAGTTCACCCCGATCGCGGCAGGCGCATCGGGCACGTTCTACAACGCATACGAAGCAGGCGTGAAGTATGCGTTCACGCCGGCGCTGTCGGCGGCAGCGGGCTACACGTACACGAACGCGACGCAAAGCGGCAGCTCGGCGCACTGGAACCAGGGCAACGTGGGCCTCGACTACGCACTGAGCAAGCGTACGGACGTGTACGGCCTGGTCATCTACCAGAAGGCATCGGGCAACAACGTGCAGGCGCAGATCGGTTCGAGCACGAGCTACTTCAACACGTCGGGCAACGGTTCGTCGAACCAGCTGGCTGCTCGCGTCGGTATCCGTCACAAGTTCTAAAGCATCCGCTTAACTGTCCGCGTCACGCGCGGATCAGGACGGCACGCAGCGCCCCGCTCCACGCGGGGCGCTTTTTTATGCGCTTTTAAGTTTCGCTTAATTCTGGGCTGAGACGATGCTCTCACCCCCCCTGTTGGCCGCCTGAGCATCGGCGGCTTTTTTTTTGAGACTCCCTACGGCACCGCCATCAACTGCCCACAAGACAGGATCGGAGGCCACGATGATCGAAGATACCGTTTTCAGCCATCTGCACGCGATTCTGACGTGCCAACACTCGCTGCCGGTCCAGAGCTGCCGCGTCTCGGTGGAAATGCAGCGGCCATGGGGCCGTCCGTATCGTCTCGTCGAGTGGACGATGCATCTCGATGCACCCGCGCGGCGCCAGATCGTGCCGGCCGAATCGACCGACGAAGAGATCGCCGAGGTCGTCGCGTCGCACGTGCCGGGCCGGCTTTACGGCGACGGCCGGCTGCAGTTCTGAACGCGTTTCCATTTCACCCGCTTCCCGTCCGCCGGCCGCGCCGCACGCATCGTGCGGCAGTCGGTCTCGTTTGACGCGGCAACGAAACCTGCTACGCTGCGCGTTTTCGTCCACGTCACACACGATGGAAAACGCATTCAACGAACGTGGCGTCATGGTCACGCGCAACGGCCTGTCGGCCGCCGGGCAGGTATTCGCACTGCGTGACATCCGCCAGGTCGATGTCGTCAAGATTCCAAAGAACCGTCTCGTGCCGTCGCTGATCTCGCTGATCGGCGCGGCCGTCGCCGTCGCGGGCGGCATCGGCGCATCGAGCGCCGCGCTGGTGGTCGGCGTGATGCTCGTCGTCGTCGGCTATCTCGCGTGGGCCACGCAGGACATCACGTATCGGCTGATGGTCGAGATGCCCGACGGCAAGCGCGAAGCGCTGTCGAGCGTCGACGCCGCGTTCGTCGAACGCGTCGCGCAGGTCGTGCGCGATGCGCAGTCCGCCACCGCCGCCGGCTGATTCCACTCCATTCGTGCACGCTTCGATTCGCGCTTGCCGCACGCCCGCGGCGAGCGTCGGTGTGCGCGGCCTGCCCGTCGAATCGCGTGCCATGCGCCGCTCCACACGCATCTCGCCTCCACGGCGGACGCCAACCGCCTAGTATGGAAAGAGCGGCTCGCCGCCGCATCGTCCGAGGAGGCCAGCATGAACGCTCAATCGCTGTCCGGCATGCTTCGCGCGCAGGAACTGCTGATCGTGTCGATGATCCGCGCGCTTCCCCCTGACACACGTCGCGCGCTCGTCGAGCTCTACACCGAACAGATCGCGTTCGCCGAACAGGCCGGCATCGAAAGCCACAGCGATCGTGCGACGCACGACGCGTTCATCGCGCATGCGCGCAACCTGCTGATTCGCATCGAAGCGCTGGCTTAGCGCCTGTTTCTCTCAAATTTTGCGCCACGGCTCGCCCGAGCCGTGCATGCAAGTGCTCACTCGCATGAGCCGCTTTGCGTTCTTGTATTGATAACAATTCTCATTTACACTGACAAGGTTGTCAGTTGCCTTTCAAATCGCCGTTTGCCGCCTGTCGCGCGCAAACGGGCCAGCCAGGTGAACGCGTCGCCCAGCCAGCCTTCGGGCTTGTTATCGTCAATGGGAGACCACCTGTGCATTGCTATACGCTGGCGCGGCGGCCGATCTGTGCCGCGCTGTTCGGCGCGTTCGGCCTGTCCGCTGCCCCGGCTCACGCCGATTCGTCGCCGCAAGGCGCCAACCCGCCTTCCGCCGTCCTGACCGCCGCCGCGTCCGCGCGCGGCGATGCGGCGCTGCTCGATCCCGTCACCGTCACGGCCACCCGCACCGCCACTGCGGCGAGCCGCACGGCGGCGTCCGTGTCGGTGATCACCGACGAGGATCTCGAAGAACGGCAGGTCACCAACATCAAGGACGCGCTGCGCTACGAGCCGGGCATCACGGTGCGCCGCACCGCGTACCGGCCGGGCAGCGCCGCGCTCGGCGGCGGCCGCGACGGCGATTCGAGCATCAACATCCGCGGCCTCGAAGGCAATCGCGTGCTGCTGATGGAAGACGGCATCCGCCTGCCGAACGCGTTTTCGTTCGGTCCGCTCGAAGCGGGCCGCGGCGACTACGCCGATCTCGACACGCTCAAGCGCATCGAGATCCTGCGCGGGCCGGCGTCGGCGCTGTACGGCAGCGACGGCCTGACCGGCGCGGTGAACTTCATCACGAAGGACCCGCGCGACCTGCTGTCGATCTACGGAAAGCCCTACTACTTCTCGTTCCGGCCGAGCTACGACTCGACCGACCGCAGCATCGGCGCGACCGTGTCGGCCGCGGGCGGCAACGATCGCATCCAGGGGATGATCATCGCCGACGGCCGGCGCGGCCACGAGGTCGACACGCGCGGCAGCAACAATTCGGCGAGCACGCTGCGCACGACGTCGAACCCGCAGGACGTCTATTCGGAATCGCTGCTCGGCAAGCTCGTGCTGACGCCCACCGCGCGCGACACGATCAAGTTCACCGCCGAAACGGTGCAGCGGCGCGTGAGCACCGACGTGCTGTCGGCGATCAGCCCGCCGACCACGCTCGGCCTCACGACCTACGACCGGCTCGAGCGCAATCGCTTCAGCGTCGACTACGACTTCCGCGACGACACGTTCCGCTGGTTCCAGACCGCGCACGTGCAGTTCTACTACCAGGACGCGAAGCAGGACCAGTACGCGTTCGAGACGCGCGGCCGGGCGGCTTCGCGTTCGCGCGACAACCAGTACAAGGAACGCACGTTCGGCGGCACCGCGTTCGCCGAAAGCGGCTTCGCGACCGGCCCGCTCGCGCACAAGCTGCTCTACGGCGTGGACGGCAGCGTCTCGCGCGTGACGAACCTGCGCGACGGCACGGTGCCGGGCGTCGGCGAAGCGTTTCCGAACAAGGCGTTCCCCGACACCGACTACACGCTGTTCGGCGCGTTCGTGCAGGACCAGATCGGTTACGGCCGCCTGCTCGTCACGCCGGGCCTGCGCTTCGACACGTACCGGCTGAGTCCGACCGCAAACGATCCGCTGTTCACCGGCAAGGCCGTGTCGACGAGCGCGAACGAACTGTCGCCGCGCGTCGCCGTGCTCTACGAGATCACGCCCGCGGTCATTCCGTACGTGCAGTACGCGCATGGCTTCCGTGCGCCGACGCCCGACCAGGTGAACAGCAGCTTCTCGAACCCGGTGTACGGCTACACGTCGATCGGCAATCCGAACCTGAAGCCCGAAACCAGCGACACGTTCGAAGCCGGCCTGCGCGGCAAGGCCGGCACCGGCTACGGCGTCGTGCGCTACAGCGCAGCCGCGTTCACCGGCCGCTACCGCAACTTCATCTCGCGCACGACGATCGCCGGCAGCGGCCGGCCGGTCGACCCGTTCGTGTTCCAGTACGTGAACTTCGCCGACGCGCGCATCCACGGCCTCGAAGGCCGCGCCGAATGGGTGATGCCGAACGGCATCACGCTGAAGACGGCAATGGCGTTCACGAAGGGCTCGACGCAGGACAACGGCGCGGCCAGCCAGCCGCTCGACACGATCAATCCGTTCTCGGCCGTGTTCGGCGTGCGGTACGAACCAAGCGAACGCTGGTTCGTGCAGACCGACCTGCTGTTCCAGGCCGCCAAACGCGACAAGGACATCCCGGCGAACGCATGCCCGGGGGCGAGAACGTCGTGCTTCGCGCCACCGTCTTCATTCGTCGTCGACCTGCGCGGCGGCTACCGTTTCAACAAGCACGTGAGCGCGACCATCGGCATCCGCAACCTGTTCGACCGCAAGTACTGGAACTGGTCGGACGTGCGCGGCCTCGCGTCCGACGCGCAGGTGCTCGACGCGTATTCGTCGCCCGGCCGCACCGTCGCCGTCAGCATGAAAGTGGATTTCTGATGCGCGTCGCCCGCGCGCCCATCCCAACCGTTACTCGAAGGAGTCCGACATGATGCAATCCGCCCTTCCCGGTCAATCGGCCACGCCGGCCCGCGCGGCCGCCGCGCTGCGCGACGCGTTCGTCAAGCTCAAGACCGAGCGCCAGCTGCGCAACCGCGACGTCGCGCAGGCGCTCGGCGTCAGCGAAGGCGAGGCGCTCGCCGCGTTCGTCGGCGAGCACGTCGTGCGGCTCGACGCGCGCTTTCCGGCGATGTTCGAGGAAATGCCGCGCCTCGGCCGCGTGATGGCGCTGACGCGCAACGACACGGCCGTCCACGAAAAGGACGGCGAATACGCGCAGATGAGCCACGACGGCCCGGTCGGCCTCGCGCTCGGCGACATCGACCTGCGCATCTTCTATCGTCACTGGGTGTCGGCGTTCGCGGTGCGCGACGAGACTGCGCACGGCCCGCTGAAGAGCCTGCAGTTCTTCGATGCGCAGGGCCATGCGATCCACAAGGTCTATCTGCGCGCGCACAGCGATCACGCCGCGTACGACGCGTTCGTCGAACACTGGCGCGCGCAGTCGCAGGAGCCGGGCCTCGCGGTCGCGCCCGCCGCGCCGAAAATGCCCGAGCGCGCCGATAGCGAGATCGACGTCGCGGGCTTTCGCGCCGCATGGGACGCGATGACCGATACGCACCAGTTCTTCGGCATCACGCAGCGCTTCGGCGTGAGCCGCATGCAGGCGCTGCGCCTCGCCGATCCGCACTACGCGTATCCGGTCGAAACCGCGCATGCGTTGCGCCACGTGCTCGAACACGCGGCGCAAAGCGGCCAGCCGATCATGGTGTTCGTCGGCAATGCGGGAATGATCCAGATCCATACGGGCCCCGTCGCGAACGTGCGCGAGGTCGGCGCGTGGATCAACGTCCTCGATCCGGGCTTCAACCTGCATGTCCGCGAGGACCTGATCGCCGCCGCATGGGTCGTGAAGAAGCCGACGAGCGACGGCATCGTCACGTCGCTCGAGCTGTTCGACCGGCAGGGCGACCACGTCGCGCTGCTGTTCGGCGAGCGCAAGCCCGGCAAGGTCGAGCGCGACGACTGGCGCGCGCTCGTCGCGACGCTGCCGGCCGCCGCACGCGGAGCCGCACGGTGAGCGCGCGACCGTTCGACCCGCGCCGCCGGTCGCTGCTGGCCGGCGCGGCGGCCGGCGCGCTCGCGGGCACAGTGCCCGGCGGCGTGCTCGCCCAGGTCGCGGCGGCCGCGCCGAAACGCGTGATCGTGATCGGCGGCGCGCTCGCGGAAACCGCGTTCGCGCTCGGCGGTGCCGAGACGCCGCGTTACCGGCTCGTCGGCGCCGACACGACCTGCACGTATCCCGACGCCGCGAAGCACTTGCCGAAAGTCGGCTACCAGCGTGCGCTGTCGGCCGAAGGGCTGCTGTCGCTGCGGCCCGATCTCGTGCTGGCCTCGGCGGAAGCCGGCCCGCCGACGGCGATCGCGCAGGTGAAAAGCGCCGGCGTCACGGTGACGACGTTCGATGAGCGCCACGACGTCGAATCGGTACGCGCGAAGATCACCGGTGTCGCGCAGGCGCTCGACGTGCGCGATGCCGGCACCGCGCTGCTGCGGCGCTTCGATCGCGACTGGCAGGCCGCGCGCGATGCAGTCGCCGCGCGCGTGCCCGGCGGCGCGCAGCCGCCGCGCGTGCTGTTCGTGCTGAACCATACCGGCACCCAGGCGCTCGTCGCGGGCCAGCGCACGGCCGCCGACGCGATGATCGGCTACGCGGGCGCGCGCAACGCGATGCAGGGCTTCGAGCACTACAAGCCGCTGACGACCGAGGCGCTCGCGGCGGCCGCGCCCGACGTCGTGCTGATCTCCGACGAAGGGCTGGCCGCCGTCGGTGGCCACGCCGCGCTGCTCGCGACGCCCGGCTTCGGCGCGACGCCGGCCGGCCGCGCGCGGCGCGTCGTGTCGCTCGACGCACTGTTCCTGCTCGGCTTCGGCCCGCGCCTGCCGCTCGCCGTCACGACCCTGCATCGACGCCTGTCGGATGCGCTCGCCTGATTCCGGACCGACCCGATGCCCGCTCACGCTTCGCCCTTCAACGCGCCGTCGCCCGCCTCGCGCGCCGGCGCCGCGCGCCTCGGCACGTCGCGCCGCTTCGCGCCGTTCGTCCTCGCCGCGCTCGCCGTTCTGGTGGGCGCGATGTCCGTCGTCGCGCTGTGCGTCGGCGCGTACCGCATTCCGCTGGCGCAAGCCTGGGCCGCGCTGAGCGGCGACGCGGCCGCGCAGCAGGCGCGCGCGGTGCTGCTCGACATCCGCGCGCCGCGCGTCGTGCTCGCGCTGCTGGTCGGCGGCGGCTTCGGCGCGACCGGCGCCGCGATGCAGGCGCTGTTCCGCAATCCGCTCGCCGATCCGGGGCTCGTCGGCGTGTCGAGCGGCGCCGCGCTCGGCGCGACCACGCTGATCGTGCTCGGCCCCGCGCTCTTCGCCGCGCACGCGAGCGCGGCCGCGCTGCCGGTTGCCGCGTTCGCGGGCGGCCTCACGGTCGCGGCGCTCGTCTACCGGCTGGCCGCGTCGCGCGGCCGGCTCGCGCTGCCGCTGCTGCTGCTCGCCGGCATCGCGATCAATGCACTGGCCGGCGCGGCGATCGGGCTGCTCACGTTCGTCGCCGACGACGCGCAGTTGCGCTCGCTGACCTTCTGGAGCCTCGGCAGCCTCGGCGGCGCGCAATGGTCGACGCTCGCGGCCGTCGCGCCGTGCGTGGCGCTCGGCTGCGTGCTGCTCGCGCGCGAACGCGATGCGCTGAACGCGCTGCAGCTCGGCGAAACCGAAGCGCTGCATCTCGGCGTGCCCGTGCAGCAACTGAAGCGACGCGTGCTCGTCGCGGTTGCGCTCGCGGTCGGCGCGCTCGTGTCGTGCGCGGGCATCATCGGCTTCATCGGGCTCGTCGCGCCGCATTGCGTGCGCCTCGCGTGCGGCCCCGACCAGCGCATCGTGCTGCCCGGCGCCGCGTTGCTCGGCGCGTTGCTGACGCTCGCGGCCGATCTCGCCGCGCGCACGGTCGCCGCGCCCGCCGACATTCCGCTCGGCGTGCTGACCGCGCTGCTCGGCGCGCCGTTCTTCCTCGCGCTGCTGTGGAAGAACCGCGGCGCGCTCGGCGGCTAATCCCTTCTTCACGACGACCATGCTGACTGCCCACCACCTCGACGTCGCGCGCCGGCACGACACGATCCTGCGCAACCTGTCGCTGTCGATCGAACCCGGCCGCGTGACCGCGCTGCTCGGCCGCAACGGCGCGGGCAAGAGCACGCTGCTGAAAACCTTCGCCGGCGAGCTGACCGGCAGCGTCGCGCCGAACGGCGTGCGCGTGACGGGCGACGTCACGCTGAACGGCGAGCCGCTCGCGCGCATCGACGCGCCGCGGCTCGCATGCCTGCGCGCGGTGCTGCCGCAGGCCGCGCAGCCCGCGTTCCCGTTCAGCGTCGACGAAATCGTGCTGCTCGGCCGCTATCCGCATGCGCGGCGCAGCGGCGCCCGCCACGTCATTGCGCATCGCGATCGCGACATCGCGTGGCGCGCGCTCGAACGCGCGGGCGCCGACGCGCTCGTCGGCCGCGACGTCACGACGCTGTCGGGCGGCGAACTCGCGCGCGTGCAGTTCGCCCGCGTCCTCGCGCAGCTGTGGCCGGACCGCGACGCACCGGAAACCGGCCCGCGTTACCTGCTGCTCGATGAACCGACCGCCGCACTCGATCTCGCGCACCAGCACCGGCTGCTCGATACCGTGCGCGCCGTCGCGCGCGAATGGCAGCTCGGCGTGCTCGCGATCGTCCACGATCCGAACCTCGCTGCGCGGCACGCGGATACGATCGCGATGCTCGCCGACGGCACGATCGTCGCGCAGGGTGCGCCGCGCGACGTGATGACGCCGGCCCATATCGCGCGGTGCTACGGCTTCGCGGTGAAGATGGTGGAAACCGGCGACGGGACGCCGCCGGTGATGGTGCCCGCGTAACGCGGGCGTGTGTCCCCTGATCGTAGCGTCGTGCGCCGCCGTCAGCGGCGGCGTTCGCTCGAGATTGTTCGTCTGCCCGTTTCGAGGAAACCTCCGTGCCGCTTCCGATGACCCGCATCATCCTGTACGTCCGCGACGTCGCGTTGCTGAAGGCGTTCTACCAACGATGTTTCGCATTGCCCGTCATCGAGGAAATCGACGTCGAATGGGTCGTGCTCGACGCAGGTGCGATCGAACTCGCGCTGCATCGGGCCGGGCCGGCGTTCCGTGATGCGGCCGCATTCGCAAACACGAACGCGCACGCAACCACCAGCAACGTGAAACTCGTATTCAGGATCGACGCCGATCTCGACGCGCATCGCGACCGGCTCGCCCGAGATGGCGTGACCGTGCGCGATCCCAAGCGCTACGATGGCTTCCCGTTCCGAATGTATGACGGCGTCGATCCGGAAGGGAACGTCTTTCAGGTCATGCAGCCGGACTGAACGCCGGCACGGCAAGCATGAGCACGAACGCTCAATGCTCGACGTCCGCCGCGCCGAAGGTCCGCATCTTCCAGCCGAGCCGCACCGCGAGCATCCGCATCGAGAAGCCGGCGGCCAGCGCGACGAGCGTCGCGAATCCCGCATCGATGTCGACATGCTGCATCCCGACATACAGCGCGCCCGTGGCGAACGCGACGCTCGCATACAGTTCCTCGCGCAGGATCAGCGGCATCTCGTTGCAGAGTAAATCGCGCAGCATCCCGCCGCACACGCCCGTGATCGCGCCGGCCAGCACGACGATGATCGGTGCCGTGCCGGTCGATGCGCCGATGTCGCAGCCGATGATCGTGAACGCCGCAAGGCCGATCGCGTCGACGGTGACGAACAGCGTCTTCATCCGCGCGACGTGCCGCGCGGCCCATGACGCGACGGTCGCCGCGACGAGCGTGATCACCAGGTATTCGGGATGCGCGATCCAGCCGAGCGGATAGTGGCCGAGCAGCACGTCGCGCACGGTGCCGCCGCCGAGCGCCGTCACCGCGCCGACGAGCGCAAGCCCGAAGCGGTCCATCCCGCGACGCATGCCCATCAGCGCCCCCGACATCGCTTCTGCGACGATCGCAATCAGATAGAGCGTATGCATCGCGCGCGTCAGTCGTCGGTCCGGAACAGGTCGAGCACGCGTTCGCGCTCGGCCGCATCGACGGCGGCCGGCATCGGTTCGTCGCGCTGGCCGTGGTCGGCCGATGCATCCGGCGCATCGACGGCCGCCGCGCCGCCGCACGCAAAGCGGCTGCGGATATACGCCGGCACGTCGGCCGTGCACGTGCCGCGCGTGTATTCGGCGTAGACGAAATCGCCGTCGACCAGCGCGACGTCCTGCGGCGGCGTCGCATCGACCGGCGTGCGCCCGTCGACGGCCGTCTTCATGTAGTCGAGCCAGACCGGTAGCGCAAGCGTCGCGCCGGTCGCGCGCCCCATCGGGCGCGGCGTGTCGTAGCCGAGCCACGCGACCGCGACGATGCCCGACGAATAGCCGGCGAACCATACGTCCTTCGATCCGTTCGACGTGCCCGTCTTGCCGGCCGCGTCGTCACGCCTGAGCGCCAGCGCGCCGCGCGCGGTGCCGGCACGCACGACGTCGCGCAGCATGCTGTCCATCACGAACGCATTGCGCGCCGACACGACCCGCTCGCCCGCCGGCACGGTCGCCTCGTACATCGCGCCGCCGTGACGCTGCTTCACCGACAGGATCAGGCGCGGCTCCATCCGCGTGCCGCCGTTCGCGAACACGCTGTACGCGCTCGCGAGTTCGAGCGGCGTCACGGCGCCCGCGCCGAGCGCGAGCGGCAGCGACGCCGGATTGCGCTGCGCATCGAAACCGAAGCGCACCGCGTGCTGCTGCACGTAGCGCGCATCGGTGGCCTGCATCAGGCTGACCGCGACGAGGTTCTTCGAGCGCATGAGCCCTCTCCGCACCGGGATGAAACCCTCGTAGTTGTTCGCGAAATTGCGCGGGCGCCACGGCCGCGCGCCGGTTTCCGCGTGTGTGAGCGTGCGCTGCGTATCGTCGACGAGCACGCCGGGGAAGTAGCCCTTCTCCAGCGCCGCCGAATAGACGAACGGCTTGAAGCTCGACCCCGGCTGCCGATACGCCTGCAGCGCATGGTCGAACACGTTGCGATTGAAATCCGCGCCGCCGACCAGCGCGAGCATGTCGCCGGTGGCCGCATCGAGCGACACGAGCGCGCCTTCGAGGCCGTTGCGCGCATCGCGTGTCGCGCGCGACTGGCGGCTCAGCGTGCGCTCGAGCGCGGCCTCGGCGGCGCGCTGGTCGCGCATCGAGATCGTCGTCGTCACGTCGAGGCCGAGCGTGTACGCGTCGTCATGAAACCGCTCGACCATCATCCGGCGCGCCCGCTCGGCGACGTACGGCGCCGCGATGATGCCGGGCGGCGGCGTGGTCGCCAGCGCGATCGGCGCGTCGACGGCCGCGCGATACGCCGCATCGTCGAGCTGGCCGAGCGCATGCATCCGGCCGAGCACGTAGTTGCGCCGCGCGGTCGCGCGCGCCGGATTGACGACCGGGTTGAACGCGGACGGCGCCTTCGGCAGCCCGGCGAGCACGGCCGCTTCGCCCGCGCTCAACGCGTCGAGCGGCTTGCCGAAGTACACGTGCGCGGCGGCCGCGAAGCCGTATGCGCGCTCGCCCAGATAGATCTCGTTCATGTACAGCTCGAGCAGCTTGTTCTTGCTGTATGCGCGTTCGAGCTTGGCCGCCATCAGGATCTCGGCGAGCTTGCGGCTCAGCACCTTGTCGCGCGTCAGGTAGAAGTTGCGCGCGACCTGCATCGTGATCGTGCTGCCGCCCTGCCCCGGCTGGCCGGTCACGACGTTCGCGAACGTTGCGCGCGCGAGGCCGCCGACATCGACCGGGCCGTGCTCGTAGAACTTTGCGTCCTCGGCCGCGAGCAGCGCGTGCCGCATCAGCGGCGGGATGCGTTCGAGCGGCACGAACTCGCGCCGCTCGACGCCGTATTCGGCCAGCAGGTCGCCGTCGCGCGAGAAGATCCGCAGCGGCAGCGCGGGACGATAGACGGCCAGGTGCTCGACGGACGGCAGCTGCGTCCAGATGCGATCGATCGTCCAGGCGCCGATGCCCGCGCATGCGAGCGTCAGGCCGAGCAGCGCGCCCGCGAGCGTGCGCCATACGCGGCGGCGGCGCGGCGGTGTGGAGGGCGGCGCGGGCGGCGGAGGCGGATTGGCGGTGGGGTCGGTCATGTCGGGCTCCTTCTTCAGTGCCGCGACGGCCGGCGCGAGACACGCGCCGATCGGTCACGAAAGGCGCGCATTGTCGAAGGGATGGCGTGAAACCGGAACATTCTTTAGCCAAAGTTTGGCTGGCTAAATTTTGTTTAGGAAAACGCTTTGGGGTCTGCTCGCACCGTGTATGCGGGGTTTGCGGCATGTCGTTGCGGTCGAGTGCGCCGGGCACGCGAGCCGGTTCGCTTGTACCATCGTCGGATGTTCGATCGATACCTCGACCTGTGGAGCCTCGTCCCCGACGGCGGCCCGATCCTGACCGCAAGCGGCGGCCTGCTGCCGGTCGTCTGGCATGCGCGGCCCGCGATGCTGAAAGTCGCCACTTGCGACGAAGAGCGGCGTGGAAATGCGCTAATGGCGTGGTGGAACGGGCAAGGCGCTGCGCAAGTGTGGCAGCACGACGGCGACGCGATCCTGCTCGAACGCGCGCAGCCGACGCCGACGCTCGCCGTGTTGTCGGCCGCGGGCCACGATGACGACACGATGCGCATCGCGTGCGACGTCGTCGCGCGGCTGCACGCGCATCGTGCGCCGCAGGTGCCGCAGGTCGTGCCGCTGCATGACTGGTTCTATGCGTTGCTGTCGAGCGATGCCGACAATGATACGCTGCGCCGTTCGGCGGCGGTCGCTCGTCAGTTGCTGGCCGGGCCATCCGTCGACGAAGTCGTGCTGCACGGCGACATTCACCATGACAACATGCTTCATTTCGGCGATCGCGGCTGGCGCGCGATCGACCCGAAAGGACTGCGCGGCGAGCACGCGTTCGATTATGCGAATCTGTTCTGCAATCCTGCGCATGAGATCGCGGTCGATCCGGTGCGTTTCGAACGGCGTGTCGTGGTCGTGGCCGATGCGGCGCGGCTCGAACGGGGACGGTTGTTGAAGTGGATACTCGCGTGGGCCGGGCTGTCGGCGGTGTGGTTGATGGAGGACGAGCAGCCGGCCGATACGCGGCTGCAGGTTGCGATGCTTGCGGCGGCTGCGCTCGAGCTGTAGCGATACGCGTCGACCATGAAAACAGCCCATCGCGAATGTCTGCGGGGAAGCGGCGAAGACCACCGGACGGACGGTGCCGCACAGATAGACGCAAGCGCTGAACTCCGGGCTCGTTCGAAACCGCGGCCGTCTGATCGTGGAGTAGTATTCCCCGATATCGAGGTGATTACCCGGCCTCTACGGCGCACCGCCGACCCATCTACGTATAGTGGCAACGGCCGTGACGACGGCATTGATGGAAACGCATCATGTCAACCGAGTGGAAGCACCGCGTCCGACTGTTTATCCAGCGCTTCTGGCAGCCGACCGGCGCGTGCATGACCTGCATGCCCGGGAGCTGGGGAAACGTCATGAGCGTTACCCACTGGACTATCGCCTTTCATACGGGTCTGCTGACCGGGCTCCTGGCGATACTTCTGACTTTCACGCCCGCCTCGAAACTCTACGCGCATCGATACGGCAATGCGCTGATCGTTGGCGTCCTGACGACGTTGGGCGACGCCTACTCGCACACGAGTCATTACCGCATCCCCTATGTCGAGCACATCGTGACGGGTGCGATTTCAGGTCTCTTGGCGCTTGCGGCGTCATATCTCTTCGAAGACCGCGCGCGACGCCTTCGGGCAGTGTGGGCTCGGGTTGTCGGACAGCCTATCCGCTGACTGTCTGACCCTACGCTGAACGCGAAAAAAAACCCGCCGGCAAACACCGACGGGCTTTCATATCCGACCTGCGCCGCGCCTTCAGCGCGCCGGGTTCAGCGTCAGATTCATGTGACGGTTCACATCCTTGTACAGCAGATAACGGAACCGCCCAGGCCCGCCCGAATAGCATGCCTGCGGGCAGAACGCGCGCAGCCACATGAAGTCGCCGGCTTCCACCTCGACCCAGTCCTGGTTCAGCCGATAAACGGCCTTGCCTTCCAGCACGTACAGGCCGTGCTCCATCACGTGCGTTTCGGCGAACGGAATCACGCCGCCCGGCTCGAACGTCACGATGTTCACGTGCATGTCGTGACGCATGTCGCTCATGTCGACGAAGCGCGTCGTCACCCATGCGCCGTTGGTGCCCGGCATCGGAATCGGCTCGACGTCCTGCTCGTTCGTCACGAACGCGTCCGGCAGCGGAATGCCGTCGACCACTTGATAGTGCTTGCGGATCCAGTGAAAACGCACCGCGGCATCGCTGACGTTGTGCAGCGTCCAGTCCGCGCCCGGCGGAATGAATGCGTAACCACCCGGTTTCAGCGTGTGCTGCTTGCCCTGCAGCGTCAGCTCCGCTTCGCCTTCGACGACGAACAGCACGGCTTCGGCGTGCTTGTCCTGCTCGGGCTTGTCGCTGCCGCCGCCCGGATTCACTTCGACGATGTACTGCGAGAAGGTTTCCGCGAAACCCGACAGCGGGCGCGCGATCACCCACAGGCGCGTGTGGGTCCAGAACGGCAGCCAGCTCGTGACGATGTCGCGCATCACTCCCTTCGGGATCACCGCGTACGCCTCGGTGAACATCGCGCGATCGGTCAGCAGATCCGTCTGCGGCGGGTGGCCGCCATGCGGCGCGTAATACGTTGTCTTAGACATAGTGCATCCAGGCAATGGGTTGGTCCGGCCCCGGGCGCAAACGGCGTCGGGCGGTTCGCCTGCGCGTGAAACGCGCAGACGACGGCGGGACGTCGTTGCCGGGGTGGCTTGAAAGCGCATGCGCCTTCGGTCGGTCGGCCAGGCTTCGCATCGGGTCCGTCCGTCGAGCGGACGCGGCGGCCCGGATGGTCGGGCCGGCGGTCAGGCCGCGGCCCTCGCGATCATGCAGCGAGGCGCGGATGGCGGCACGGTTCGACTCGGTACGCGAGCATCGCCGACGATAGCGAAGTCGATCTCGATCGACCAATTAAATGTTGCGATGACATGCATTCGATTTCGCACTACCCACCGGCGCCCGCGATGCGCGGTGGGGAAGCGTTGCGGGGCGCGCCGGCTATCGGGGAAATCCTGACGGTTGCGAACGCTCGCGCGATGGGTCCGTGCACGACAACGCAGCGTGCAAAGCGCCGGTCTCGATGCATCCCGTTACGCGGATCGAACGCAGTCGAAACGTGCGCGGCAGCGGACCGCTGCGGCAGGGCCGCGAGATACGGTCAGGTCAGAACGAGCCGACGTGTCAAAGGAAAAGTGGACGGCATTCGACCGACCCTGCCCGCGCACATTCGGACGCGGCAACGGGTGTCGTCGAGAAACGGAGAAAACAGCGGAAGGAGAATTGCCGGCCCGTCGATCGGGCACATGGCAGCGGCTGATGAAGCCGGAGGAGAATCGCCGGCGTGGCCGGCGAAGCGGCCCGGCAGCGCGCCGGGCTGAGGCTCGCGTCGGGATGCCGACGCCGTCGGCGCGCCGGTGCGCGGGTCGCGCACCGGGCCGCGCCAGCGGCGATCAGTCCCAGTCGCGGTGGTGGCGATGCTTGCGGCGATGGTAGCCGCGGTCGCCGTGATCGCGATCGTACGAGCTGCGCGACATGTTGCCGCCGAGTGCCGCGCCGGCGCCGCCGCCGACGGCCGCGCCCAGCAGGCCGCCCGTGCGGCCGCCCATCGCGTTGCCTGCCGCGGTACCCGCGCCGCCGCCGAGGGCGCCGCCGATGATCGCGCCGGTGCGCTCGCGACGGTTCGACGTCACCGCGCCGCCGGCGCCGCCGCCGATCGCGCCGCCGATGACGGAGCCCGTGCTGCCGCCGACCGCGCCGCCGACCGCTGCGCCGGCAACCCCGCCGAGCGCGCCGCCGAGCGCGTTGTTCAAGTCACCGGCCATTGCCGGCAGTGCAGTCGCGCCGGTCAACGCGGCGACGACGAGAGCGGGGGCGATTTTCTTCCACATTCCCGTATTCTTCCTTGTTCGCAATTCTGGTTATCGAGGTCCGCTCGGTACGACGATCTGAATCGATCGACGTCGGGGCAGGCATTGTGCCGAACCGCGGACCAATTCATTTCAACGAGCTTGCGGCGAAGAATAGCACCGGTCCCGCATTCCTGCCGTGGACATTGTGGTAACAAGTTGTTTACGAATAACAGACGATAAACGCGCCCGCCGAATCCGGCTGAAACCCTTGCCGGCATTGGCTTGGGCACGGTTCTGGCCCCGCATCGCGACAGGCCGGTGATGCAAGCGGCCGCACATTCGAGACACACGTGGCAACACATCTGCACATGCCGCGGCGTGGGCCTCCGAACGACGGTCAGGGAGAAGATGAAGAGGGTCAGTACACGCCGGGCAGCAACCGCCACGTCCGCGCGCAGTACGCGTCGTACTCGGCGCCGAATTGCGAACGCAGCAATGCCTCTTCCGAGCGGATCCGCGCGACGAGCGGCACGAACGTCAGCACGACCAGCAGCACGCCGACGCCCGAGCGGAACGCCAGCGCCCAGCCGAACGAATTGACGACCAGGCCCAGATAGCTGGGATTGCGGATGCGGCTGTAGATGCCGCCGGTCACGAGCGTATGGCCCGGCTGGATCGCGACGAGCCCGCTGAAGCGCTTGCCGAGCACGAACACGGGCCACATCCGCAGCACGCCGCCCGCGAGGTACAGCGCGACGCCGATCCAGCGCACCGTGTCGCCGCCGAACATCCAGACGTCGAGCCGGTCGGTCAGCGCGGGCAGGTACGCGAGCAGGAAGCCGCTCACCGCGAACGCCGCGAGCACCCAGCGGTTGTCGCGACGCTCGCGCTCGCCGCTGCTCAGGTTGCCTTCGGTGAACAGCGCGGTGACGGCCATCGCGAGCGTCGCGAGCGCGACGACGGTCAGCTGGGGATGCGAGAAGAATGCAGCGAACCCGCCGATGCCGAGCACGGCGAGCCCGAGATAGACGAGCGTGGACAGGCTCGACAGAACGATGACCTTGGGGGTGGCTGTCATGACGGCCTCGCGGGGATACGCATTCCTGTGAAGTATAGGAACCGCGCAGCCCGCGCGCCGTGCAGCACCGTGATGCCGCGCGCGAACGCGCGGGCATCGTCCGGCCAACGGCAGCCGACCGGGCCGGTATGGCCGCGGCCGGCGTGCTGCGACGGATCAGCGGATGTGGAAGTGGCCGCCGATGCCGACGGTGACGGGCGGCGCGTAATACGCGGGGGCATAGCCGTAGTAGGCCGGCGCGGGCGCGTAGCCGTACGGCGGCGCGACATAGCAGCCGGACAGGCCGCCGATCAGGGCAAGCGTGATGAGAAGTCTGGACATGGCTCGGTTCCCGGCGCGAAAGACGAACGGCATCTCGCGAAGACCGCGCCGCCGCGTGTCGCCGCACCACGCGACGGCCGGCACGAAGAGGCGATCCGCCCCTCCTGTCGCTCGATGAAACAATGCGCGGAGTCTAGCGCCGGGCCCGGCCGGCCGAGTTTCCCGGGCGGTTACACGTGTTACCTGGTGTGACCGCTGAAACAGGCTCTGGCGGCGCAGCGGCCGGCCGGTGGACGGCCGCCGCGCCGGGTGCGGACGGGTTGTTACACGAAGCGGGCACGAATGCGCTGCGCGAGCGCTTCGAGCGTCGCGGCGTCGGCGATGTCCCGCGCGTGCATCCGCAGCTCCGCGCCTTCCCAGCGCGGAATCACGTGGAAATGCACATGCGGGACCGTCTGGCCGGCTGCCGCGCCGTTGAACTGGCCGATGAACACGCCGTCCGGCTCGAGCGCCGCGCGCACCGCCGCCGCGACGCGCTGCGCCATCCGGATGCCGGCCGCGGCCGCGTCGCCGGACAGCTCGAAGATCTGCGCGGCCGGCTCCTTCGGGATCACGAGCACGTGACCGTCGGCCTGCGGCATCAGATCCATGATCGCGAGCGTCGCGTCGTCTTCGGCGACCTTCACGCACGGCAGTTCGCCGCGCAGGATTTTGGCGAACGGGTTGTTGTTGTCGTAGGACATGGCGTTTTCCGATCTCGATTGGACAGTGGGACTGGGACAGCAATGCCGGACGATTATCGGCCGACGGCCGGCCCGATATCAACTCGCACGACGCGCGCCGAATTGTCGAGCGGCCGGCGACGTGACTGCATGCGATCGTCGTCACGCGTCACGCGGCCGCGATTGCAACGCATCGCCCGAACCTGCGACACTGCCGGATCGTTGCCGGCCGGCACGCCACCGAGGACGCTCGCGCATGACGATCCCCCTCAAGAAGCTGATTCTGCGCGGTGTCGCGCTCGCCCTCGTGGCCGCTATCGGCTACACCGGCTACATGCTGTCCCGGCTCGCGCCGATCGCAACCGGCTATGCGGCCAAGGCGCTGTGCTCGGGCGTATTCGTGTCGGGCCGCCCGGCCGCGTCCGTGATCGACGTCGACATCATGGCCGGCGTCCATCCGCTGCTGAAACTGGTACGCCCGTCGCTCGATCCCGACCATCATCGTGCGATGGCGACCTTCGCCGGCTTCGCCGAACGCGAAGCCGACTTCCGACCCGGGCTCGGCTGCACGCTCGCACTCGGGGCCCCGACCGGTGCGGCGGCGGCCACCTTGCCGGCCGCGTTGCCGCCCCTCCCCGATCCGCCGGTCGCGCCGCCCGACCCACCCGCACCGGCCATGCCGCCCGCCGGCATCGACGCACGCAAGCTGCAGACCGCGCTCGACCGCGCGTTCGACGAACCCGATCCGGCGCGGCCGCGGCGCACGCGCGCGGTCGTCGTGATGTGGCGCGGCCAGGTGATCGCCGAACGCTATGCGCGCGGCTTCACGGCCGACACGCCGCTGCCCGGCTGGTCGATGACGAAAACCGTGACCGCCGCGCTGGTCGGCACGCTGGTCGCGCGGCACAAGCTGTCGCCGGACACGTCGGCGCTGCTGCCCGAATGGCGCGGCAGCGGCGATCCGCGCGCGGCCATCACGCTAGACGAACTGCTGCGGATGACGAGCGGCCTGCAATTCAACGAGGACTACGACGACCCGCTGTCCGACGTCGCGGTGATGCTGTTCACGCAGCCCGATACCGCGCGGTTCGCGTCGGCGAAGCCGCTTGCCGCGACGCCCGGCGCACAGTGGTCGTACTCGAGCGGCACGAGCGCGATCGTCGCGCGCGTGATGCGCGAAGCGCTGGGCGGCAGCGACGCCGACTACCTCGCGTTTCCGCGCCGCGCACTGTTCGCGCCGCTCGGGATGCGCAGCGCGGTGTTCGAGCCCGATGCGTCCGGCACGCTCGTCAGCGCGTCGTACCTGTATGCGAGCGCACGCGACTGGGCGCGCTTCGGTCAGCTTCTGCTGCAGGACGGCGTGTGGAACGGGCAGCGGCTGCTGCCGGAAGGTTGGGTGCATTACCTGACGCGCGCGACGCCGCAGTCGACGCGGCAGGAATTCGGCGCGCAGCTGTGGGTGAAGGTGCCGGAGCCGTTCAACGATCGCGATCCGCATGCGCGCGCGATGCCGGTCGACGCGTTTCATGCGGTCGGCCATGAAGGTCAGTTCGTGAGCGTGGTGCCGAGCCGCGAGCTGGTGATCGTGCGGCTCGGGCTGTCGCGGCCGGAAGCCGCGTGGAATCACGAGGCGTTTCTCGCGCGCGTGCTCGACGCGGTGCCGGCCCCCGGTGCGTGACGACGGGCGCTTGCCCGCCGCGCGCGCTACGGCGGCGGCCGTGACGACGCCGCCGCTTCACGCGCTATCCGCGCTGCATTACGGATTCGCGCTGCCGCCGTACTGCTTGAACCCTTCGCGCGTCGCGAGGCGTTCGATGTAGCGCGACACCGCCGGCAGGTCCGGATGCTCGAACGGCGTGCCGAACCAGCGGTTCACCGACAAACCGATCGGGATATCCGCGAGCGTGAACGTGTTGCCGGCCACGTACGCGCCGGTCTTGTCGAGCTGCGCGTTCAGCACGCGCATGTGCGTCGTCCAGCCCGCGATCGACCGTGCGATAGCGTCCGGATCCTGATGGTCGGGCGACTTGCGCACGAGGCCGAGGAATGCGCCGACCCACGAGCGGTTCAGGTCCGAGCCCTGCCAGTCGATCCACTGGTCGACGCGCGCACGCGCCTGCGGCTCGGCCGGATACAGCGCATCGCCGCCGTAGCGGTTCGCGAGGTAGCGGATGATCGTGTTCGATTCCCACAGCACGAAATCGTCATCCTTGATGACGGGCACGAGCGCGTTCGGATTCAGCGCGAGATAGGCCGGATCGTGGGTCGTGCGGAAGCCCGCGCCCCAGTCTTCCTGTTCGAACGGCAGGTTCAGTTCGGTGCACAACCACAGCACCTTGCGGACGTTGATGGACGGAATCTTGCCGAGGACGTGCAGCATGCAGTCTCCTTGTGAGGTCGGGTGCGGAGCGTTCGGCGCGCACGGCACACGCCGAACGCGTTCACGCCGAATTTATACACGACCTCGCGGGAAACGGCAGACCGCGGGCGCGAAATCGGTGTGCGGCCGGTTCGTCAGGTCGCGCAGCGCGTGCTCGGCCGTCGGGAACCGGAACATGAATCCGTCCTGATGCAGCCGTGCCGGCACCACGCGCTGCCCGTCCAGCAGCAGCTCGGCCATCTCGCCCATCGCGGCGCGCAGCGGCGCGGCCGGCACGTGCAGGAACGCCGGACGGCGCAGCACCTTCGTCACGACCCGCACGAACGCGCGCTGGGTCAGCGGCACCGGTGCGACCGCGTTGTAGACGCCATGCATGGCCGCGTTGGTCATCGCTCGCGCGACGATCCGCAGCACGTCGTCGCGGTGAATCCAGCTCATCACCTGCGCGCCGTCGCCGAATCGGCCGCCCAGCCCGACGTAATGCGGCAGCAGCATCGGGCGCAACGCGCCGCCCGGGCCGAACACGATGCCCAGCCGCAGCACCACCGCGCGCACGCCGTGGCGCTCGAGCGGTTGCACGGCCGCCTCCCACTGCCGGCACAGCTCGGACATGAAGCCGGCGCCGGTACTGCTGCCCTCGTCGAGCCGTTCGTCGCCCGGCCGCACGCCGTAGTAGCCGATCGCGGACGCCTGGATCCACGTGCGCGGCTTGACCACGGCGGTTTCCACCCAGCGCATCAGCGCCTGCGTGACGCCGACGCGGCTGGCGAGCAGCAGCGCCCGCCGGCGCTTGCTCCAGCGTGCGCCCAGCACCGGCGCGCCGGCGAGATTGATCACCGTGTCGAAGCGCTCGTGCGGCTGCAACTGGTCGACGGACGTCACGCTGCGCACGCGGCCTTGAAACAGGTAAGCCGCGCGCAACGGATCGCGTGCCAGCAACGTGACCGTATGCCCGGCATCGAGCAACTGGTTCACGAGCGTTTCGCCGATGAAGCCGGTCCCGCCGGTAACGAGTACGTTGCCCGGCCGCTGCCCGGCGAACGGGTTGGCGGCCGGCGCGCGTGGCGCGATGCGGTATGCTGCGATCCCGTCGCGCACGCCCGACAGCGTCACGCCGACGGCGAACAGGCTGAGCAACCAGCCACGCCAGCCGACGTCGATCGCGTGCAGCGCGGTGGGCGCGTGCGCCCACACGGCGAGCTGCATCGCGACCATTCCGAACAGCGCGCCGCCGTTGACGGCCAGCAGCGTGTGCAGCACACGCTCGGTCGCCGGCAGCTTGCGGCTCTGGTCCTCGACGACGAAATCCCACAACGTCAGCACCACTTCGACGAACACGACCGTCGCGAGCGCCGCGACCCACGCGCCGTGAAACGCGACGTTCGCAATCGACGCGAACACGAGGCCGTACAGCACGGATCGCACCGCATGAATCGCCAGCTCGAGCCGCGCGCGCGGGCTGTGCGGCAGGTCCTGCGTGAGTTCGTGGTGATAAAGCGTATCGAATGCGCCCATCGCGCCCTGCACGATCAGCAGGTTGAGCGCCCAGTCGAAAGCAGGCAACGTGTTCATGCGGTATCCCTCCTCCAAAGCCAGACGAGCGGCGGCACCATCGCGACGAGTGCGGCAACGTCGATCGCCACGTGACTCCACACCTGCGCCTGCCACGACAACAGCATGTCCTGCGGCGCCCAGATCGACAGGCCAGCCAGCAGCCAGCCCCACACTTCCCGTTTCCGCAGCCGGTTGCCGAGATGGACGAGCGCGAGCATCCAGACCGACGCGCACTGCACCGTCGCGCCGAGCAGCGACATCCACCAGACCTGCTGGGCGCGCGCGGCTTCGGGCGCGGCTCCCGTCCAGAAATGCCACTCGATGTCGCGGTGATACGCGTCGAGCCAAGATGCGCCGGCGATCCACGGAATGGCTGCGCCGACCAGCAGGTGCGCGATCGCGGCTGCGTACATCCAGCGCACGACGATGCGGCGCGGGGTGAGCGGACATCGCCCATCGAAGTGGAGAACCATTTCACTTGATCCCATGCTTCGCACTCCTGCTTGTTATTGCAAGCATCATGAATCGATCGATTGACTGCTGTCCCGCGTACGCCGCCGCCCCCACGCGACGGCGACAGACTTACATCGGCTTGACCACCATCAGGAAATACACGGTCAGCATCGCGAAGAACGCCGGATAGCCGAGCAGTTCCCAGCGCTTCGCATAGCGCCAGTAGCGCTCGGGCAACGCGGCATCGCCGTTCGCGTGCGCGAGCTTCGCCATCGATGCAAGTTCGAGCTGCAGCCACACGACCGGCAGCCAGCACACACCGGCGACCGCATACAGCACGATCGACGCGAGCAGCCACGGCGTATGCCACGGCCAGCCGGCCGTGTGCGCGAGCCACAGCCCGGACGCCGGCTGGAAGATCACGGCCGGCGTCGTGAACCACCAGTCCGCGCGCACGACGAGCCGCGACACGGCCGCGATCGCGGGCACCGACCGCGTGCGGTTCGCGAAGAACAGGTAGAACGCGGTGCCGAACCCCGTGCCGACCAGCAGCACCGAAGACAGGATATGAAGCGCCTTGATGACGAGATAGGTATTCATGCGTGTTCTTCTTCTGAATAGAGGATCAACAGGATGGCGAGGATCGGCACGTTCTTGAGCACGGGGCCGAACGGTTCGGCCAGCAGGCCCGGCATCGTGACCGCGATGACCGCCGAATACGCGACGATCAGCGCCGCCTGCGCGGCCCACAGGCGCCGCGACGGCGCGACGACGGTCGCGATGCCGAACGCGAAATCCAGCGCGCTGGCCGCGTAAAGCGCAATCAGCGCGGGCAGGCCCGTCAGGTGCGCAGGCGCCAGCAGCGCGAGGCTCGCGTGCAGCGGATGGATGAACGCGCTCGCGATCGCCGTCCAGATCCACACGATCGCGAGCGCGCCCACCAGCACCGGGCGCCGCCACATCGCGAGCGCGTCGCGGCGCAATGCGCCGGCTTCCGCGCCGATGAAGCTGCCGAGGCCGCGCGGCGGCCGGCCCAGCACAGCCGTGACGGCCGTCGGGTCGCCGGTGTTGCCGCCGCGCAGCATCGCCCACGTGTCGCGCGTCAGCATCGCCCCCGGCAGCGTGCCGAGCAGTGCGGCCGCCGCGCCGACCAGCGGGCCCGGCAGCGTCACGCGGGCCGCCGGCGGAAATCCGAGCGCGGCGCGGTAGCCGGCCAGCATCTCGCGGTATTCGACTTCGTCGCTGCCGACCACGTCGATCACCCGGCTCTCGGCCGCCCGCGAATCGCCCGGCTGTACGACGAGCCGCGCCACGACTTCGGCGAGATCGTCGACATGCACCGGGCGCAGCCGTTGATGGCCGCCCGCCGGCAACATGTGCACAGGCAGGCTCGCGAGCATCCGGAAAAACCGCGCGGACGCGCCGGCCGCCCCGTAGACGAGCGCGGGGCGCACGATGCGGAAGTCGATCGGCAGCGTCTGAAGGAAACGGTCGGCTACACGCTTGCTCGCGAAGTACCGCGTATCGCCGCGTTCGACGCCGAGCGCCGAGATCTGGATCACGCGCCGCACGCCGGCCAGGCAGCACGCGGTAAAGAGCGCGCACGGCGCGGCGCGATGCACGGCATCGAGCGTCGCGCCGCGTCGATCGGCCAGCATGCCGACCGCGTTGATCACCACGTCGACGCCCTTCAGCCGTGCGAGCCACGCTTGCGGATCGACGTCCTGCGCGAAGTCGATCGCGACGTCGTGCGGGCCGGCCGCGCGGCGCACGCCCCGCAACACGCGATGCCCGCCGGCTTCGAGCCGCGCGCACAGCGCCTGCCCGATGAAGCCGTTCGCGCCGCAGACGAGCACGGTCATGCCGCGTGCGCCGGTGCGATCGGGCGGGGAGGTAGACGGCAAGACTGCGTTCATGCTCATCCTCTATTTACAGTTATTTCTGTACAGACAGAAATAACAACCTCGAAAAAAGCGGGCTGCGTGCCCGCTCTGCCGTTACCGCTTACTTCGACGGCTTGCGCCTGACCGTCTGGCTGATCTTCGCGCCGATGCCGAGCGCCTTCATCAGCGTATCGGGCTTGAGCCGCAGCATTTCGTCGGACCAGGTCGTGAGCGTCTCGACGAACTGCAGCGTGTCGCGAATGCGCTGCTCGGTCTCCCGGCTCTCGTTCGCGATGTCCGGATTCGTCAGGCAATCGCGCAGCACCGTGAGCGTCGGCTCGATCTCGCGCTGCCGTCGCCCTTCGACGATCAGCTTGAACAACTCCCAGATGTCGGTCGACGTCTCGAAGTGGTCGCGGCGATCGCCCAGCACGTGCACGACCTTCGCGAGCCGCCACGCCTGCAGCTCCTTCAGACTCGTGCTGACGTTGGAGCGTGCGACGTTGAGCGTCTCGGCGATCTCGTCGGCCGCAACCGGCCGTCCGGCCAGGTAGAGCAGCGCGTGAATCTGCGACACAGTACGGTTGACGCCCCACCGCGAGCCCATTTCGCCCCAGTGGAGAATGAATCGTTCGGCAATCGGCGTGAGTTCCATGGTGGGGAATTTAGTTTTTTCAGTTATTTCTGTCAAGAGAGAAGTAACCGGGCGATCCGACGCCTGCCGTCCGTGCCCGCCCGCGATCGGCCGCTTCCTTTACAATGCGCGGGATTTTTCCGATTTCAGGCCGTCCCCGCCTTTCTGACTAGAGGTTCTCCCATGATCATCAAACCGCGCGTGCGTGGCTTCATCTGCGTGACGACTCATCCGGTCGGCTGCGAAGCCAACGTCAAGGAACAGATCGATTACGTGACTTCGCACGGCCCGATCGCCAACGGCCCGAAAAAGGTGCTCGTGATCGGCGCGTCGACCGGCTACGGCCTCGCCGCCCGGATCTCGGCCGCATTCGGCTCGGGCGCGGACACGCTCGGCGTGTTCTTCGAGCGCGCCGGCAGCGAAACGAAGCCCGGCACGGCCGGCTGGTACAACAGCGCCGCGTTCGAGAAATTCGCCGCCGAAAAGGGGCTGTATGCGCGCAGCATCAACGGCGACGCATTCTCCGACAAGGTCAAGCAGGTCACGATCGACACCATCAAGCAGGATCTCGGCAAGGTCGACCTGGTCGTCTACAGCCTCGCCGCGCCGCGCCGCACGCACCCGAAGACGGGCGAAACCATCAGCTCGACGCTCAAGCCGGTCGGCAAGGCCGTCACGTTCCGCGGGCTCGACACCGACAAGGAAGTGATCCGCGAAGTGTCGCTCGAGCCGGCGACGCAGGAAGAGATCGACGGCACCGTCGCGGTGATGGGCGGCGAGGACTGGCAGATGTGGATCGACGCGCTGGCCGACGCCGGCGTGCTGGCCGACGGCGCGAAGACCACCGCGTTCACGTACCTCGGCGAGCAGATCACGCACGACATCTACTGGAACGGCTCGATCGGCGAAGCGAAGAAGGATCTCGACAAGAAGGTGCTGTCGATCCGCGACAAGCTGGCCGCGCACGGCGGCGATGCGCGCGTGTCGGTGCTGAAGGCCGTCGTCACGCAGGCCAGCTCGGCGATCCCGATGATGCCGCTGTACCTGTCGCTGCTGTTCAAGGTGATGAAGGAAACGGGCACGCACGAAGGCTGCATCGAGCAGGTGTACGGGCTCCTGAAGGACAGCCTGTACGGCGCGACGCCGCACGTCGACGCAGAAGGCCGCCTGCGCGCGGACTACAAGGAGCTCGATCCGCAGGTGCAGGCGAAGGTCGTCGCGATGTGGGACAAGGTGACGAACGAGAACCTGTACGAGATGACCGACTTCGCGGGCTACAAGACCGAGTTCCTGCGCCTGTTCGGCTTCGAGATCGCCGGCGTCGACTATGACGCGGACGTGAACCCGGACGTGAAGATCCCGGGCATCATCGACACGACGGTCTGACGGGTCGATCCGCCGCCGCGCGCACGGCGCGGCGGCGGGTTCGCCCTGCCGGCGGCGTCAACGCGGCGCCGGTTCTTCCAGATAGACGCCCGACGACAGCGTGGCCTTCACCTGCCGCGTGAACTCGTCGGTCGACACTTCCTCCGCCCCTGCCTCGATGGCGTCGTACGCCTGGCGCACGACGTCGGCCGGCGTCGCTTTCGGCACGTCGAGGCCGGCCGTCAGGTCGGTATCGATGAAGCCGGCATGCAGCCCGATCACCCGCGTGCGCTGCTCGCGCAGCGAATGGCGCAGCCCGTTGGTCAGCGCCCATGCGGCCGATTTCGATACGCCGTAGGCCGACAGGATCGGCCGGTTCGTCCAGCTCGCGACCGACAGGATGTTCAGGATCGCGCCGCCGCCGTGGGCCGCGAGCGTTCCCGCGAATGCGCGCGACATCGCCAGCATCCCGAACACGTTGGTCTCCAGGTGTGCGCGCAATGCATCGACCGCGCCGTCGTCGGTCAGGCTGCCGAGCCGCGCGATGCCGGCGTTGTTGATCAGCAGCGTGACGTCTCGCGCCGCCTCGGCGGCCGCCGCGACCGCCGCCGGATCGGTCACGTCGAGCTTCACGGGCACGACGCCCGGCAGCGTCACGCTGGCCGGATCGCGTGCGCCCGCATAGACCTTGCGCGCACCCCGCTCGAGCGCCTGCTTCGCGAACTCGAGGCCAAGCCCGCGGTTCGCGCCCGTGATGAAAACGACTGCACCTTCGATCTTCATGACCCTTCCTTTCGGAGATTGAATCCCGTGCGCGCCGGTTCGCCACACGCCCGGAATCCGGTGAAAAACCACGCTGCCATCGCGTACCGAACCGTTGCACCGCCGGTGCCGCCAGCCGGGCCGTCCCGCCGCCCGCGCCTCGCCGCACCCTGGACGCCGACCGACTTCGATCCATGCTGCGCCGGGTTGCTTCGCTTCGTCCGCGAAGTCGGCTACACTTGAATCTCAATGTCGATCACCATCGTCTTTGCGAAGCATGGTGCCAGCGCGAGGTCGGCACGTCAATGGTGATCACCATTGTGTTTTTCAATCGACGCAATTGCGGGAAAGAGGGAGGGATCGATGGGCGTCTCGAGACAACAGGCCGCGGAAAACCGCAACGCGATCGTCGCGGCCGCCGAGCGGCTGTTTCGCATGCGCGGCGTCGAGGCCGTCGGGCTGACGGAACTGATGAAGGACGCCGGCTTCACGCAGGGCGGCTTCTACAACCATTTCAAATCGAAAAATGCGCTGGTCGCCGCGGTGATGGAGAAAGCCATGCAGGACCGCGCAGATTCGCCGAGTGCCGGCAGCGTCGCGAAGCAAGTGACGGCCTACCTGTCGACCGCGCATCGCGACAACGTCGAAGGCGGCTGCCCGCTGTCGGGGTTCGCGGGCGATGCGCCGCGGCTGACCGACGCGGCGCGCGCCTGCTACACGCGCGGCGTCGCCGGCTATCTCGACCGGCTGGAGCGGACGTTGGCCGCCGAAGGCTCGGCAGACGCGCGCCGCGACGCGCTCGCCGTCTTCAGCCAGATGATCGGCGCGCTCGTGCTGTCGCGCGCGATTGCCGGCACCGATCCGGCGCTGGCCGACGAGATTCTCGACGCGGGGCGGCGCACGCTCGTGGGGCAGCCGGACGATCCGACCGTGCCGGCGTAGCGGCATGGCGGGGCCGGTCGCGCGCGATCGTCATTGCCGTCATTCCCGCTATTCCACCACCCGCGCGGCGTCCCACAGCGGCTGCGCGCCGCGCGCCGCATTCCACGCGGCGAACTGCGTGCGCCAGGATTCGAACGGTTGCGCGAGCGGATGACGCGGATCGTCGCTGAGCGCATACGCCATTCCTTCGATCAGCCAGCGCGGCTTCGTCACGACCGCGACGTTGCCGAGCACTTCCGCCTGCCGGTGATGGATCAGCTCGTGCGCGAGAAAGTAGGTCTGCCAGCCGCGCGGTGCGATCGCCACGCCGAAATCGCCGAGCGCCAGCGCTGCGCGCGAGCCGAGGCCGAACGCATCGGCGCACGCGCGCGTCGAGCAGAACACGACGCGCGGCGAAGCCTGGAACGCGCCGACGGCCGCGGCCGCGCGCGCGTAGCCGTCGCGATAGAGCTGCCGTGCGTCGTCGAGCTTCGCGGCATCGTCCGTGCAGATGTCGGCGCTCGGGCACGACACGCCGGGAATCAGCGCGGGCGCGACGACGCGCAGCGGCTTGACGAGCGCATACGCGGCAATCGGCAGCGCGACCAGCAGGCCCGTGAGGGCGAAAGCGACATAGGAGCGTTTCATCGAGGCAGCGGTTTGGGGGATGCCGTTACGCGAGCTGCTTGTGGAAATACGTCGTCGCGCACAGCGCGCCGTCGGGCATCAGCGCGTAGTTCGGCACGATGCCGACGCGCTGCCAGCCGGCCCGTTCGTACAGCCGTTCGGCGTCGCCGCCCGTCACCGTGTCGAGCACGAGCACGGTCTTGCCGGCGTCGCGCGCGGCCGCGTCGGCCGCGGCCATCAGGCGCGCGGCGACGCCCTGCCGGCGCGCGTGCCGCGACACGAGCATCTTCGCGATATCCGCGCGATGCGGCTGGTTCTCGGGCTGCGCGGTCACGACCTGCACGGTGCCGACGATCCGCCCGGCCCCGTCCTCGGCGACGAGCAGGATGCGCTCGTCGTTCGCGACGCCTTCGGCCACGCGCGTCCAGAACGCGACGGCGGTCGACCGCTCGATCGGCAGCATGAAGCTGACGGATGCGCCGCCTTCGACGCAATCGATCAGCACGTCGGCCAGCGCATCGACACAGGCCATCGCTTCGCTCGCGCCGACGCGGCGGACGGTAACAGGTTCGGTCATGCCATCTCCGGTAGTCAGGTAGTCAGGTGGGCCGCACGCGCGGGTTCGGCATGGGGCGGGATCGGAACGAACGCCGGCCAGGTGTCGAGGCGCGCACCACGACGGCAGGTATCCGACAACGCGGCACGCGGTCGGCGCGTGTTACCGCCCCATCATCGTACGCGACGAAAATTGTCGTTGCACCGGCGTCGACATCGCCTACACTTAGCCGAATGGATAACCTTCCCCTCCACATCAGCGACGTGTTCCATGCGCTCGCCGATCCGACGCGCTGCGCGATCGTCAGCGCGCTCGGCCATGGCGAGCGGACCGTCTCCGCGCTGGCCGCGCCGTTCGACATGGCGCTACCGTCGTTCATGAAGCATGTCGCCGTGCTCGAGCGCAGCGGCCTCGTGGAGACCCGGAAAACCGGCCGCTCGCGCACCTGCGCGCTGGTCGGCAGCCGGCTGACCGAGGCCGAGGCATGGCTCGCCGCGCAGCGCGCACAGTGGGAAGCGCGATCCGATCGTCTCGTCGAATTCGTCGAACGCCGTCACCAGGAGGAGCAAGATGTCAGCCAACCACGTCGCCCCCGCTGAAGCCCACGATCTCGTCATCACGCGCACGCTGCGCGCACCACGCCACGCGCTATGGCGCGCATGGACCGACCCGGAACTGCTGAAGGAATGGTGGTGCCCGAAACCATGGACCACCGAGGTGCGCGCATTCGACCTGCGGCCGGGCGGCGCTTTCCATACGTTCATGCGCGGCCCCGACGGCGGCACGAGCGACAACCCCGGCTGCTTCCTCGACATCGTGCCGGAATCGCGCATCGCGTTCACGTCGATGCTCGCGGGCGGCTGGCGGCCGCAGACGCCGTGGCTGGGCTTCACGGCGATCGTCACGATGGCCGACGACGACGCGGGCAGCCGCTACGAGGCGCGCGTGATGCATCCCGACGCCGCGACGCGCGAGCGCCACGAAGCGCTCGGTTTTTTCGAGGGCTGGAACACCTGCATCACGCAGCTCGACGCGTTCGCCGCCACCCTGCGCTGAACGCCGCTGCCCGTGCGGTCATTGCATGCCGCCGCGCCCGCGCCTAGGATTCCTGAAGGAAGCATGACGACACGCCGGGCGCCGGCGTGCACCGTCTCGCACGCTTCGCGGGAGGCGACATGTTGCACACGCACACGCATTCGACCCGGGTCAGCCGGCACCTGAACGCGCCGCGCGGGCGGGTCTACCGCGCGCTGCTCGACCCGCACGCGGTCGAGCAATGGAAAGTGCCCGACGGCATGACGTGCCGCGTGCATGCGTACGACACGCGCGAAGGCGGCGCGCTGCGCGTGTCGCTGAGCTACGACGCGCCGTCGGGCGGCGCCGGCAAGACGACCGCGCACACCGACACCTATCACGGCCGCTTCGTCACGCTCGTGCCCGACGAGCGGATCGTCGAGATCGATGTATTCGAAACCGACGACCCGATGCTGCGCGGCGCGATGACGATCACGATCACGCTGTCCGACGAGGCGGGCGGCACGCGCGTGGACGCGGTGCACGACGGCGTCCCGCCCGGCGTGCCGGCCGCCGACAACGAGACCGGCTGGCAGATGGCGCTGGCGCGGCTCGCGGCGCTGGTGGAAGCCGGTTGACGCCGCGCATGCGCGTCAGCCGAGCCGGTACGCGCGCGTGACCGTGCCGCGAAACAGCGCGTCGCGCTCGTCCGCGCCGGCCTGCGCGGTCAGGCGCTTGAACGCGTTCCAGCCGTTCACGAACGAATACGAGCCCTTGTCGACCGGGAAATTGCCCTCGAACATGCAGCGCCCGGGACCGAACGCGTCGATGCAGGTCATCATCCACGGCTTCCACGCGTCGGCGAGCTGCGTCGACGACGGCGGCTTCGCGCCTTTCTCGAAATCGAACCCATTGATGCGCATCCCGAGGCCGCCGACCTTCACGTACACGTTCGGCAATTGCGCGAGCGTGCGCATCGACGCCGACCAGCGCGCGAACACCTCCGGTCGCTTGTCCGCATAGCTGCCGATCCGCACGACGCCGCCGCAATGATTGACGATGATCCGCGTGTCGGGGTTCGCTTTCGCGAGTTCGAACAATTCGGGCAACTGCGGGAAGAACAGCCACGCGTCGTACGACAGCCCGAGCGGCGCGAGCTGCGCGACGCCGGCCCGGTACGCGGGATCGAGCAGCAGCCCGCGCGGCACCGCCGACAGCGGATTGGCGAGCGTCGGATCGGCATCCCACGTGCTCAGGTGCCGCACGCCGCGAAACCGTCCGCGCCCGGCTTCGACATGCGCTTCCAGCACGTCGCGCACGCGTTCGCCAAGCCGCAGGTCCGCGTGACCGACGATGCCCTTCGCGACGGCCACCGGGCCGTGCTGAAGCGGCTCGGTCACGCCGGCGACATAGGCCGTCTCGCCCACCGGCTTCAGTTCGGCCGGGCCCGAATCGCGATAATGCGTCTGCGCCTGCATGTAGACGGACGCCTGGATGTTGTGACCCGAGCGCGCGTCCGGCAGATAGTCGTCGAGCAGGTAGATCCAGCCCGGCCGTTCATAGAAGTGATGATGCGCATCGATGATCGGCAGGTCGGGCTCGAGCGCGGGTTCGAGCGCCGACGCGAGCCAGTCGGGACGAACCGCGAGGTAGTTGCTTTGCGTCATGCGTGAAGCTCCATCATGGGCCGCCGTGTCGGCAAACGCAGGCAGCGCGAACGATGCGGCGGCCGCGCCGATCAACCGGCGCCGCGTGATCGAAAAAGTCATGTCATTCGCTCCGGTCGAATGCATACAGCGACAGCGTGAGCAGCGTCGTGATCGCCAGCACGATCGCGAGGCCGAGCATCCCGGCCGTGAAGGTGCCGAAGCTGTCCTTCAGGTAGCCGACGAGATAGGGGCCCGCGAAGCCGCCGAGCGCGCCGATCGAATTGATCAGCGCCAGCCCGCCGGCCGCGGCCTGGCCGGACAGGAAGCGAGACGGCAGCGTGTAGAAGATCGTGCGGCCGGCAATCGTGCCGATCAGCGCGAGCGTGATGCCGACGAGCGCCGGCCCGAGCGTCAGGAAATGCGTCGACACGCCGAGCGCCACCGCGCCGATGAACAAGCCGATCGCCAGGTTCGCGATCGGGCCGCCGCGACGGTCCACCCGCTTCGCCCACCACAGCAGCGCGATCGTGGCGAAGAAGTAAGGCACCGCGGACAGCCAGCCGGTCTGCATCGTCGACATCCCGTGCGCCTTCAGCATTTGCGGCAACCAGATGCCGATCCCGTACGAACCCATCGTGAAGCCGAACGAGATCAGCGCGAGCACGTACACGCGCACGTCGCGCAGCGCGACGCCGAAGCGCTTCTTGCGGCCGGCCGCCGCGCCGTCGCGCTCGAACGCGCGCTGCAGCGCGGCACGTTCGTCGTCCGACAGCCACGCGGCATTCGCCGGCGAATCGGACAGCAGCTTCAGCACAAGGAAACCAAGTGCGCACGCGGGCAGCCCTTCGACGATGAACATCCACTTCCAGCCGGCGAGCCCGAGCGTGCCATCGAGCTGCAGCAGCCACGTCGACAGCGGGCCGCCGATCAGCGACGACAGCGGCGTCGACACGGTGAACCACGCGAGCACGCGCGTGCGGTAGCTCGCCGGAAACCACACGGCGAGGAAGAAGATCACGCCGGGAAAGAATCCAGCCTCGCCGATGCCGAGCAGCAGCCGGATTGCGTAGAAACTCGTCGGCCCGGTCGCGAGCGCGGTCGCGGCCGCCATCAGCCCCCACGTGATCATGATGCGGGCGAGCCAGCGGCGTGCGCCGAAGCGGTACAGCGCGAGATTGCTCGGCACTTCGAACACGCAGTAGCCGGCAAACATGATCCCCGCGCCCCAGCCGAACTGCGTCGCCGTCAGCCCGAGATCGCGGTTCATCGTGAGCGCGGCGAACCCGACGCTCGTGCGATCCAGATAGTTGAAGAAGTACGCGAGCGCGAGCAGCGGGATGAAGCGCCACGCGGCCTTGCGCACCGCGCGTTGCTCGATCGACGCGTCGGTGTCGCGATCGGCGGCCAGCGCCGGGGAAGCGGATGTCATGGTTGTCTCCGTGGATGCGGCGATCCTCTGCCGCGCGGCGCGCGGCCGGGACGCCTTTGTTCGTTCGATGAATCGCGGCTGCGCTACGCGCTCGCCACTTCGTTCGCCGACGGCGCACCGCCCGGTCCGTCGCCGTGCGTGGCGACGTCCGCGCCGTGCCGCCCCGCGACGACGCCGGCATCGATCAGCGCACGCGCGTCGTCCGGCGTGTAGCCGAGCTCGCCGAGCAGCGCGCACGTGTCCTGGCCGAGCGCAGGCGGCGCCGAGCGCAGCCGCAGGCGTTCGCCCGCGAGCGTCAGCGGCAGCAGCGCGGTGCGCGTGTCGATCGGCCGCCCGGCGCTGCTCGCGTCGGCTGGCAGCGTCACGGCTTCGAGGCCGCCCGTGGCGAGCAGATGCGGATCGTCGAACAGGTCCTGCGGCTTCGTGATCGGCGCATACGGCAGGCCGGTCGATTCGAAGATCGCGCCGATCTCCGCGGCCGAGTACGGCGCGAGCCGCGAACGTAGTTCCGGCAACAGCCATTCGCGCGCCTGCACACGCAGGTTGTTGGTCGCGAGGCGCGGGTCGTCCTTCAGCGCGGCGAGGCCGAACGCATCGCAGAACAGCGCCCACTGCGTATCCGACACGACCGCGAGAAAAATCTGTTCGTCATCCTTGACGGAGAACACGTCGTAGACGGCCCACGCGGAAATCCGGCTCGGCATCGGCGACGCGGCCTGCCCCGTCACCGCGAACTGCATCATGTGCTGCGCGACGAGAAACACGTTGTTCTCGAACAGCGAACTCTGCACCTGCTGGCCGCGGCCCGTGCGCTCGCGCTGCGCGAGCGCGGCCATCGCGCCAATCGCGCCGAACATGCCGCCCATGATGTCGTTCACGCTCGCGCCCGCACGCAGCGGCCGCCCTTCGGGGCCCGTCATGTACGCGAGGCCGCCCATCATCTGCACGACCTCGTCGAGCGCGGTGCGATGCTCGTACGGCCCCGGCAGGAAGCCCTTGTGCGACACGTACACGAGCCGCGGATTCAGCGCGTCCAGCTGCGGGTAGCCGAGCCCGAGCCGGTCCATCGTGCCGCTCTTGAAGTTCTCGCTGAAGACGTCCGCCGTCGCGACGAGCCGCCGCACGATCTCCAGCCCGCGCGGATCCTTCACGTCGACCGCGACGCTCTTCTTGTTGCGGTTGAACATCCCGAAGAAGCCCGCGCCGGACCCGCGCAGCGCCCGCGTGCTGTCGCCCGCGATCGGCTCGATCTTGATCACTTCCGCGCCGAGATCCGCGAGCAGCATCCCGCACGTCGGGCCCATCACCATGTGCGTCATCTCGATCACGCGCACGCCTGCGTACGGCAGTGCGGCAACCGGTTGCCGATCGTTCATCGTGCGACTCCCGCCACGCATCCTTCCGGCTGCGCGGCCGAGGGCACGCGGCCATCCGCATAGCGAAAGCC
This sequence comes from Burkholderia sp. AcTa6-5, assembly GCF_017815075.1. Taxonomy (NCBI): domain Bacteria; kingdom Pseudomonadati; phylum Pseudomonadota; class Betaproteobacteria; order Burkholderiales; family Burkholderiaceae; genus Burkholderia; species Burkholderia sp. AcTa6-5. Next base: position 222,166 of record NZ_JAGIQE010000004.1, on the reverse strand, counting down.
CTTCGGCAGCCCGGCGTCCGGCACGTGGCCGTACAGCGCGTCGGACGGCAGCGCCGCATGCAGGATCGCGCGCGCGGCGAGCAGCGCGTCGACGTCGACGCCCGTGTCGACGCCCATCGCTTCGAGCAGGAACACGAGGTCCTCGGTGACGATGTTGCCGGTGGCGCCCGGCGCATACGGGCAGCCGCCCAGGCCGCCTTGGCTCGCGTCGATCGTCGTCACGCCCACGTCGAGCGCCGCGACGACGTTCGCGAGCCCCTGCCCGCGCGTGTTGTGGAAATGCGCGCCGCCGGCCCTGTCGCCGACTTCGCGTTGCAGCCGCGTGAACAGCCGGCGCACCTGCGCGGGATTCGCATAACCGCTGGTGTCGGACAGGCCGATTTCGTCGACGCCGCATTCGGCCATCGCGACGGCCATCGCGATCGTCTCGTCGTCGGAGACCGCGCCGGCAATCGTGCAACCGAACGCCACCGACACGCCGGCCTCGATCTGCACCGACGGAAACCGCGCGTCGCGCAGCGCGACGATCGCGCGCACCTCGTCGATCATCTGCGCGGGCGTCTTGCGGATGTTGGCCAGCGAATGCGCTTGCGTCACCGAGACCGGCAGCGTCAGCTTGTGCACGCCCGCGTCGAACGCACCCTCGGCGCCGCGCAGGTTCGGCGCGAGCGCGGCGACGTGCAGCCCGGGAATCGCGAGCGCGTGCGCGACGACTTCGCGCACGTCGGCCATCTGCGGCAACAGCGTGGCCGGCACAAACGACCCGACCTCGATCTCGCGCAGGCCGGCCGCGGCCAGCGCGGTGATCCAGCGCAGCTTGGCGGCCGTCGGCATCACGGTCTTGATGCTCTGCAGCCCGTCGCGCGGGCCGACCTCGCTGACCAGCACCTTCGAGTTTTCTGAAACCTTCATTCGATACCCCATAGTTCTATCTGAAAGAACATAGTTCTGTTTGACAGAACTTTAAGCGTGCGTCGAATGGGCGATAAGGGGGGTATACCCGTGGAATCGCGTTTTTCTGGAACTTGAGTTCTGTCAGATAGAACGATATAGTCCGCCGACCATCATTCGAAGGAATCAGGCCGTGCCCAGGAATCCAGCAGATCACGCCGGCGACGCAGCCGATCCGGCGACGGAAGAGGCGTCCAGCGGCGTCGCGGTGCTCGACCGCGCGTTCGCGATCCTCCGTGCGTTCGGCCAGACCGACGACCGGCTGTCGCTCGCCGAGTTGTCGCGCCGCACCGGGCTGTACAAGAGCACGATCCTGCGCCTGCTCGCGGCGCTCGAACATGGCGGCTTCATGCGCAAGCTCGACGACGGCCAGTACGCGATCGGGCACGAGCCGCAGCGGCTCGCCGCGCTGTACCAGCGTTCGTTCCGGGTCGGCCCGGTGATCGAGCCGCTGCTCGAGACGCTGAGCCGCGAACTCGGGGAAACGGCATCGTTCTATGTGCGCCAGGGCGACGTGCGCTCCGTGCTGTATCGCGTCGAGCCCGCACGGGCGGTACGCGTGTCGATCCGCGTCGGCGAGGAGTTTCCGGTCGGCCAGGGCGCATCCGGGAAGGTGCTGCTGGCCTTCACCGACACGCAGGACGCCCGCTGGAACGACGTGCGCGAACAGCTGTGGGCCGCGTCGTACGGCGAGCGCGACCCGGAAACGGCGTCGGCTTCCGTGCCCGTGTTCGGCGCGGCCGGCGAATGCGTCGGTGCGCTGACGGTATCAGGCCCGAAGTCGCGGCTCGCCGCCGCGCCGGCGATGACGGCGGCGCTCGCGATGCTGCTGCCGCTCGCGCAAAAGGCGACCGTCGCACTCGGCGGCGCGGGCGCGCGCTACGACGCGCCGGCCGTGCGCGACAGTCTCGCGCGGCTCGCATCGTCGGCGGACGACGACGCCCGGTCGTAGGGAGCCGGTTGCGCGCGGCACGCGATACGGCAGCGCGAAAGACGGCCGCATGCGACACTGGCCGCCGATGCGCGCAGCGCGCCGTTCTCAGGCGACGCACCATGCGTGCAACCGACCACCGGACCCGCCCGAGGAGACCCCCGCGATGAACGCCGCGCGCACCGCCAGCTGGTATTTCGATTTCGTTTCGCCGTTCGCCTATCTGCAGCAGGAACAGTTCGACCGGTTGCCGCCCGCCGCCGCGTTCGAGCCTCGGCCGATCGTGCTCGGCGCGCTGCTCGCGCACTGGGGCCAGAAAGCGCCGGCGGAAATCGCGGCCAAGCGCGTGTTCACCTATCGGCATGCGCAATACCGGGCGGATAAGCTGGGCATTGCGTTCCGGATGCCGCCCGCGCACCCGTTCAACCCGATCAAGCCGCTGCGTCTCGCGATCGCGATGGGCAGCTCGCGCGACGCGATCCGGCGGATCTTCCGGCATATCTGGCGCGACGGCCAGGACGTGTCGACGCCCGCAGGCTTCGCCGCGCTGTGCGAAGCGGTCGGCTTTCCGGAAGGCGTGACGGCCGTCGAGGCTCAGCCGGTCAAGGACGCGCTGCGCGCGAACACGGATCGCGCGATCGCCGAGAACGTGTTCGGCGTGCCGACCTTCGCGCTCGACGGCGACCTGTTCTGGGGCGAGGACGCGACCGACATGTTCGTCGACTGCGCGACGTCGCGCGCGTGGCTCGATTCGCCCGAAGTGCGCCGCATCAGCGCGCTGCCCGAAGGGATCCGGCGCGGCTGACGGCGAGCCGCCGCCACCGCGCCGCCCGCTTCAGCCGTCGCGCCCTTCGACGAGCGCCGGCACAGCCTCCCGCATCATCGCGGCGAACCGCACGAGCCGCGACGGATAGAACTGCGCATGCGGATAAGTCAGGTAGACGGGCAGCGCCGCGGCCTGCCATTCGGGCGCGAGGTGCACGAGATCGCCGCGCGCGAGATCGTCGGCCAGCATCCACGACGATCCGACGCACGCGCCGACGCCCAGCAGCGCCGCGCTGCGCAACGCATACAGGTTCGCCGTCGTGATGCGCGGGCGGATCGGAATGCGTCGCGTGTCTCCGGTGGTCGCATGCGTCAGCGCGAGTTCGGTGCGGTAGTACGTGCGCAACGCGAGCCACGGCAGCGCGGCGAGCGCGTCCGGATCGGCCGGCACGTCGGCGCCGCTCAGCACGGACGGCGCGGCGACCACGAAGCGCGGCACCTTCGTCAGCCGGATCGCGACCACGCCCGGATCGGTCGGTTCGCCGACCTGGATCGCGCAATCGATGCCGCTGCCGACGAAATCGCGCACCTCGTCCTGCAGCAGCCACTCGACCGACACGCGCGGGTAGTCGCGCAGGAACTGCGCGAGCGGCGCAACGAAACGCTGCTGGCCGAACGCGTGCGGCACCGCGACGCGCAGCAGCCCGTCCGGCTCCTCCTGCGCGCCGCGCAAATCGGCCTCGAACGCCGCCCAGCTCGCCAGCAGCTCCTTCGCCTGCTTGAAGCACCGCTCGCCGTCGACGGTCAGCCGCATCGTATGGGTCGTGCGTTGCAGCAGCCGCATGCCGAGCGAATTTTCCAGCGCCTGCAGCCGCCGGCTGATGGTCGGCTGCGTCGTGTGCAACTGCACGGCGGCCGCCGACAGGCTGCCGGCCTCGACTATGCGCACGAAGGTTTCCATCAGCTCGAAACGATAGCCGGCGCCGTCCACCGGCACCGCCTGAATGCGCCGAGACCCGCCAGCAGCGGGAGAGGGAGAAGATTTTTCGGTCATTCGTCGAGCGTATAACAAATCTGCGCCAGGCGGCACTACCGTCGCCGGCCGCGTACCGCCACACTCGCGTCCATCCCATTCTTCAACCCAGGATGTACGCGATGTCCACCCCGACCCGTCTCGATGCCGCGCCCCGCCCGGCGCACGCTCCGGCCCGTCCGGCCGCTCATTCGATGCCCGATCGCCGGCTCGTGCTGCTGCTCGCGGCCGCCGCCGGCCTCGGCGTCGCCCCGCTCTACTACGCGCAGCCGATGCTCGGCGCGCTCGCGCCCGATCTCGGCGCGTCGGCGCGGGCGATCGGCTTCGTGCCGACGCTCACGCAGCTCGGCTATGCGCTCGGCATCCTGCTGCTCGCGCCGCTCGGCGACCGCTTCGACCGGCGCCGCGTGATCGTGATCAAGGCCGCGGCGCTGGTCACCGCGTTGCTGCTGGCCGCCGTCGCGCCGTCGCTCGGGCTGCTGCTCGCGGCGAGCTTCGCGATCGGCCTCGCCGCGACGATGGCGCAGGACGTCGTGCCGGCCGCCGCGACGCTCGCGCACGACATGCATCGCGGCCGCATCGTCGGCACGGTGATGACCGGGTTGCTGCTCGGCATCCTGCTGTCGCGCGTCGTGGCCGGATTCGTCGCCGAGACGGCCGGCTGGCGCGCGATGTTCGCGCTCGCCGCCGCCAGCGTCGCCGCGATCGGCGCCGTGGCCGCACGCGGGTTGCCGCGCTTCGAGCCGACCACGCGGCTGCCGTATCGCGCGCTGATCGGCTCGCTCGGCGCGCTGTGGCGCGAGCATTCGGCACTGCGCCGCGCCGCCCTCGCGCAGGGGCTGCTGGCCGTCGGGTTCAGCGCGTTCTGGTCGACCCTCGCGGTGATGCTGCACGGCGCGCCGTTCCACCTCGGTAGCGCGGCCGCCGGCGCCTTCGGCCTCGCGGGCGCCGCCGGCGCGCTGGCCGCGCCGATCGCCGGGCGCCTAGCCGACCATCACGGCCCCGAGCGCGTGACGCGGATCGGGATCGGCATCGCAACGGTGTCGTTCGCGTCGATGGCCGCCGCGCCGCTGATGTCGCCGCATGCGCAGCTCGTGCTGCTCGCGGTCGCGACGATCGGCTTCGATCTCGGCGTGCAGGCCACGCTGATCGCGCACCAGTCGATCGTCTACCGGATCGATCCCGCGTCGCGCAGCCGCCTCAATGCGGTGCTGTTCGTCGGCATGTTCATCGGGATGGCGGCCGGCGCCGCGATCGGCAGTTTGTTGCTCGCGCAACTGGGCTGGAACGCGGTGACCGCGCTGGCCGTCGTGACGTCGCTGGCCGCGCTCGCCGTGCGGGTGTGGCGCAACTGAAGTCGGGCATCGCGTAACATCGGCGGGCAGGCCCACGGGGCTTGCCCGCTTTTTTTTATTTTTTGATCGGCGCGCGCATGACGCTGCGCCGCCCGGCAGATTCGCGCGGCTGTAACGCCGCAATCGTTCATCCGGCGCAAGGTCCGCGCCGACTGACCGAATTGTCCAGTTCACCCAAATATTTTTCCGGCGTCCGTGCACGCGCGCACGCAAACGTCGGACGATTCGTCCCTGCCGCACCACCCGGCGCGCTCCCATCCGGCCCCTCCACCGAACCCCGTTTTATCAGGGGAATCCCGGTATTTTTTCGCATTTTCTTCGAAATATCGGGTGACATACTTGCCCCCCGTTGCGCTCCGTGCGAGCGCGCTTTCCGATCCAGCCGGCCGCCTGTCATGCGCTGCGCGTTCGCCCGGGTCGCACAGGACATGAACAATTTCGACACGACGATCCAGGTCTTCCTCACTCACATGACGTTCGGTCCGTTGATGAATCACGCGATCCGCGTGATCGCAGGCCTCTACACGTTCAAGGGCTTCGTGCTCGTTCCGGCGCTGTGCTGGCTGTGGTTCCAGCCGGGCCCGAACCGCGAGCGGCAACGCGAGCTGGTCGTCGCCACTATCGCGAGCGGGCTCATCGCGCTCGCCGTCGGCCGCGTGCTCGCGCAAGTGCTGCCGTTCCGCGTGCGGCCGATCTACAACCCCGACCTGCACCTGCACTTCCCGTCGGCCGGGTTGCGCGCGGCGACGCTGCAGACCTGGAGTTCGTTTCCGAGCGATCACGCGATGCTGTGGATGGCGATCGCAACCGGCATCTTCATCATCGCGCGCCGCGTCGGCATCGTCGCGCTGCTGTATTCGGTCGTGTTCATTTGCCTGCCGCGCGCGTATCTCGGCTTTCACTATCCGACCGATCTGATCGCGGGCGCCGCGATCGGCATCGCGATCGCGTGGCTGCTGACGCGCGACGCGATCCGCGCGCGCTTCGCCCCGCAGGTGCTGGAGATGATCCGGCGCTTCCCCGCGCCGGCCTATACGCTCGCGTTCCTGCTGTGCTTCGAGTTGATCACGCAGTTCGACGAACTGCTGACGCTCGCGCAGTCGGCCACGCGCACGATGTGACGGGCAGACGCGCGATGCTGCCGCTGCTGCTGTCGTTCCGTCGCCCCGGCGCGCGCTGCCGGCCATGCGCGGCCGCGGCACGCCGTGCGACGGCCGCGCCCGTCAGTCGCGATCGGGCGCGCCGAGCGGAAAGAACGAACGATACGGCCGCGCCTCCTCGACCGCGCGCGCAAACGACGGCCGCGCGAGCAGACGCTTGCGGTACGCGATCACGTTCGCGAACGCCGGATCGATCCGGTGCGTCCAGTCCGCATAGAACAGGAACGGCGCCGCGCCGCAATCGGCGAGGCTGAAACGGTCGCCGGCCGCCCATTCGCGATCGGCCATCGTCTTGTCGAGCCACGCATACGACGTGTCGAGCATCGCGCGCGCGTCGGCCACCCCGCGCACATCGCGCTCGGCTTCCGGCCGCAGCGCATCGAACACGACCTTCTGCTGCGGCGTCGCCACGTAGTTGTCGAAGAAGCGGTCCATCGTCCGCACCTTGAGCGCGGCGTGCGGATCGTCGGGCAGCAGGCGCATGGGGCCCGGATGGTTCAGGCCGAGATACTCGATGATGATCGACGCCTCGATCACCGTGCGGCCCGCATCGACGAGCACCGGGAAGCGCTTCAACGGCCACAGCCTGGTCAGTTCCTGCATCGGCTTCGGATCGTCGTGCGCGAGCACGCGATACTCGAACGGCGTGCCGTTCTCGTACAGCGCGGTCAGCACTTTCTGGCAGTAGGACGAAAACGGATGGGCGTAAAGCGTCGGCATCATCGTGGAGGCTCCTGGGGTTTCGGCGCCGCGTCAGGCGGCGCCGCATGATCGGATACCTTGACGACGCTCGGCGCCCGGCCGTTTCGACATCGGCCCGATATTTTTTTCGACGGACCGCCTGGGCCGCTACGAGCGACCGTCCATCACGACGCGCCCTTCGGCGCGCCAGCGCAGCATCCCGCCGCCGAGATTCGCGACCGCGTCGATGCCGGCCTTCTTCAGGATCACCGTCGCCTGCGCGGAACGGCCGCCGGCCCGGCACACGGTCACGACCGGACGGTCGCGCGCGACTTCGCCGGTGCGCGCGGCCAGTTCGCCGAGCGGGATCGGCGTCGCGCCCGGCAGATGGCCGAGCGGGCCCGCGAACTCGTCCGGTTCGCGCACGTCGACGACCTGCACGGCCGGCAGATGATCCTCGAGCCATTGCGGATCGATTTCCCAGAAGCCGGCGAACGTGTAGACGAGCGGCGCCCAGTCGGCGGCCGCCTGCGCATCGGGCGCGTTCGCGGCGACGCCGCATTGCAGGTTCGCCGGCACCGCGACGTCGATCTGGCGCGGATGCGCGAGCCCGAGGTTGCGCATGTAGCCGGCGAAATCGTCTTCGCTGAGATCGCCGCCGAGGCGCGGGTTGAAGCGCCGCTCCTCGCCGACGCTCGTCACCGTGAGCCCGCGATAGTCGTGCGCGGGATACAACAGGCACGTGGCCGGCAGCGTGAAGAGCCGGCCGTGCACCGCGCGATACAGCGCGCGCGGGTCGCCCTGCTGGAAGTCGGTGCGGCCGGTGCCGCGGATCAGCAGGCAATCGCCGGTGAACGCCATCGATTCGTCGTCGAGCACGAGGCTGACGCAGCCGCTCGTGTGGCCGGGCGTCGCGCGCACCGTCAGGTAGCGCGCGCCGAACGCGCAGCGCTCGCCGTCGTTCAGGTAGCGGTCGGCGCCTTGCGCGCCGCTCGCGGCCGAGATCGCGATCGCGCTGCCCGTGCGCTGCTTCAGCAGCCACGCGCCCGTCACGTGATCGGCATGCACGTGCGTGTCGACGGTCGCGACGAGCCGCAGCCCGAGTTCGTCGAGCAGTGCAGCGTCGCGGCGCACCTGCTCGAACACGGGATCGATCAGCAGCGCTTCGCGCGAAGCGCTGTCGGCGAGCAGATACGTGTACGTCGACGATTGCGGGTCGAAAAGTTGCCGGAAGATCATGGCTCGATTGCTCCGTCGCGTGTTCTTCAGGGGGGTGTAGTCGGATCGGGACGCTGCATGGCGTCGTCGGGCGCCGGCGCCGGCATGACGACAGCGCCGCCGTGCGAGCGGCATCGCGCCCATTCATACAGCGTAGAACAAAATGCCCGCGCCGCCGCGCGTCCCCTACGCGGCAACCGATTCCGTCGACGAATCGCGCACCGCGGGACGATTCGCCGCGCCGGGACGGCCGCGCACGCTGCCTTACACTACCGCCTGTTCTCGTCCCCGATCACAGGAATGCCCCCGACATGTCGATGACGATCGATCCGAAGCAGGCCGCCGCGCTGCTGGCCGTCGCCGACACCGGCAGCTTCGAGCAGGCGGCCGTGCGCCTGCACGTGACCGCGTCCGCCGTCACGCAGCGGGTCCGCGCGCTGGAAGCGAGCCTCGGCACGCCGCTCGTGCTGCGCACGCGGCCATGCCGCCCGACGGTGGCCGGGCAGCGCGTGCTGCAGCACCTGCGCCGCGTCGCGCTGCTGCAGGCCGACCTGCAAAGCACGCTCGCGGCCGACCGCGAATCGCCGATCTCCGTGACGATCGCACTCAACTCCGACAGCCTCGGCACATGGTTCCTGCCGGCGCTGACGTCGGTGCTCGCGGGCGAGCGGATCCTGTTCGAACTGATCGTCGAGGATCAGGATCACACGTTCGCGCTGCTCGAAAGCGGGATGGCGGTCGGCTGCGTGACGACCGAGCCGAAGCCGATGCGCGGCTGCATCGCGACGCCGCTCGGCACAATGCGCTACCGGCTGCTCGCGGCCGCCGCGTTCGCGGTGCGCTGGTTTCCGCGCGGGCTGAACCGCACGAGCGCGCGCCACGCGCCCGTCGTCGCGTATTCACGGCGCGACACGCTCCAATCGTCATTCCTGAAGGAGAAGTTCGGCTTGCCCGAAGGCGCGTACCCGTGCCACTACGTGCCGGGCACGCATTCGCACTTCGCGGCGGTGCGGCACGGGCTCGGCTACGCGATGGTGCCGGAGCCGCTGATCGGCGCCGCGCCGCTCGATGCGCAGGGGCTCGTCGATCTCGCGCCCGCGCATCCGACCGACGTCACGCTGTACTGGCACGCGTGGACCGTGCAGTCGCCGACGATGACGTCGCTGTCCGCGCGGGTGGTCGAAGCGGCGCGCAGGCTGCTCGCGCCGTTGCCGTAATGCGCTGGCGGGCGCGCGGGTGAGCGACGCTGCCGGCGCGGTACGCACGGCGACGAGAAAGTCGGCCGCGCCGCCTATACTTTTCCCATCGGCCTCGCGAACGCGCCGCGCGGCCGCTCATCCAGGTCCGGCCGTTCCCTTTCATGTGAGGAGAACATCATGTCCCGCCGCTATATCGATTGCCGCGAGTTTCCCAGCGCGACGCATTGCTCGGTCGCAATCTCCGCCGACTCCGACAACGAACTGCTGGAGGCCGCCGTTCAGCATGCGGTCTCGGTGCACCAGCACACCGACAGCGCCGAACTGCGCACGCAACTGAAGTCGCTGTTTCACGACGGCACGCCGCCCGCCGACATGCCGCGGCAGGCGTAATCCGCCGGCACGGCAAGGATCGACCGACCGCGTGCCGCGTCACCCGTTCGTGTGTTGCGTGATGCCACGCCGCGCCGGCCCGTCGCCGGCCGGCGCATTCCGCGTAACGCGTTATGCGCGACGCTGCGCGAAATACGCGCCGACCGCGCCGATAAAGGTGTCGATATCCGCGCGCGACACGTCGCAATGCGTGACGAAGCGCGACGCATACAGCATCTGCGTGAGGATCCCGCGTTCCTTCAGCCACGCTTCGAGCGGCGCGCAATCGGCTTCGGGGAATTGCGCGAACACCATGTTCGTCGCATGCGACAGCACCTTCACCGAATCGATGCGGGCGAGGCCGGCCGCGAGATGCGCGGCATTCGCGTGATCGTCCGCGAGCCGCTCGACGTTGTGATCGAGCGCATGCAGGCACGCCGCCGCGAGAATGCCCGACTGCCGCATCCCGCCGCCCAGCACCTTGCGCCAGCGCTGCGCGCGCTCGACCAGCGCACGGCTGCCGACCAGCACCGAGCCGACCGGCGCACCGAGCCCTTTCGAGAAGCAGATCGACACGGTGTCGAACGGCGCACACAGCTCGGCGATCGGGCGCCCCGACGCGACGGCCGCGTTGCACACGCGCGCGCCGTCGAGGTGCGTGGAGAGCCCGCGGCTGCGCGCGAACGCGACGGCTTCCTGCACATAGCCTTCCGGCAACACCTGGCCGCCGATCGTGTTTTCGAGCGCGAGCAGGCGCGTGCGGGCAAAGTGATTGTCGAGCGGCTTGATCGCCGCGGCGATCTTCGCGAGCGGCAGCGTGCCGTCCGGCGCGTTCTCGATCGGTTGCGGCTGAATGCTGCCGAGCACGGCCGCGCCGCCGCCTTCGTACTTGTAGGTGTGCGCGAGCTGGCCGACGATGTACTCGTCGCCGCGCTCGCAATGCGACATCAGCGCGGCGAGGTTGCTCTGCGTGCCGCTCGGGAAGAACAGGCCGGCTTCCTTGCCGGCCCGCTCGGCCGTCACCGCCTGCAGGCGCAGGACGGTCGGGTCGTCACCCCAGACGTCGTCGCCGGTTTCGGCGGCGGTCATGGCGGCCAGCATCGCCTGGCTCGGACGTGTCACGGTATCGCTGCGTAAATCGATCATCGCTGTGCCCTGAGTAAACGCGAGCCGGAACCGATGCGCCCGGCCCTGCCGAAACGAGACTGAGAGTGTACGCAATTCGCGCGGCGCCTGCCGGCCGTCGCCGCGCACCGCGATGCCGCACGCGCGACATCGTTCCGATGACGCGACGCGCCATATTGCCGCACGTGCGGCAGGCCGCCACGCCGCGGCCGCATGCGCCGCGAACGGCCTTCTTGATACGAATCAACGATTTATCGCGAAACAACGCACGACGGGCTGGACATCTGCGACGAGTTGGCGCATTTCGCGGTGCAACATCGCAGCCCATACTCCAGCCAACCCCGACGCCCGTCCGCCGGGGGCCGCCGGCACCCGCCGGCGGGTATCGTCAGCCTCGGTCATCTGGTATGGACACCGCACTTTCGGCCCTCGATCTGGCCCGCCTGCAATTCGCGTTCACCGTCTCCTTTCACATCGTCTTCCCGGCGCTGAGCATCGGCCTCGCCAGCTTCATCGCCGTGCTCGAATATCGCTGGCTGAAGACCGGCAAGCAGTACTACAAAACCCTCTGCCTGTTCTGGTCGAAGATCTTCGCGGTCGCGTTCGGGATGGGCGTCGTGTCCGGCGTCGTGATGAGCTATCAGTTCGGCACCAACTGGTCGGGCTTCTCGAGCTTCGCCGGCGCCGTCACCGGCCCGCTGCTGATGTACGAGGTCATGACCGCGTTCTTCCTCGAGGCCGGCTTCCTCGGCATCATGCTGTTCGGCTGGAACCGCGTGAGCCCGCGCGCGCACTTCGGCGCGACGCTGATGGTCGCGATCGGCACGCTGATCTCGACGTTCTGGATCCTCGCGTCGAACAGCTGGATGCAGACGCCGCAGGGCTTCGAGATCGTCGACGGCCGCGTCGTGCCGACCGACTGGTTCGCGATCATCTTCAACCCGTCGTTCCCGTACCGCCTGTTCCACATGGCGATCGCCGCGTTCATCGTCGCCGCGCTGGTGGTGGCCGCGACGGGCGCGTGGCACCTGCTGAAGGGCCGCCGCGACAAGGGCGTGAAGAAGATGTTCTCGATGGCGCTGTGGCTGCTGCTGGTGCTCGCGCCGCTGCAGGCCGTGATCGGCGACCAGCACGGCATCAACACGCTGAAGCACCAGCCCGCGAAGATCGCCGCGATCGAAGGGCTGTGGGAAACCGAAAAGGGCGGCACCGCGCTGAACCTGTTCGGCATTCCGGACATGCAGGCGGAAACGACCCGCTACGCGGTGAAGGTGCCGCACCTCGGCAGCCTGATCCTCACGCACAGCTGGGACGGCGAGATCCGCGGGCTGAAGGACTTCCCGCCGGAAGACCGGCCGAATTCGACGGTCGTGTTCTGGAGCTTCCGGATCATGGTCGGCCTCGGCTTCGCGATGATCGGCCTCGCCGCGCTCGCCTGGCTGTTGCGCCGCCGCGGCCGCCTGTATGAATCGAAGTGGTTCCAGCGCTTCGCGCTCGTGATGGGCCCGACCGGTTTCGTGTCGCTGCTCGCGGGCTGGGTGACGACCGAAGCCGGCCGCCAGCCGTGGGTCGTGTATGGCGTGATGCGCACCGCGCAGGCCGTGTCGCCGCTGTCGGTGCAGCAGGTCAGCCTGTCGATGATGACGTTCGTGATCGTGTACTTCCTCGTGTTCGGCACCGGCGTGTACTACATGCTGAAGCTGATGAAGGCCGGCCCCGCACTGCCCGACGTCAAGCACGACGACAAACCCGATACGCGCCCCGATCACACCGCGCGCCGCCCGATGTCGGCCGTCGACGAGCTGATCGAGACCGTCTGAGTCCACTCCATTCGCAAACGAGAAAACCTATGGACGTCACCGTAATCTGGGCCGCGATCATCGCATTGGGGCTTTTCATGTACGTCGTGCTCGACGGCTTCGACCTCGGCATCGGCATCGTCTTCCCGTTCTTCCCGGACGAGCAGGAACGCGACCTGATGATGAACACGGTCGCGCCCGTATGGGACGGCAACGAGACGTGGCTCGTGCTCGGCGGCGCCGGGCTGTTCGCGGTGTTCCCGATCGTCTATTCGACCGTGCTGTCGGCGCTGTACCTGCCGCTGATCTTCATGCTGGTGTGCCTGATCTTCCGCGGCGTGTCGTTCGAGATCCGCGCGAAGGCGCGGCGCACGAAGCAGCTGTGGGATCTCGCGTTCATCGGCGGCTCGGCCGGCGCGACGCTGTTCCAGGGGATCGCGCTCGGCGCGTTCCTGCAGGGCATCGACGTGAAGGACGGCGTGTACGCCGGCGGCGCGTTCGACTGGCTCACGCCGTTCAGCCTGCTGACAGGCCTCGGCCTGATCGCGACCTACGCGCTGCTCGGCTGCTGCTGGCTCGTCGCGAAGACCGAAGGCGACCTGCAGCGCCGCCTGCATCGCGTCGTGTGGCCGCTGACCGTCGTGCTGCTCGGCTTCATCGCGGTGATCAGCCTGTGGACGCCGCTGCAGGATCCGGCCATCGCGCAGCGCTGGTTCGATTCGGGGTTGTTCTGGCGCCTGCTGCCGGTGCCGTTCCTGGTGGCCGCGTGCGCGGCGTGGATGCGGCGCGCGGTGCGCGACCGGCACGACATGACGCCGTTCGTGCTCGCGCTGGCGCTGGTGCTGCTCGGCTACGTCGGCCTGCTCGTCACGCTGTTCCCGTATGCGATTCCGCAGACGATGACGATCTGGGAAGCGGCGGCGCCGCGTTCGAGCCAGACCTTCACGCTGGTCGGCGCAGCGGTTATCCTCCCGATCATCATCGCCTACACGACGATGGGCTATTGGGTATTCCGAGGCAAGGTGCGCCATGAAGACCAGCATTACTACCACCACTGATTCCACCGCCGGCCAGCCCGGCGCGCCGCGGCCGCGGATGCGCGGCTGGATGTGGTTCGTCGTTCTGTGGGCGGGCGGCGTGATCGGCGCCGTCACGCTCGGCTATGCGTTCAAGATCTTCATGAACCTGACGCTGTTTGCGGTGAAGTAGGCAAAGCGGCCGCCCGGTCGAACGATGGACCGGGCGGCCGTTTTGTCGTGGATGGCTGCGGCTTCGGCCGGCTGCATCAAGCCGAACAACGCACGAATCCGCCATTTGGGCAGAAATCCATACAAATCACATCGCCGATGTGAACGAAATATATAGATTTCTACCGAAATACGAACCACGCGGCTGAATCACCCCACCGCGCACTGCGCGTCTACCCCCGCCCGCGCAACGCCGCTTCGATCTTGCGATCGGTCTTGTACTGGCTCAGCGCATACACCGACCAGATCGCGGCCGGCAGCCAGCCGATGATCGTGAGTTGCAGGAGCAGGCAGATGATCCCGGCGATCGGGCGGCCGATCGTGAAGAACTGGAACCACGGGAGCAGCAGAGCAAGCAAAAGGCGCATGAACGATCCTCTCGGTACGTCGTTGAACGGGTGATACCCGGCCAATATGGCGGGTTGCGCGCCCCGTTTCAAGCCCGCGCACGATGCTCGCCGGGCAAAGCCCCGTGCCGACGCCCCCGCGCTACGCGGAATCGGCCAGCCACTGCGCGACACGCGTGACGAGCCGGTCCGCGTCGTCGAAGCACTCGACGCCCGCGACCTGCGGCGCACCGCAAATCGTGAACACCGGCTTGCCCCACTGCAACCCGAGCGCGATTTCGGACAGCGTGCCGAGCCCGCCGCCGACCGCGATCAGGCACACCGACGCACGTGCAACCAGCGCATTGCGCGTGATGCCGAGCCCGGTCGGCAGCGCGACGCTCAGGTACGGATTCGCCAGCGCGGCATCGTCTTCCGGCAACAGCCCGATCGCGCAGCCGCCGGCCGCGTGCGCACCGCGCGCGGCGGCCTCCATCACGCCCTGCTTGCCGCCGCCGACGAGCGCGATACCTGTGGCCGCCACCGCGTGCGCGATCCGTTCCGCGACGCGCATCTGTTCATCCGTCGCGTCGCGCGGGCCGATCACGCCGACCGGCATCCGGTGCCGGTGCATGCCGCGTTGCCGTTGCGCGAGTCGCGCGAGCGCGTCGCGCGCCGGTTCGGACCACACGCTTTCAATGACGCCGTTGCCGAACAAGGCCTTCCCCCAGTGCAAGAACGCAGGTACAGATGGCCGTCAGCACGATCGACAGCACGGCCGCCTGCGAGAAATCGGTTTGCCCGTCCGACAGCTTCAAATACATCAGCAGCGGCAGGATGTTGATCTGCGTGCCGGCCAGCGCGAGCGCCGTGCCGTACGTGCCGAGCGCGATCGCAGTCACGAGGCACCACGCGGACGCGACCGACGGCCACAGCTCGCGCCACGCGACGTCGAGCCATGCGCGCCACGGCCGCGCGCCGAGCGTCAGCGCCGCCTCGAGCGGCCGCCGGTCGAGATTCGCGAGCGTCGGGTAGATCATCAGCGCGACGCGCGGGATCAGGTAGTACGCATAGGCGACCGCGAGCCCCGGCATCGTGTAGATCGCGCCGCCGACCACGGTCGGATCGGCGCCCAGCGCGGCCAGCAGCGTGGTCACGAAGCCCGCGCGGCCGAATGCGAGGATGAACCCGTACGCGATCACCAGCCCGGAAAACGCCAGCGGCACGCCGAGCAGCGCGAGCGACCAGTGGCGACGGGCCGGCGACTGTCCGGCGAGCGCGAACGCGACCGGCACACCGACGGCGACCGACAGCGTGCCGGCGCCCACCGCCAGCGCCAGCGAGCGCGCGATCGCATCGGCGACGAGCGGATCGCGCCACACCGCCGCGAACGCGCGGCCACCGCCCGCGCATGCCGCATCGACGAGCGCGGCCAGCGGCAGCACGAAGCACACCGCGAGCAATGCGGCCGCGGGCAGCGCGCCGAAACGGCGCAGCACGCCGCGCTCGGGTAAGGAAGCCTGCATCCCGCGCCCCTTACTGGCCGAGCGTGGCCTGCGACCAGAACTGGTCGACCTCGGCCTTGCGCGCCGCCGCCTTCGCGACATCGAGCGGGCGCACCTGCGGCGCGTTCGGCAGCTTCGCCGCGACGTCCGCCGCGACCGGCGTGCCCGGCACCGCCGGGCGCACATAGCCTTGCGCGAACAGCGCCTGCCCGACGTCGCTCATCACGAGGTTGAGCCAGAGCTGCGCGGCGGACGGATTCGGGCCGTTCTTCACGAGACTCATCGCATACGGCGCCGACACGCTGCCGTCCTGCGGAATCACGACGTCGGCCGCGTCGCCCATGCCGTCCGCGTACTTCGCCTTGAGGCCGTCGTTCTCGTAGCCGATCAGGATCGGAATCTCGCCCTTCACGAACTTCGCGTACGGCGTCGTGCCCTCGACGCGCAGCACGTTGCCGGCCTGCTTCAGCTTGCCGAAGAAGTCGGCGCCCGGCTTCGGGTTCTCGACGCTGCCGCCGTTCGCATACGCGGCCGCGAACACCGCGACCTGGCCCTGCCCGGTCGAGCGCGGGTCGAGATAGACCACCGCGTTGCGGTACTCGGGCTTCAGCAGGTCGGACCAGCGCTGCGGTACGTTCTTGACGAGCTTCCGGTTGACGAGGAACGCGATGTTCAGCGAATGCACGGCGAACCAGCGGGCGTCGGGCGCGCGGAACACGCCCGGCAGCTTGTCGAAGTTGACCGGCCGGAACGGCGCGACGACGTCCTTGCCGGCGGCATCGAGCGCCGACGCCGCGAAGTAGTACGCGGTATCGGCCTGCGGACGGCGGCGCGACTTGTCGAGCGCGACGACGGTCGCGGCCGAGCCGATGTCGTTGTACGTGATCTCGACCTTCGGGTAGCGCTTGCGGAATTCGGCGAACAGCGCCTTCCAGTTCGCCCATTCGGGGCCCGTGTCGAACGACACGACGAGCCCTTCGTCGGCCGCCTTCGCGTACAGCGCGTCCTCGCCCGGATACAGCGGCGCGGCCTGCGCCGCCGCGCAGGAAAGCGCCGCGAGCGCGCACAGCGCCAGCACGCGGGCGCGCATGGCCTTCACAAAAAGGGAGCCTGCAAGCATCGTGAATCTCCGTTGAACGAAAGAGGTCATTGCGCGGCCGGCGACGTCGGCAGCACGAGCAGATGGCAAGGGTCGATCGCGATGCTGCGCGCGGCGGGCTCGCGCCCTTCGCACAGCAGCACGTCGGCCGAGCCGTCCGGAATGAAGTCGTAGCGCTGCGTCGCGCCGAAATAGCGCACGTCCCCGCGACGGCCGTCGATGCGGTTCGCGCTGTGTTCCGGCGGATCGGCCTGCACGTGTTCGGGGCGCACCAGCACCTCGATTTCCGCACCCGGCCGGTGCTCGCCCGTTTCCGCGCGCAGCGTCGCGAAGCGCACGTCGACGGTGCCCTGCGCGACCACGCGGCCGCGCAGCAGCGTCGAATGCCCGACGAAGCGCGCGACCTGCGCGGTCGCCGGGCGCTCGTACAGGTCGCGCGGCGTGCCGGCCTGCAGCACGCGGCCGCCGTCGACGATCGCGACGCGGTCGGCCATGCTCAACGCTTCGTCCTGGTCGTGCGTGACGAACAACGTCGTCGCGCCGCAGGCGCGCTGCAGTGCACGGATCTCGTCGCGCAACTGATGACGGATGCCGGCATCGAGCGCCGCCAGCGGCTCGTCGAGCAGCAGCAGCTTCGGTTCGATCACGAGCGCCCGCGCGAGCGCGACGCGTTGCTGCTGTCCGCCGGACAGCATCGCGATGCCGCGCGTCGCATGCGCGGACAACCCGACCCGCTCGAGCATGTCCAGCGCGCGCCGGCGCCGCACGTCGGCCGCGACGCCGCGCATCCGCAGCCCGTACGCGACGTTGTCGACGACCGACAGGTTCGGAAACAGCGCGTAGTGCTGGAACACCATCCCCACTTCGCGCCGCCACACGGGCACGCCGGCCACGTCGTCGCCGCCGATCGCGATGCGGCCGCGCCAGCCGTCGAGCAGCCCGGCCGCGAGCCGCAGCAGCGTGGATTTGCCGGACCCGCTGCGCCCCATCACCGCGAGCAGTTCGCCCTGCGCGGCCGACAGCGTGATGTCGTCGACGCCATGACGGGCGCCCGGATACTGAAAGCTGACGTGTTCGAATTCGAGGCTCATGGATGACTCACTTCAGACGTTGCACGGTACCGACGGAGACCAGCGTCGCGAGCACGGCAAGCACGAGCAGCACGACGGTGGCCGCGCACGCCATCCCCGTCGCGCCGTAGAACGCCTGCAGCAGCACGATCGGATAGTTCCGGTAGCGGAAGCCGGCGATCAGGTTCGAAATCTGGAATTCGCCGATCGACAGCGCGGCCACCATCACGAGGCCGGAGAACAGGCTGTGCCGCAGGTTCGGCACCACGATCGTGACGAACTGGTGCAGCGGCGTCGCACCGAGCGTCGCCGCGCAGGCCTCGAGCCGCGCGAGGCCGAGGTGGCGCAGGTCGCCGAGCAGCGTCTGCAGCAGATACGGCAGCGTCAGCACCGCGTGGGCGGCGATCATCAGCGGCAACGTGCCGAGCCACGGCAACGTGTCGCCGCTGAAGATCGCGATGTAGCCGAAGCCGAGCGTCAGCGCCGGCACGGCGACCGGCATCAGCATCACGACGCGCGTCGCGAACCCGCCGCCGGCCTGCGCACGATGATGGAGCGCATACGCGAGCGGCAGGCCGATCACCGCGTTGAGCGCGCAGCACGCGAGCGCCACCATGAAGCTCACGCCGAACGCGCGCGTGAAGCTCCGGTTCGCGGCCAGGTCGGCGAACCAGTGCCCGGTGACGCCGGTGGGCAGCAACGTGTTCGTCCACGATTCGCCCACCGCGCCGATCAGCAGCAGTGCGATCGGCAACAGCAGGTAGAGGCCGAACACCGCGAGCAGCGCCTGCAGCAGCAGGCGCCCGACGGGCGGCCGGGCCGGTTTGTTACGACGAATCGGAATACCGTCGGCGATGGCCGGGGCGGTTGACTCAGACATGAAGACACTCGCAGACGATCGGGAAAAACCTCGCGCAACGCCCGCCGGCCGGGCCCGCATGCGTTGTCGAAGCCGGCGCAGTGTGCGGTTTCGACATGGCATCGTCATGAAAAAAACGTAAAAAGCCCGCATCGATCTGTGCAAGGACGGAACAGCTCGCGATGAAGCATCTGTATCCGAACGTGGCTGAGCTGCATGCCTTCGCCACGTCCGCGAAGTACCTGAATTTCTCGTACGCGGCGCGCGAACTGGGCCTGACGCCAAGCGCGGTCAGCCGGCAGATCGCGAACCTCGAGGCGCTGTTCGGCGTGAAGCTGTTCGTGCGCGAGGGGCGCGGCCTCGCGCTTACCCGTGCCGGTCAGGTCTATCACGCGCGCGTCGTCGGGCCGCTGCGCGAAATCGGCAACGCGTCGATCGAACTGCTGAGTGCCAGCGAGAACAGCGACCTGCTGACGATCGCCAGCGTGCCGACGTTTACGACGAAGTGGCTGTTGCCGCGCCTCACGCGCTTTCTCGCCGCCGCGCCGGGCGTCACGTTGAGTTTTCGCCGTCATCTCGCGCCCGGCGACGTGTTTCCGTTCGGGCTCGACGCGGCGATCCGCTACGGCGACGGTGGATGGGAGGGCGTGCGAAGCGACTATCTCGGCGGGCGGACCTTCGTGCCCGTCTGCTCGCGCGAATTCGCCGACCGGCATGCGCTGCGTGTGCCCGCCGACGCGGCGGCGGCGCCGCGCCTCGTGCACGAGCAGGCGGAGATCGCGTGGTCCACATGGGCGGAACGTCATCGCGCGGCGCAAATGAACGCGCTGGCGGGGCCGCGCTTCGAGCAGTATTCGGTGTTGATCCAGGCCGCACAGGCCGGACTCGGGATCGCGCTCGTGCCGCGCTTCCTGATTCTCGACAATCTCGCGGCGGGCACGCTGGTCGAGCCGTTCGACGCGCCGGTCGACGTGGCCGCGCAGGGACACTACCTGTGCTACGCGCCGGAGCGCCTCGACACGAGCGATGCGTTGCGGCGCTTCAGGGAATGGATGCTGGACGAGGCCGGGCGCGCGTAAGGCGACGCGCACCGTCGCATGGCTGCGCGCGCCCCTAGCCCGACGGACACCGCCCCCGGCGGCATCCGGCCTGCAACGTCAACGCCCGATACCGAGCCCCGGCAGCACGCGCGTGTTCTCGGCCACGACCGCCTGCAGCAGGCGCGGATCGGCGCCGAGCAGCGCGAGGATCGTCGGCGCGACCTGCTTCGTGCCGACGAGATCGTTCACCGTGCGCGCACGACGAATGCCCGGATACGACACGAGCAGGCCGAGGTGGCTGTCGTCCGGCGCGTTGCCGCCGTGCTCCTCGTCCTTCTTCGTGCTGGACGTGTAGATCACGCCCGGATTCGGCTGGACGACGATGTCCGGCGCGCGGCCGTTGGCCGGATCGCCGAAGCGGTCGGCCAGCGCCGCGCCGTACAGCACGTACGCCTGCGGGCCGTCCGCGCAGATCCCCGGCGCGTTGCAGCCGAGATTCGCCTTCAGCGCCTGCACGACGGCCGTGCGCTGGCCGCGGTCGCGCAGCCAGATCAGCCCGACGTCGTCCGTCTGCACGAAGCCCGTGCCGACCAGGCCCGATCCGTCGTTCAGGTTGCCCGTCGTCGTGTTGTTCTGGCCGAAGTTGCCGTTCGGGTCGATGAAGTCGTTCGCTTCGAGCAGCTTCGTCAGCGTGTCGCCGTTCTTCACGAGCTTCGTATGATCGCTCGGCGACTGGCCGTGCTTCGACGTGACGATCACGGCCGTCGACGTATACAGGTTCGCCTGCTTCAGCGCCGCGACGACGTGGCCGATCGCGTCGTCGACATACGTGATCGCATTCGCGACCTGCCCGTTCGGCGTGAAGTCGGCGTCGAGATAGCCGCCGCCCTTTGCGACCGGCGCCTTCTGCGCGACGCTCAGCGTCTGGAAGTTCGCGCCGAACAGCGTCGGCACCGGCGCGGTCTTCGTGCCGGTCGAATCGCGGCCGCCGATCTGGTGGATCAGCGCCTGCACGTGCAGGTTGTCGAAGCGGGCGGTGTGCGAATAGACGTCGGTGTAGGCGGTGTTCGTCGCCGGGTCGATCGAATTGATCTCGGTACGCATCAGGTCGTCGACGCCGGTGCCCGACGGGCCGTTCAGCCAGTCGTAGCCCCACGCGTGCTTGTCGGCCCACGCGGTGCGCGCATTCGGCACGCCGGCCTTCACGGCCTCGAACACCGTGTTGGTCTTCACGTAGTTGTGCGGATAGACCGGCACGCACTGGCCGTTGACCTTCGCATGCGGGATTGCCTGCGGATTGAACGCGCCGCCGCCGTCGAGGTGCACGAGCGCACCGCCGTTCTGCGCGTCGATGCCGGTCGTCTCGTCGAACACGACGTTCCAGCCCTGCTTGCCCGAGCACGTCGTATCGCTCGGCGCGTACAGGTTGCGGTCGTACGACACGTCGTAGAACAGGCCGGCCGTCTTCGGCGAGCCGCCCGTCACCAGCGCGGCGAGGCCCGGGAATGAATCCGACAGCCCCGGCGTGTACGCATTCGCGTAGGTCACGCCGCTCTTCGCGAGCACCGCGATGTTCGGGCACGTATTCGCGCCGATGCAGCGCGCGAGATCCTGTTCGTGCAGCCCGTCGATGCTGAGCAGCAGCACGTGCTTCACGACGCGGCTCGCGCGGCCGTTGCCGTCCGGTTGCGCCGCATGCACGCCCGCGCCGAGGAGCGCCAGCGCAGCCGCCACCATCACCGCCGTTTTCCGTTGCTTGATGAACCTGGAAATCATCACCCCACCTCACCGATTGATGTTGAACTACGTGACTTGCCATCAGGCGCGCAAAATATCGCCGGATCGTGCGGCGGTCGGATGAAGCGGGGCTTTCTGTTCTCTGTCAAACGTAACCAATCGCAAATGAAACGAAGCGGTCGCCATGCGCGGCCGTCGCGTGCGCCGGGATTTTTTTTCGGGTTGGCCCGCGACTATTGGCGTGGCATAAAGGGTTTTCCCTGACCCGGAGCACGAGTATGTCGACCCTGGAAGCCCTCCGGTTCGTGCTGGACGATGCACGTACCCCCGAAATCATTCGCCATCACGTCGTCGACGCGCTGCAGTACGCGTTGCGCAACCACGGACCGGTGTTCACCACGAAGGAAGTCGAATGGCTGACGCAGTGGGACGACGCGCGTCTGCCGCTGGCCGCGAGGAAGGAGCTGGACAAGCGCGAGCCGGCCGTCGCCAGCCGCTGAAAAAAACCGCCGTGCCCGGCGGATGCGGGCGCGGCGGCGGATCACGGATGGTGGTAACGCTTACTGCAGCCCGAAGTCGACGCGGGTCGTCGCGCCCTTGTCCGAAATGCCCTTCGCGTCGAGCTTCGGCGCAACGACGAACATGCGGCTCGAGTCGATCTTGCCGTCGAGATACTGACGCACGGCCTGCGCGCGCTGCTGCGCGAGCGCCCGCAGCGCGTTGTCGTCGGCCGGTGCGTGATCGGCAAGCGCCTGCTTCATGTCCGCATCGGGCAGCGTCTTCTGCAGGCCGACCAGGTTGCGCGGCTTCTTGAAGTCGGCGGCCTTGTACGCGCGCGTCAGGTACTTCGAGTATTCGGCCTTGTCGACCTTCACCGACATCGGATCGACGCTCTCGCCCTGGCCGATCACGTCCTTCAGCTTCTGCTGGCGCACCAGCCGCTCGACGTACGCGTCGCGCAGCCCCGGCGTGTCCTGCGCCGGATCGACGCGGCCGATCAGGTCGAGGCGGATCGACGGCTTCTCGGTCAGCATCTTCACGACGGTGTCGAGCTTCTTCTGCTGCGCGTCGGTCAACTGGTACGAGCCCGGCGCGAACTCGACGTAGCCGAGGTCCTCGCCGCCGCTGCCGCCGAACGCATTCGCGAGCAGCGTGAACGGCGACGTGACCGCCTTCGCGATCAGGTTCAGCACCGCGTGCCAGATCAGCCCGCCGACGCTGAATTCCGGATTCGACAGCGAACCCGACACCGGCAGGTTCACGTCGATCTGGCCGCGCGTGTTCTTCAGCAGCGAGATCGCGAGCTTCACCGGCAGCTTCGTCGCGGTGTCGTTCTCGACGTGATCGCCGAACGTGAGCTGGTCGATGAAGATGTGGTTGTTCGCCGACAGTTGGTCGTTCGCGAGCTGGTAGTGCAGGTCGACGTTGAGCTTGCCCTTCGTGATCGGATAGCCCGCGTACTTCGCCGAATACGGCGTCAGGTTGGTCAGCTCGATGTCGTGCGCGGTGGCCGTGAGGTCGAGCGCCGGCTTCTCGATCAGCGGGTTCACCGTGCCCTTGATCGAGATCGGCCCGTTGCCCGCGAGGTTCGCGGCGACGTCGACCGGCGCGGACGTCGTCGAATCCGTGCCGAACGCGCCGACCGTGCCCTTGATCGCGACGAGGTTCGCCGTGTAGTTCGGCTTGATGAAGTTGTCCGTGTACGTGACGCGGCCGTTCTGCAGCACCAGTTCGCCGAAGTGCATCCGCACCGGGTTCTGCGGCTGCGGCGCGGCCTTCACGACCACCGTCGCCGACGCGGCGGCCGGCACGGACGCCTGCTGCGCGGCCGCGGCCGAGGCGGCCTGCGCGGCGGCCGGCGGCGTCACGCCCGGCGACAGCGGCACCGGCTCGCCCTTGCTCGCGTCGCGCGTGAGCGACTGCGCGGGGCCCGTCTCCTTCGCGACCACGTCCTTCAGGTTCAGCCGGCCCTGCGCGTCGAGCAGCACGCGACCGTAGAAGTTCGAGAACGTCACGCGCGCGGCGTCGACGTCGGTGCCCTTCTCGTCGTAGTTCGCCTTCAGGTTCGACAGCGCGAGCGAGCGCCAGCCGGCGAACGGATCGGACGTCGCCTTGTCGAGCATCCGCACGTCGACCAGCGCGACGTCGCCGCGGTAGGTCGCGCGCGGCGTGTCCTTCACCTGCGCGAACGTCAGGTTGCCTTGCGCGTTGAGCAGCGCGCTCGCGATCGTCGCGTTCAGCGCGCTGCCGAAGTACGGCTCGAACGCGGCCGCGTCGAGGCGGTTGCCGTTGATCTTCAGGCCGAGCTT
Source organism: Burkholderia sp. AcTa6-5 (assembly GCF_017815075.1). Lineage (NCBI taxonomy): Bacteria > Pseudomonadati > Pseudomonadota > Betaproteobacteria > Burkholderiales > Burkholderiaceae > Burkholderia > Burkholderia sp. AcTa6-5. The sequence goes on along the minus strand of NZ_JAGIQE010000004.1, from coordinate 198,388 downwards.
CAGCGGCTGCGCGGTCACGTCGCCCGTCACGTTCAGCGAGCCCTTGCGGTTCAGCGTCGCCTTCAGTTGCACGGGCAGCGGCTTCGTCAGGTCGTCGCTCACCTTCTGCACCGACAGGTCGAGCGGCTTGATCGCCAGCTTCACCGGGCGCGGCGTCGACAGGTCGGTGAAGTTCGCGGACGCGTCCTTCACGTTCAGCGCGTCGATCCGGTAGTGCCACGACGGCGCGGCGGCCTGCGCCTTGCGCGCGACCGTACGCGGCGGCACGGCCGCCTGCGCGGGCTCGCCCAGCGCCGCGAGATCGATCTTGCCGTCCTTCAGGCGCTTCACGTCGAGCGCGAGGCCAGTCGCGTCGACGCTCGCGATTTCCGCGGTGCGCGCGGCGACGTCGACCTTCGCGATCTTCGCGCTCGCGTCGGGCAGCACGATCGCGGGCGCCTTGTTGTCCGGCGCGGCGATCTTCAGCGATTTCAGGCTCACCGTGCTGTCCGCGACTTCCGCGGCGAGCGGCGTCTTGCCCCAGTCGGTTTTCGCGTTGACGGTCGCGCCGAGCGTGCCGTCGAGCACGCGCGCACGCGTCGCCTCGCCGAGGTACGGCTGCAGCGCCGGCAGCGCGAGCGCGGCGACCGTCAGCTTCGTGTCGGCCTGCTTCACCGCGAGATTGAACGTGCCTTCGGCGTTCACGTCGCCGCCGCGCGACAGCGACGTCGACAGCGTGTATTTTGCCGGCGTCTTGCCCTGCAGCGTGAAACCGTCGAGCGTCGCGGCGAGCTTCGTCAGCGACAGCGCGGTCGGCGTCGCCGGCACGCGGTCGTCGACGTTGATCGTGCCGCCGTCGATCGCGACGTGACGGATCGTCAGGTCGAGCGGCGGCGTTTCCTTCGCGGCGGCGCCTTCGGCCTTCGCACCGCTGGCGCCGCTGGCCGCGGCGACGGTCGCGCCGGACGCCGCGGACGCTCCGGAAACGGCGACGGCCGACGCGGCCGGCTTGCCGGCTTCGACCTTCGGCGCGGCGGCCGGTTGCGCGACGAGCTTCTCGACGTTCAGCACGCCCTGCTTGTCGCGCGACAGGTCGACCACCGGCTGGTCGAGCCGGATCTCGTCGAAGTGCATCGCGTTGCGCAGCGGTTCCAGCCCGGCCGCCGCGACGTGCACGCCGCGCGCGGCGAACAGCGGCGCGGACGCGCGGTCGGTCACCTTCGCGTCGTTCAGGTCGACGGTGCCCGACACGCGCAGCGCGGGCGTTTCGCCGCTCATCACGAAATTGACCGTGAGGTTGCTGCTCAGCAGCCCGCTCGTCACGGCCACCGGCAGCTTCGCCGGCACGTACGAGATCAGCTTCGGCACGTCGAGGCGGTCGAACTTCAGCGCGATCTCCGATTCGCGCGACTGCGCGAACGGCTTGGTCCTGCCGTCGATCGAGATCGGGCTGCCGTCGAAGCGCGCGCGCAGCTTCGGCTCGACGAAGATGTCCGTCTTCGAGGCCAGCGTCGCGATGTACGGAATGCCGAGCGTCCAGTTGTCGACCACGTGCTTTTCGTTCAGCAGGCGATCGTCGAAATCGATCCGGCCGTCGTTGACCTGGATGTTCGACACCGAGAATTGCGTCGGCTTGCTATCGGGTGTCGGCGACGGCGACGAGAACTTCTCGATCAGGTCGGTGAAGTTGAAGCGCTGCGCGTCGTAGCGGACGACGTGAAAACGCGGCGAGTCGAGCCGGATCTCGTTGACGATCGGCGCGCCGCGAAACAGCGACGACCACGACGGCCTCACGACGAGCTTGCCGATGTCGATGAAGTCGCCCTGGCCGCCGCGCTCGCCGAGATGGATGCCGTCGGCTTCGAGGTTGAGCGTGTACGGGTTGAGCGCGATGCGCTGGATCGTGGCCGGCCGGTCGAGCTGCTTGCTCAACTGCTGTTCGGCGACATGGCGGATCAGCGGCGGCGCCGCGAAGAAGCCGAGCAATCCAAACAAAACGACGAAGATCAGCAGGCCGATGCCGATACGCCGGGTCCGGTGCGAGCGTGCAACGCCACCGAGGGCATGGAGGGTCGAGGGTAGGGTTTCTTTGTCTGCGCTTGCCATGCTTGAATGCCTCGGGAATGGATGCCGGGCCGCACCGGACAAACCGGGCGGCCGCGCACGCTATCCCGAAAGTATAGGCTCAGGAGGTGACGGTACGGCGGTCGGGCGCCGCCGCGCCCGCCGGTCGGACAACGGCGGCGGTCAACCGTTCATTTCCGGACGACGACGGGCGGCATCCACGACCCGTCGCTCGCCTGCGGCTTCGGCGCGTACAGCCGCAACGCGAGCGCGAAATCGGTACGCGGCGCCGGCAGCCAATTGGCCGCATGCGTGCCGCCCGGCGACGCCGATACGACGATGTCGATCGAGCCGTCGCGGTTGCGGCGCAGCCGGTCGCGATCGCCGAGGGAGCGCCGCGCCGATCCGACGTCGGGCAGCGCACCGTTGGTCGTGTACGGCGTGAGCGTCCAGAATGCGCGTACCGGCGGCAGCGCGCCCGGCGCGAAATGCAGCACGTAGCGGTTCGCGCCGTTCAGCGCATGACCGTCGCTGTCGACGCGGGTGACCGCGAGCGTCTCGTCGTCGCGCGTCGCGGTGCCGAACTGCGTGTACGCCGCGTACGCGCGCAGCGCGTAGTCCTGGCCGTACTTGCCGGCCGTATCGCCGATCCAGGTCCAGCCGTTCGCGTTCAGCAGGTTCGACGGCGGCGTCGCGAGCCGCGCGCGCGCCTCGGCCACGCCGGCCGTCGCGGCCGTGAGACGGTCGCCCGTCCACAGTACCGGATAGCCGGCCGTCACGCCGATGTCGCCGAGCGATTCCTGCGCGTGCGCATCGTCGGCCGGCGGCGGATTGTCCTGCAGCGCCCGCGCGAAGCGCGTGAAGAACGCCTTCGGATCAAGCGCGGCCACCTGCTCGGCCGGCGTGCCGCCGCCCACCGCTTCGGACGGCGCGCTGCCCGCGTGGACCGCGACCGACGCGCCGCGCTCGGCACCGGTGTAGACCGACAGCGGCACCACGCGGATCGCGCGCTGCAGTTTCTTCACGTTCGTCAGGTCGCGCCCGCCGCTCGTCTGCAGCCGTACTTCGAGCCACGCATTGGCGGACGGCACGTCGACGCGCACCACGCCCTTCGGCAGCGTGCCCTGCCACCCCTTCGCGGCGAAGGCAATCGTTTGCGCTCGCCCGGCGCCACGCGTACCGCGTGCCGCGACGCTCGACGACGACCACAGCACGTTCGTCCACATGTCGAGTGCGCGTGCGTCCCAATAGCGGCCGCGCGTGTCGGGCAGCGTGACGATCACGGGTTCGGCGGCGACGTCGAGCCAGCCGGTCGAGTCGAGCGTGTCGACGCCCGGCAGCGGCGGATTGACCGCGCCGACGGGCGGCAGCGCCTGCGCGTGGCGCAGCGTGTTGAGCGGCGCCTGCCCCGGTTGCGCGCCGTCGCCGCCCGTCGCCGCTTCCTTCGCGACGTCCATCAGCACGAGCGGATACGCATAGATATAGGAGTCGGCGACTTCCGCGCGCATCCAGCCGGTCTTGCGCTGGATCGCGTCCGGTTGCGACGCGCAGCCTGCAAGCAACGCCGCAATGGCCAGCGACGCGCACGCGCGTCGCAGAGAAACTGATTCTCGCTGGTTTTCAATCATCGATTACTGGCCGAATATCGTTCTTTTCAGTCAACGCCTTGTTCGTCTCGCGAACGGCGAAGCAAGGCACCCCAGCGTGCCCGGATGACCGTTCGTGACGCTTCGTAACGGTGGGCGCTGATGTCAGGCCGGTATCATAGCGCCTAAGGGCATCCCCCAATATGCCGAATAACGGGTAAAACGCTAGTTGAACCGTCAAAAAATCTGAAACGTTTCACGGGATTCAGCAAAAATCCGGAACAACGCCGGCAACCCCAGCCAGTTGCCCGTAAACGCCTCGCGAGCGCCAAGCTTGGTCCTCAGCGCGCACCGACTGTCCGTCTGGAAGCTGGGCGATCGCTTTTTCCGTGTTGTGACACCCTGTGTGCATCGACTTGCGCCGCATCGTCGCCGGTACTTGACCTTACCATCATGGGAATGTTGATACTGGAACCATCCGCGGCACGAACCGCGCTTTTGGGGAATCCGACATGACTGAACCACTCGCCTCCGCGGCGCTGCAAACGATCGAGCTGAGCGTCGACGGCATGCATTGCGGCGGTTGCACGGGCCGCGTGCAGCGCGCGCTGGCCGCCGTGCCGGGCGTCGTCGATGCGGCGGTCGATCTCGACGCGCATGCGGCGACGGTTACCGCGCAGGAAGCGGTCGAGCCCGGCCGGCTCGTCGACGCGATCGGCGAGGCCGGCTACCGCGCAACCGTGCGCGAAGCGGTAACCGAAACAGTCGCGGCCACGCCTTCGTCGGCGAACGCGCCACACGCGGCGCCACCGCCTGCGCCGGCTGCCACCGCGACGATCGAACTCGACATCGACGGCATGACCTGCGCGTCATGCGTGTCACGCGTCGAAAAGGCGCTCGCGAAGGTGCCGGGCGTCACGCGCGCATCGGTCAACCTCGCGACCGAACGCGCGACGGTCGACGCATCGGCCGACGTTTCGGCCACCCAATTGGCGGACGCCGTGAAGCAGGCCGGCTATGGCGCGACGCCGGCTGTGTCGGACACCGTCGTCCCGGCCGCCGCGCCCGCGAACATCGAACTCGACATCGGCGGCATGACCTGCGCGTCCTGCGCCGGCCGCGTCGAAAAAGCGCTGGCCGCCGTGCCGGGCGTCGCGCGCGCGACGGTCAATCTCGCGACCGAGCGGGCGTCGGTGCACGGCGCCGGCGCACTCGATGCCGCCACGTTGATCGCCGCAGTCACCACGGCCGGCTACCGTGCATCGCTTCCCGCCACCTCGCCCGTCGGCGCATCGACCGGCGCCGATGCACGACCGGCCGGCCCCGCGCAGGACCCCGACGCACGCAAGCGCCGCGAAGCGATCCGCGAACGCAACCTCGTGATCGGGGCCGCCATGCTGAGCGCGCCGCTCGTCGCGCCGATGCTCGCCGCGCCGTTCGGCATCGACCTGATGCTGCCCGGCTGGCTCCAGCTCGTGCTCGCGTCGATCGTGCAGTTCGGCTTCGGCGCGCGCTTCTACCGCGCGGCCTGGCATGCGGTGAAGGCGCGCACCGGCAACATGGACCTGCTCGTCGCGCTCGGCACGTCGGCCGCGTACGGGCTGAGCCTGTGGATGTTGCTGCGCGATCCCGCGCATCCCGGCCATCTGTATTTCGAGGCGTCGGCCGTCATCGTCACGCTCGTGCGCTTCGGCAAGTGGCTCGAATCGCGCGCGAAGCGCCAGACCACCGAGGCGATCCGCGCGCTGAACGCGCTGCGGCCGGACCGCGCGCGCGTCGTCGAGGATGGCGTCGAACGCGACGTGCCGCTGTCGCAGGTGCGCGTCGGCACGCACGTGAGCATCCGGCCCGGCGAGCGCGTGCCCGTCGACGGCCGCATCGTGTCGGGCCGCTCCCACATCGACGAATCGCTGATCACCGGCGAAAGCCTGCCCGTGCCGAAAGACGACGGCGATGCGGTCACGGCCGGCTCGATCAACGGCGAAGGCGCGCTCGTCGTCGAAACCACCGCGATCGGCGCGGAGACGACGCTCGCGCGCATCATCCGCCTCGTCGAATCCGCGCAGGCCGAGAAGGCGCCGATCCAGCGGCTCGTCGATCGCGTCAGCGAAGTGTTCGTGCCGGCGATCCTCGGCATCGCCGTGCTGACGCTGGTCGGCTGGCTGATCGCCGGCGCGGGAATGGAAACCGCGATCCTCAACGCGGTCGCGGTGCTCGTGATCGCGTGCCCGTGCGCGCTCGGTCTCGCGACGCCCGCCGCGATCATGGCCGGCACGGGCGTCGCGGCCCGGCACGGCGTGCTGATCAAGGACGCGCAGGCGCTCGAACTCGCGCAGCGCACGACCGTGATCGCGTTCGACAAGACCGGTACGCTGACCGAAGGCAAACCGTCCGTGACCGCGTTCGACGCCGTCGGCGTGCCGCGCGGCGAGGCGCTCGCGCTCGCGGCGGCCGTGCAGCGGCAGAGCGACCATCCGCTCGCGCGGGCCGTGGTAGCCGCGCATGAAGCGGACGTGGCCGCACAAGTCGGCGCGGCGGAGTCGGCCGTCGCGACCGATGCGCGCGCGGTGGCCGGACGCGGCGTGGAGGCGCACGTCGGCGGGCAGCGGCTCGCGCTCGGCAGCACGCGCTGGCGCGACGAACTCGGCATCGCGGTGCCGCCGGCGCTCGACGCCCGCGCGGCGGAACTCGAGCGCGCCGGCAACACGATCTCGTGGCTGATGCGCGCCGACGCGCCGCGCGCGGTGCTCGCGCTGATCGCCTTCGGCGACACCGTGAAGCCGGGCGCCCGCGACGCGATCGCGGCACTGTCGGCGCGCGGCGTCGCGAGCGCACTCGTGACGGGCGACAACCGCGGCAGCGCGGCCGCCGTCGCGGCGGCGCTCGGCATCGGCGAAGTGCATGCGCAGGTGCTGCCCGACGACAAGGCGCGCGTCGTCGCCGAGCTGAAGCGCACGCACGGCGGGATCGTCGCGATGGTCGGCGACGGGATCAACGATGCGCCCGCGCTCGCCGCGGCGGACGTCGGCATCGCGATGGCGACCGGCACCGACGTCGCGATGCACACGGCCGGCATCACGCTGATGCGCGGCGACCCGGCGCTCGTCGCCGACGCGATCGACATCTCCAAACGCACGTACCGCAAGATCCAGCAGAACCTGTTCTGGGCGTTCGTCTACAACCTGGTCGGCGTGCCGCTCGCGGCGCTCGGCTTGCTGAACCCGGTGATCGCGGGCGCGGCGATGGCGTTTTCCAGCGTCAGCGTCGTGACCAACGCGTTGCTGCTGCGGAGATGGAAAGGCCGCGCGCGGTGAGCGGTGAGCGGTGAGCGGTGGACGATGAATGGCGGATGGCCGGATGGGCCGTTCGGCGGTCGACGCTCGACCAACAGGGCGGATAGGGACGCATGCCGACGTTGGCCGGCGACGCGGCGTGCCGAACCGGCCGCATGTGACGACGCATCGCCGGCCGGCGGATTCAGTCCGACACGACCGGTTTGATCAACGTCGTGGTGATCGGCACGAAGCCGCACGCGCGATACAGCGCGCGCGCCGCCGCGTTGTGATTGAACACCGACAGCCCGATCTCGGTGACGCCGTAGCGGCGCGCCTCGGCGTCGAGTGCGTCGAGCGCACGCGTGGCCCAGCCCTGGCGGCGCCGGGACGGGACGATGTCGAGGTCGTAGATGAACAGCGTGCGGTTCGGCCCTTCGGGGACGATCGCGTACCAGAGGTCGCCCACCGTGTCGCCGCTGGCGCCGTCGATGAGCGTGACGAGGGTCTGGCCGGCGGTCAGCAGGCCGTCCGGCAGCAGCGTGTCGAAACAGGCGCGCGCACGATCGGCCGCGTCTTCGACAGCATTTTGTCCGGAGGAAACGAGATCGCTCGCGTAGCCGTCGATGGCTCGCGTGCGGTACGCGCGGAATTCGCCGGCCGTCATCGGCCGCATCTGCAACATGGCCCGGTCGCCGTGAACGGAATCGGACTTCCAGTGTAGCGAGACAGTCGCACCGGCGCGCGATGCGGCGGTGGAGAACGGGCAGGCAGGTGCGGCGAACGCCGCGCCGAATCAGCGAATCAGCGAATCAGCGAATCAGCGAATCAGCGACGGTACAGGACGATCGGCACGAGGTGCGCACGACGCACGCGCTCGGCTTCCGCATGACGCGCAGCGTACGAGTACTCGGCGTCGAGCGGCAGGTGCGGGGAGACGAACAGGTCGTCGATTTTTTGCAGCAGGGCGAAGATGAAGCTCATGTGAGACTCCTGACAGACGTGGCTAGGGTTTTCCCTTAGATGACCTCCATTCTAAGGGTTTTCCCTGAATTCTGCCAGTGAGCTGCACCGGTTTGCCGCAGGCGCGCGACAGCCGATCGCCAGCGCGGAATGGCGATCCTTGCTGCGTCGGGCTTCCAGGATGGGGTCGAAACGATTAGCGCGCGCGGTGAGCCCGCTTCCCGACGGCCGCCTCGCGGTTCGCGTTGCGCTGAAGCCGGTCGACTTGCGACAGAAGCGCTTCGTGGTGCTCCTCGAGCGTCATCAGCGTGGCCTGCTGCGTCGACAGATCGGCCGCGAGGCGATCGATCCGCTGCTGCTTGGTGGCGACGTCCTGCTTCAGGTGCGCGATCTGGCGCGTTTGCAGTACCAGCGCGACGAGCCCCGCCAGCACGACGACGGCCAGCGCGAGCAGCAGGCGGTTCACGCGGCGCATCTCGCGATCGGCCGCGCGCGTCAGGCCGTCCACGTCGGACTGCAGCGCGGCGATCCGGTCGGTCAGCGGGCGCAGGTGCGTGTCCGGATCGAAGGCCGGCGTGGGCGGTTGCGTACGCTCCGATGAGGGCTTGGTCACGAACGATGCGGCGGAGCCCATCGGCTGCGTGACCGGCGACGGCGAAGCGTCGGGATGCCGGGTCGTGTCGCGGGGCTTCGTGGAATGCGGGGTGATCGCCGGTTCGGACGGCTCTGCCGGCGTCTGCGGCTCGACCCGTGCAGCGACGACCGGCGGCGGGTTCAAGTCAGCCGCTTCCGGCTTCGAATCGATGCGCGTCGGAACCGGTGCGGCCTGCGTCGCCGTCGCTTCGCTTGCGCCGGCAGCCGCCCGGCGCTTGCCGCCCGAAGACGAACGGCGTTCCTTCGCGGCATCACCGGAAGATTTCCCTTCGCGGGATTTGACGCCCGCCGCCTCGACGGCAGGCTTCGCGACTTCGCCCTCTGCCGCTTGCGATTCCGCCGCCTGCATCGCAGCGCCGTCTGCGGCTTGCAGCTTCGCCGCCGCGTTCGCGGCGCCGTCGACCACGGGCACGTCGCTCTGCGTTACGACGCCATCGCCCGCAGGCAAATCGGCTGCCTTCGTTGCAAGACCCTCTGCCGATGCGCCGTCGACGTTCGCGGCCACGTCGCGTTCAGGTGTCGAAACAACCTTAGCCGCCACATCCATCGGCGCCGCACCTCCAGGTTCCGCATGCGTCGCCACATCCGCATCCACATCCGCAGACGGGGTGAACCCGTCCAACGTGGCCTGTCGGCCGTCGTCGACACCGGCCGCCGCATCGGCTTCCACGCTCGCTTCATCGCGCGCCGCAACCGGCATGCGCTCGCCCGGCTCCAGCACCGGATCGCCGAACAGGTCGAGCGTCCGTTCGTCGCGCGGCGCGTCGCCGGCCGCTGCGCTGCCGGATCGCGCCGTCGCCCTGGCGGACGTGCTGCCTGCGGCAGCGGCCGCGCGCGGGCGGGAACGGGCCGACGAACGGGCGGAACGGGAACGGGAGCGCGGCGTGGAAACGGATTCGGTCATGGAAATCGGATAGCGGGGCCCGCAGGCGCGAACCCGGATGTCGAACGGAATCGGTGGTCGGCCATTGTCGCACGCCCCGCAACCGAGTCACGCAATCGAGTCACGCTATTCGTCGCCCCCCAGCCCGTTCCCGCCGTCGAACCGCGTGACGCCCGGCAGCGCACGCAGCTTGGCGCAGATCGCCTTGTATTCGCCTTCCGACACCCGCGCGAGCGCGATGCGCACCTCGTCCTGCTCGCCCGTGTCGTCGGCACGCTGCACGATGAACTGCTTCACGCGCGCACTGTCGGGGCCGAGCGCCGCGTGCAGCGAATCGAACGTCAGCGTGCCGCTCGCCACCGTGAACGCGAGCTGGCGCCGCTGGCGCACCGTGAAATAGCGCCGCTCCAGCGGCTTGATGCCGGCCAGGATGATCAGGATGATGATCGTCGCCGAAATCGCCGCGACATAGAGCCCGCCGCCCACCGCGAGGCCGATCGCGGCGACCGACCACAGGCTCGCGGCCGTCGTCAGCCCGCGCACGATCTCGCCGCGCAGCAGGATCGAGCCCGCGCCGAGGAAGCCGATGCCCGACACGACCTGCGCGGCGATCCGCGACGGATCGAGCACGACGTGGTCGCTGGTGCCGAGCACGTCGGCGAAACCGAACGCCGACACGATCATGATCAGCGTCGAGCCGACGCACACCAGCATGTGCGTGCGCAGGCCGGCCGCCCACGACAGGCGCTCGCGCTCGACGCCGATGACGCTGCCGAGCGCCGCCGCGAGAATGAGCCGCATCACGAGTTCCAGGTTGCTGAGCATCCGATTTATCTCCTTTTTTTGGTGCCGGCCGCGCGGAATGTTTTATCCTTGGCCCCGGCCGCGCCGATTCTCCGGGCCGCGCCGACACGTTTCGATCCAAGCGCTCAACCCCGTCATGCCCGTTTCCGACTCCGCTTCCGCCCAGGCCGCCCAACTGCGCCACCATTTCGCGCACGTCGTCTTGCCGATCTGGCGGGGTTCAGGGTTCGACCCAGCATTGCAACTGCCGTTCGAGGCCGTCGATCCGGCCACCCATGCGCCGCTGCCCGTGACCCGTTATCGCGCAATGGCGTGCGCCCGGCAACTGTTCGTGTTCGCGCAGGCCGGCGACACCGCGCACGCGGCCACGCTGTTCGACGCGCTGTGCCGGCACTTTCGCGACGCGCGCCACGGCGGCTGGATCTACAGCGTCGACGCGCAGGGCGCGCCGCTCGATACGACCAAGGACCTCTATACGCACGCATTCATCGTATTTGCGTGCGCCGCGTGGCATGCGGCGTCGGGCGACGCCGCCGCGCGTACGGTCGCAGAAGAAACGGCCGCGCTGATCCAGGACCGCTTCGCGCCGCGCCACGGCGACGCGTTGCTCGATGCCGCACGGCACGCCGATTTCTCGTCATCCGGCAGCGGCGCGCTGCAGAATCCGCTGATGCACCTGACCGAAGCGTGGCTTGCGGCCGCCGATGCGTTCGGCGACACCGCGTTCGACGATGCGCTCGCGCGCACCGCGCAGGCCGTCGAGCGCACGTTCGTCGACCCGGCAACGGGCTGCGTGGCCGAGCTGCCGCTCGGGGCGGCCGACAACCGTTTCGAGCCCGGCCATCAGTTCGAGTGGTTCTATCTGGTCGACGCGGCCGGTGCGCGGCTCGCGCAGACCGGGCTCCCCGCCGCGCTGTCGCGCGCGTTCGCGTTCGCCGAGCAATACGGCGTCGATCCGCAGACGGGCGGCGTGTGCGCGGCGCTCGACGCGCAAGGCGCGTGCATCGACGGCACGCAGCGGATCTGGGCGCAGACCGAATACCTGCGCGCGCTCGCGACGCACGGCGGCACACCGGCCTCCGCGCCGCTCGCACGTCAGATCGAGCGGTTCGCCGCGCGCTTCCTGCATCCGCGCGGCTGGTTCGAGTGCAAGACGGCCGACGGGCAGGTGTCGCGCGCCGACATGCCGTCGACGACGCCCTACCACCTCGCGACCGCCTACGCGGCGCTGCCGGCCGGTTCGTAACCCGTCGCAGCGAACGACGGCGCCGCGCGATCGCCGCGTGCGGCGCGTCCGTCGCCCAGTTCGAACACCGACACCGCCTGCATCAGGTGCGCGGTCTGGTCGTTCAGCGACGCGGCCGCCGCCGCGACTTCCTCGACCAGCGCCGCGTTCTGCTGCGTCAGCTGATCCATCTGCGTGACGGCCTGGTTCACCTGCTCGATCCCGACGCTCTGCTCGACCGACGCCGCCGTGATCTCCGACATCGTCTGCACGACGCGCGTGATCGACGCCGACACCGTGCGCATCGCGTCGCCGGCGCGCTCGACGAGCGCCGCGCCGCCGTTGATCTGCGCGACCGAATCCTCGATCAGCGCCTTGATCTCCTTCGCCGACTGCGCGCTGCGCTGCGCGAGCGAGCGCACTTCGCCCGCGACCACCGCGAAGCCGCGCCCCTGTTCGCCGGCCCGCGCGGCCTCGACCGCCGCGTTCAGCGCGAGGATGTTGGTCTGGAACGCGATGCCGTCGATCACCGAGATGATCTCCGCGATGCGCCCCGAGCTCTGCGCGATGCCGCGCATCCGGTCGATCACGCTGTCGACCACGCCGCCGCCGTGGCTCGTCGCTTCGAGCGCCGCGTCGGCCAGCGCGCTCGCCGCGCGGGCGCTGTCGGTGTTCTGGCGGACAGTCGCGGTCAGTTCCTCCATGCTTGCGGCGGTTTCCTCGAGCGACGCGGCCTGCGTGCCCGTGCGCGCCGACAGGTCGGCGTTGCCGCCCGCGATCTCGCCGGCGCCGAGATGGATCGCGTCGGACGCCTGGCGCACCGTGCGCACGGTGCCCGCGATGCTCGTCTGCATCGTGGCGAGGCCGCGCAGCATCCGGTCGATCTCGAACACGCCGCCCGCCTGCACGGCTTCGTCGAGACGGCCCTGCGCGATCCGCTCGAAATGGCGGCCGGCCTGCTCCAGCGGCGCGACGACCGCGCGCCGCGCGGCCGCGTAGATCGCGACGCTCGCCGCGAGCATCGCCACCAGCAGCACGATGCCGACCGACTTGAACCACAGCATGCCGCCGTCGATCGTGTCGAGCGCCGCGCGGCTCGACGTGCCGCCATAGTCGGTGAAGCGATGCAGCTCGGCGATGTACGCGTCCTGGAAGCCCTGGGTCGGCTGGTCGAGGAACGCCTGGATGTTGTCGGCGTCGAGGAACTGCACGAGTTCGCCCAACGCGCCGCGCAGCGCGCGATAGCGCTCGGTGAGCGCCGCGACGCGCGCGCGGTTGGTCTCGTCGACCGGCTGCGCGGCCGTCAGCACGGCGAACGCCTTGTCCGCTTCCGCGAGCGATGCGCCGGCGTGGCGGATGATGTCTTCGGGCTTCGGCCCGCCGCGCACCATCCGCGTGCCGGCGCGCGACAGGTTGATGCGCGCGTCGAGCAGTTGCTCGGTCGCCCGGCTGGCCGCGTCGACCTGTGCGATCGCGACGTTCGACAGATCGTCGACGCCGCTGCGCGTCGACGCGAGCGTCCAGAAACCGAGCGCTTCGATCGCGAACAGGAAGAGACAGAACACGGTCAACACGCCGAGCAGACCCGACGCGAGCTTGATTTTTCCGAACATGGGGGATTCCTGGAAAGCGGACGATGAGGCAATGCCCCGGCATTAGCGGCATTTCTTCGTCGGACTTTAGGCGGAACGGCCGGAAACGCGGGCCAATCGCGCGCTTCGCTGGCGCATTCGCGTCGAATCGCCCGCAAACGCGGAGATCTTCGGTATTCGGCACAATAATCGCGTCGCATCGCGCCGGGATTTGCACGAAACGCGGACGAATTTCCTTGCTTATCCGGAGCCCCCTTCCTAGAGTTCAGCGCAAGCGGGCACTCATTTCCAAGGACGTTCAATGACCGACATCACGGACCACGCGCGCGGCGCATTGCGCGCGCAGCCGTTCAGCATGCTGCTGGGCACGCAGCTGATGCATATCGGCGACAACGAAGTGTCGCTGTGTCTGCCGGTGCGCGAGGAATTGCGGCAGCAGCACGGTTTCGTGCACGGCGGCGTGATCAGCTATCTCGCGGACAACGCGCTGACGTTCGCCGGCGCGCTCGTGCTCGGCCCGCGCGTAATCACCGCCGAATACAAGATCAACTACCTGCGGCCGGCCGTGAACGGCACGCTGGTCGCCCGCGCGAAGCTCGTCTACGCGGGCCGGCACCAGGCGACCTGCCAGTGCCACGTGTTCGTCATCGACGGCGACCACGAACGGCTCGTCGCGATCGCGCAAGGCACGATCAACCGCGTCGGCGACGGCAAGATGCCGGATGCGCCGGCGGAAACGGCGTGAGTTGCCGAGGCCGAGCGTTGATGCCGCGCTAGCGTTTCATCGCAGCCAGATAAACCGCATCACGCTCGCGGCGGCCCACCGCGACCACCAGCACGATGACTTCCGCGTCGCGCACTTCGTAGACGAGGCGATAGCCGACACCACGCAGCTTGATCTTGTCGCGATCCGGGTGGCCATGCAATTTGGCTGACGGGATGCGGGGATGCTCCAGCCGCTCCGCGAGCCTGGCCTTGAATTGATCGCGCACGGTGCGATCGAGCTTCTTCCACTCCTTCAATGCAGGTTCGAGAAAGGCGAGTTCAAAGGTCATTCAGCTTGACCTTGACGACCTTCTCCTTGGCGCGCGAATCGGCCAACGCATTGGCTTCGATGTCTTCCAAACGTTCGACCATCGCCTCCCACGTCTTCGCGGGAATGCAGTAGAACGCGGGTTCGTTGTGATTCAGGATCGCGACCGGAAAACCTTCGCCTGCGGCAACGGTTCCCATCGGATTCCGCTTCAGCTCCGAGACGCTCGCCGTCACGCTCGCCAGAATGGTGTGGGGCATGTCTGCTCCTTTTTCGATCGAGCGTCGATTGCACTTCATTTGATACTAAATTTAGCATCAAAATTAGTTCTCGGATGCGCTGGGTACTCGACCGTCGAGGAGCGGAAGCAGCCTCCTGAAAGACGGCCCTAGTCGGCGTCATCCCCCACCAACGGCAAAAACCGCGGCGCCACCCGCGCCCGCACGTTCCCGTGCTCATCCGTCCGATAGATGCCGCGCGCCGCGTTGTGCGGATGCACGGCCGCGTCGGCCACGCTCAGCAGCGGCGCGAAACACGCGTCGGTGCCTTCGAGCAGCGCGCGCCAGTGCGCGGACGGCTGCTGCGCGAACACCTCGGCGAAACGCGCCTTCAGCGCGGGCCAGCGCGCCCGGTCGTACTGCGACGCGGGATCGACGTCGGTCAGCCCGAGCCGTTCGACCAGCAGCGCATAGAACGGCGGCTCGAGCGCGCCGATCGTCACGCATTCGCCGTCCGCGCAGCGATACACGTCGTAGAACGGCGCGTCGTGGAACAGGCTCGGCTGCGCGCCGTCGAGCTGCCCGTTCGCGCGTGCCCACAGCGCGAGCGAACCAAGCATCGACACGATGTCGACGATCGCGCCGTCGACCACGCGCCCCGGCCCGCCGCCGCGCACGTCGAGCAACGCGCAGACGATCCCGAACGCGAGCCCGAGCGCGCCGCCCGCATCGCCGACGACGGTCGGCGGCACGCCCGGCCGACCGTCGCGCGGCGCGGACAGCGACAGCAGCCCGGTCAGCGCGACGTAGTTCAGGTCGTGCCCCGCCGCGGCCGCGAGCGGGCCGTGCTGGCCCCAGCCCGTCATGCGCCCGTAGACGAGCGCCGGGTTGCGGCGTGCGCAAGCGTCGGGCCCGAGGCCGAGCCGCTCCATCACGCCGGGGCGCAAGCCCTCGATCAGCGCATCGGCTTGCGCGATCAGGTCGAGCGCGGCGTCACGCCCGGCTGGCGCCTTCAGGTCGAGTTCGACGATCGTCTTGCCTTCGCGCAGCAGGTCGCCGTCGCGGGCCCGCAACGCGTCCGGCGCACTGGTGCGGCCGGACGGGCGCGCGACCAGCGTGATGCGCGCGCCCATGCCGGCAAGCATCCAGCCCGCGAGCGGACCGGGGCCGAGACCTTCGAATTCGATGACGTGGATGCCGGAAAGCGGCGCGTTTAATGGCATGGCGGCCTCGCTGAAATGCAGTCGGGACAGGAGCGGCGAAACGTCCCGATTCTATGTGAATGCCTGCGCGCGCCGGTTTCGCGCGGTTAGGACCTGTTCACGCTAATAACGGGCTTGCGCTGGCCTCACGAATGAATTTCTCCAAACAGCGGAATGTTCCCTAGCCGACCACGTCGCACGCACGCTCGGCGAGCGCCGCCCGCATCGCGCGCACGATCGCGTCCCGATGCGGGTCGATCCGCTCGACGGGCCCGGCCACGCCCATCGCAAGCGGCAGCCCGTTCCAGCCGTCCGCGATCACCATCGAAATCATCGCGGCGCCCTGCGTGACGGTATGCGCCGAATACGAATAGCCGAGCCGGCGGGTCTGTTCGACCTTGTCGAGCACGACGTCCTCGTCGATCGTCCTGCCCGACTTCCCGATCCGGCGGATGCTGCGCGACACGAGCCGGCGGATCGTGCTGTCCGGCTGGAGGCTCAGCAGCGCCCAGCCAAGGCCCGACATGCAGATCTCGCGACGCGTGCCGATCGGCGCATAGAACTGCACCGGAATCGAATGCGAGCCTTCGACCGCATCGATGTACTGCACGTACAGGTCGCTCTGCACCGCGACCACGACCGCCTCGTGCGTGCGCGCCGCCAGCCGCTTCGCGACGGCATGCCAGTGCCGACGGCTGCCGGCCGCCGAATCGACCAGCGCTTCGCCGAGATTGACGAGCCGCGCGGTGGGCGCATACGCGTGGGTCGAGTCGTCGTATGCGAGGTAGCCGAGCGTCTTCATGCTGGTCAGCAGCGCCGCCGCGCTCGATCCCGGATACCCGCAGCGCGTGGCGATCTCGCGCACGCTCAGCGGCCGCTGCAAGGTGCTGAAGAGTTCCAGCACCTCGAACACGCGCGCCGCGCTCTTGACCACGTTTCCGCTCATCCCGCCTTCTCCGCAGAGACCGGCACGGGCCTTCCACGTATGTGGAACGGAATTTCCCGCCGCCGACCGTCGTGACGATACTAGGCTTCGGGCCGCGGCGTGAAGTCCCGCGGCACCGAATACACGGAGACACCATGGCAGCTTTTTTGAACCGTGAACGGCAGGGCGCGATCCTGACCGTCACGATGAACCGTCCCGACACCCGCAACGCCATTTCGGACACCGATGCGATCGACGCGTTGACCGACTGCTGCGACGAAGCGAACCGCGACGAATCGATCCGCGTGCTGGTCCTGACCGGCGCCGGCACGACGTTCTCGTCGGGCGGCAACGTGAAGACGATGCGCACGTTCATGGAATCGGGCCCGCACGACCCTGCCGCGATCCGGACCGGCTATCGGCGCGGCATCCAGCGGCTCGCGCACGCGTTCCAGCATCTCGAAGTGCCGGCCATCGCGGCGGTCAACGGCCCGGCCATCGGCGCCGGCACCGACCTCGCGTGCATGTGCGACATCCGCATCGCCGCCGACAGCGCGCGCTTCGCGGAGAGTTTCATCGCGCTCGGCCTCGTGCCGGGCGACGGCGGCGCGTGGTTCCTGCCGCAGATCGTCGGCGCCGCGGTCGCCGCGGAAATGTCGTTCACCGGCGATGCGCTGGACGCGCAGGCCGCGCTGCGCTGCGGGCTCGTGTCGCGCGTCGTGCCCGACGGCGACCTCCTCGCGCATGCGCAGGAACTGGCCGGCCGCATCGCCCGTCATTCGGGCACCGCGTTGCGCCTGACCAAGCGGCTGCTGCGCGAAGGCCGCCACGCGAGCCTCGACACGCTGCTCGACCTGTCGGCGTCGTACCAGGCGTTCGCGCACGCCAGCCCCGAGCATCGCGCGGCGGTCACCGCGCTGTTCGCCGCGCGCGGCTGAACCCGCGACGCATCGCGGCCGTGCAGCCGACGCATGCCGGCCTGCCGGCCCGTCGAATCCACATCGAAGGAGACATCGTCATGACCAGCAGCAACGAAGGCGCACTTGCAGGCGTGCGCGTGGTGGACCTGAGCCGCGTCTACGCGGGGCCGTTCTGCGCGCAGACGCTCGCCGACCACGGCGCGGACGTCATCAAGATCGAACCGCCGCAGGGCGACGAAACGCGCGACTGGGGGCCCGCGATGCCGAACGGCATCTCCAGCTACTACTGGGGGCTCAACCGCAACAAGCGCAATCTCGCGCTCGACCTGTCGCATCCCGACGGACGCGACGTGCTGTTGCGCGTGCTCGAAACGGCCGACGTGCTGATCGACAACTTCAAGCAGGGCACGCTCGAACGCTGGGGCATCGACTACGAACACTGCCTGCGCGCACGCTTTCCGCGCCTCGTCCACTGCTCGATTTCCGGCTACGGCACCGACGGCCCGCTCGCGCGGTTTCCGGGCTACGACGCGGTCGCGCAGGGCCTCGCCGGCTTCATGTCGATCAACGGCGAGCCGGGCGGCATGCCGCTCAAGGTGCCGTTTCCGGTCGTCGATCATGCGGCCGGCCTGAGCGCCGTCTCCACCATCCTGGTCGCGCTGGTCGAGCGGACGCGCTCCGGCCTCGGACAGCACGTCGACATCGACCTGTTCAGCACCGCGCTGTCGATGCTGCATCCGGTCAGCACGAGCTGGATGGCGACCGGCGACGTGCCCGTCGCGACCGGCAACGTGTACGGCGCGATCGCGCCGTACGGCGTCTATCCGTGCAAGGACAAGCCGGTCGCGACCGGCGCCGGCAACAACCGCACGTTCGCGCGGCTCGTCGAGGCGCTCGGCGTGCCCGAACTGGCGCGCGATCCGCGCTTCGCGACCAATGCGCAGCGCGTCGCGCATCGCGAAGCGCTCGACACGCTGCTCGGCCAGCTGACTGCCGAACTGCAGGCGGACGAGGTCGTCGAGCGGCTGATGCACGCCGGCGTCGCGACGGGGCCGGTGAACACCGTGGCCGATGCGTTCGGCCATCCGCAGGCGGCGCGCAACGCGATGTTCGTCGATACCGATACGTACACCGGCGCGGGCATTCCCGCCAAACTGTCCCGCACGCCCGGCTCGATACGCCGGCCGCCCCAACCGTTTGCCGCCGACACCGACGCCGTGCTCGACGCGTTCGGGATCGACGCGGCGCGCCGCGACGCGCTGCGGCAGGCCGGCGTGCTGCACGACATGCGGGCGGACGTGGCCGGGAGCGCGTCATGACCACCCAGCGCTTTTCTTCACCGGCGGGCGACGATGCCCCGTCTATCCTGCGCGACGACGCCGACGGCATCGCGTGGCTGACGATCCATCGCCCACACGTCGCCAATGCGCTGTCCGCCGACGCGATCCGCCGCCTGTGCGACGCGCTCGTCACGCTCGACGACAACCCGTCGATTCGCGTCGTCGTGATCCGCGGCGCGGGCGAACGCGCATTCAGCGCGGGCGTCGATCTCGGCGACCCCGAGATCCGCGGAATGCAGCCGATGCGCGGGCTCGCACGCAACGTGCACGAGCTGATCCTGGAGCTGCGCAAGCCGACCATCGCGGCCATCAACGGCTACGCGATCGGCGGCGGCTGCGAAATCGCGCTCGCGTGCGACCTGCGGATCGCTGCCGCTCACGCGACCTTCGCGCTGCCCGAAGCGCGGGTCGGCATGGGCGCGAACTTCGCGAGCGTGCTGCTGCCGCGCATGTTGCCGCACGCGATCGCGATGGAGCTGCTGTTCACGGGCCGCCGCTTCGACGCAGACGAAGCGCAGCGCGCCGGCCTGCTGAACCGCGTCGTGCCCGGCGCCGCACTCGACGACACCGTGCGCGAGCTGGCGCAGACGATCGCCGCGAACGCGCCGCTCACGATCCGCCGCATCAAGGAAACCGCGACGCGCAGCCAGGGGCTGCCGGTGGCCGCCGCGCTGCGGCTGGACGTCGGCCCTGACGTCTACGCGAGCGAGGACCGGATCGAGGGCGCCCGCGCGTTTCTCGAGAAGCGCAAGCCGGTGTTCAAGGGCCGCTGAGCCCGGCGCCGCACCGCAGCACCCGCGCGCACCGCTCCCAGAACGCGGGCGCGCCCAAAAAACATGGACGGAGACACCTTCATGCAACGGAAAGCATTCCTGGTCGGCGCGTGCGTGCTATGCGCGACGTCGGCGCACGCGTCGTCGGTCACGCTGTACGGGATCGTCGACGGCTACGTCGAATTCGATCGCATCGGCAGCCTGTCGACCCTGCGGCAAAGCGGCGGCGGCGCGTCGACGAGCCGCTTCGGCCTGACGGGCGTCGAGGATCTCGGCGGCGGCACATCGACGAAATTCGTGCTCGAAAGCGGCTTCTCGCCGGCCGACGGATCGTTCCAGGGCGGCACGCTGTTCTACCGGCAGGCCTATGTATCGCTGCAGAACACGCGCTACGGCGACCTGCGGCTCGGCCGGCAATACACGCCCGCGTTCTACGTCGTGTACGACGGCGATCCGTTCGGACTCAACGAACGGATGTCGCCGCTCGCGCTGCTCGCAACGTCGACCGACACGATCACGAGCAACACGACCCCGCCGATTCCGCGCTTCAACCAGGCGGCGTCGTATCTGAGTCCCGACTGGAACGGCCTGCGCGTGATGGCCACGTACGGCTTTCCGACGCCGAACGCACTCTCGACGCAAGCCGGACGCAACTACGGCGCCGGGCTTCAGTACCGGATCGGCGGGCTCTACGTCGGCGCCGGCTTCCAGGGCGATACGTCGGCCGGCAACCTGGCGCCCGTCGTCTCCCCGTCGACGACCCGCCACTACGTGTTCGCGGCCAACTACGCGTTCGCGCGCGTCAAGCTGTACGCCGCGTTCCTGTATGGCGTCGGCACGGCGGCGCGCCTGCCCGCGTTCTCGACCGCGAGCGTCGGTGCGTCGATCAACGTCGGCGCGCTCGATCGCGTGCTCGTGTCGGTGGTGCGCCGCGACGTGAAGGGTTCGGCGAACGATGCGACCGCGCTCGGCGTCGGCTACGACCATCCGCTGTCGAAGCGGACATCGCTCTACGCACGCTATCTCTGCATGAAGAACGGCGGCGACGCCCGCAATACCGTCGTCGCCGGTCTGCAACCGCAACCGGGCGGCACCGAGCAGGTGTTTGCGCTCGGCGTCACTCACCGCTTCTGACGGAGTGCCCATGACCCCGACCCTTTCGATCCACCCGGCCGCCGTCGACGATGGCGCGACGCAGGCACTCTACCGCCGAATCTCGCGCCGGCTGCTGCCGTTCCTGATCCTCTGCTACACGCTGTCGTTCATCGACCGGATCAACATCGGCTTCGCGCACGCACAGATGGCCGCCGAACTGCACTTCTCCGACGCCGTCTACGGGCTCGGCGCGGGCATTTTCTTCATCGGCTACATGGCGTTCGAGATTCCGAGCAACGCGTGGCTCGCGCGGATCGGCGCGCGCCGGACGATCGCCCGGATCATGGTGCTGTGGGGCCTCGGCTCGGCCGCGACGATGTTCGTCGCGACGCCCGCGCAGTTCTACGCGTGCCGCTTTCTGCTGGGCGTGTTCGAGGCCGGCTTCTTCCCCGGCATCCTGTTCTATCTCGGCGCGTGGTATCCGCCGCGGCAGCGCGCCAAGGCGTTCGCGCTGTTCATGACCGCGCTGTACCTCGCGGGGCTGATCGCCGGCCCCGTGTCGGGCGCGATCCTGTCGTACTTCGACGGCGTGGCCGGCCTGAGCGGCTGGCAATGGCTGTTCGTCGTCGAAGGGCTGCCGAGCAGCGCGCTCGGCCTCGTCGCGCTGCGCTTTCTCGACGACCGGCCGGACGACGCACGCTGGCTGTCTGACGCCGACAAGGCCGCGCTGCGCGCCGCGCACGCGCAGGCCGAAGCCGGTACGCCGGCCGCGAACGCGGCGCGGCCGTTGCTCGCACATCGCGATTTCTGGCTGCTGTGCGCGGCCAATTTCGCAATCGCGGCCGCCGGCTACGCGCTCGTGTTCTGGATGCCCGTGATCCTGCATCGCGGCGGCCTGCATGGCGCGATGCAGATCGGGCTGCTGTCCGCGCTGCCGTACCTGTGCGGCATCGTCGGCATGCTCGCGATGGGCTGGCGCACCGAGCGCCGGCGCGAATGGCGCAAGCACGGCGCCGTCGCGATGCTCGCGTGCGCGGCGGCCCTCGCCGGCCTCGCGAGCAGCGCCGGCACGTCGCACCTGATGATCGCGCTGTGCATCGCGGTCGCCACGCACGCCGCGGCGCTGCCCGCGTTCTGGGTGCTGCCGGGGCTCGCGCTGCCGAAGCGCTCGATGGCGGTCGCGATCGCGGCGATCACGATGACCGGCGCGATCGGCGGATTCGCGAGCCCGTTCCTGATGGGCGTGCTCAACACGGCCACCGGGTCGATGCGCGGCGGCCTCTATTTCAATGCCGCGCTGCTGGCGGCCGGCGCGTTCGCGTTGCTCGGCACGCTGCGCGCCCGCGCGGCGGCGCGCGCGAACGCCGGCTGACGGCACGCCTTCTTCCCCCCTGTACGGACCCACCCTCATGAATTTCGACCTCGAACTCGAACACCGGATGATCCGGGACCTCGTCGCACGTTTCGTGAAGGACGAACTGATTCCGCTCGAAGCGGCGGTGATGGCGCGCGAGGCCGACGGCCAGCGTTTCGGGCTGCTCGCCGACGAGCGCGCGCACCTCGACGAGCGCTCGCGGCAACTCGGCCTGTGGGGACTCGACGCGCCGCTCGACGCGGGCGGCTCGGACCTGCCGGCCGTCGCGATGGTCGGCGTGAACGAAGCGATCGGTACGACCGTGACCCCGTACATCCTGCCGCCCGACTCGCCGAACCTGCGGATGCTGTGCGATGCGGCCGACGCGGCGCAACGTGCGCGCTATCTCGACCCGTACGCACGCGGCGCCACGCGCGCGGCAATGGCGATCTCCGAGCCGGGCGCCGGCTCCGATCCGGGCGCGCTGTCGACGATGGCCGTGCGCGATGGCGACACCTGGGTGCTGAACGGCCGGAAGATCTGGATCAGCCATGCGGCCGAAGCCGACTGGACGATCGTGATGGCGCTGACCGATCGCAGCAAGGGCAAGCGCGGCGGCATGTCGGCGTTCATCGTCGATCGCGACACGCCGGGCTTCGTCATCGAGCGCCGGATCCCGATGATCGGCGGCCTGTCGACCTACGAAATCGTGCTGGAAGACTGCCGCATTCCCGCCGCGCAATTGCTGGGCCGGGAAGGCGCCGGCTTCGCGCCGATGCAGGCCCGGCTCGCGAACCGGCGGCTGGAGATGGCCGCATGGTGCATCGGCCGCGCCGAGCGCGCGGTCGCGCTGCTGTGCGACCATGCGAAACAGCGCACGACCTTCGGCGTGCCGCTCGCGGAGCGCCAAGCGGTCCAGTGGTGGGTCGCCGACGCGCTCACGCAGATCCATGCGTGCCGCCTGATGACCTACGAAGCGGCCGCGCGCGTGGATGCCGGGCAGGATGCACGCACGCAGATCTCGATGGTCAAGGTGTTCGCGACCGAAATGGCGTCGACCGTCATCGATCATGCGATGCAGACGCTCGGCGCGATGGGCATGACGAAGGAAATGCCGTTGCAGCAGATGGCCAGCGAAGCGCGGCTGATGCGCATCTTCGAAGGCCCGACCGAGGTGCACCGTTGGGTCGTCGCGCGCAGCGTGCTCTGACCGCGGCGCGCCGCCCACTTCCACGATGGAGCCCTGCGTTGAACACCCTGCCTCTCGTCGATCCCGAAATCCGCCCGCTGCTCGAGACCTGGCCGACCGTCACGCTCAGCGCCGACAACCTCGCACAGTCGCGCCAGCGCGTGCTGCCGCTGCCGCCGCCCGACCCGGCCGGCAGCACGCTCGAACGCCGCACGGTACCCGGTCCTGCCGGCGCGCCGGACGTCCCGGTCCTCGTCTATTTGCCCGACGGCCATGCGCGCCCGCTGCCGGCGGTCGTCCACCTGCACGGCGGCGGCTACGTGCGCGGCGCGGCGAAGGAGCTCGAAGCGGTGCACCGGTCGCTCGTGACGCAGCTCGGCTGCGCGCTGATCTCGGTCGACTACCGTCTCGCGCCGGAAACCGTGTTTCCCGGTGCGATCGAGGACTGCTACGCGGCGCTCGGCTGGGTGTTCCGTCACGCCGACACGCTCGGCATCGACGCCGCGCGGATCGGCGCGGCGGGCGAAAGCGCGGGCGGCGGGCTCGCCGCCGCGCTGGCGCTGCTGGCCCGCGACCGCGGCGAATTCCCGCTCGCGTTCCAGCACCTGATCTATCCGATGCTCGACGATCGCACCTGCACGCGCACGCCGCATCCGCATGCCGGCGAATTCATCTGGCATGCGGCCAACAACCGGTTCGGCTGGACCGCGTTGCTCGGTCACGCGCCGGGCATCGACGGCGTGTCGCCGTACGCGGCGGCCGCGCGCGCCACGCGACTCGACGGCCTGCCGCCCACGTTCCTGTCGGTCGGCTCGCTCGACCTGTTCCTCGACGAAAATCTCGACTACGCGCAGCGCCTGCTGCGCGCGGGCGTGCCGACCGAGCTGCACGTGCTGCCCGGCGGCGTACACGGATTCGACCTCGTACCCGGCGCGCGGGTCTCGGAAACGGCGCGCCGCCTGAGCCACGACGCGCTGCGCCGTTTCCTGCACGGCTGACCAAAACGACGCGGGCGGCCGAAGCCGCCCGCATCCGCGTCGATCCCGACGACGACGCTCAGAACGCGTCGCCCGGCACCCGCACCCACCCTTCCATCAGCACGCGCGCGCTGCGGCTCATGATCGCCTTCGTGACGGTCCATTCGCCGTTCTCGCGCCGCGCTTGCGCGCCGACGCGCAGCGTGCCCGACGGATGCCCGAAGCGCACCGCATTGCGTTCGCCGCCGCCCGCCGCGAGATTGACGAGCGTGCCCGGGATCGCCGCGGCCGTGCCGATCGCGACCGCCGCCGTGCCCATCATCGCGTGGTGCAGCTTGCCCATCGACATCGCTCGCACCAGCAGGTCGACGTCGCCCGCATTCACGCGCTTGCCGCTCGACGCGACGTAGTCGGCCGGCTTCGCGACGAACGCGATCTTCGGCGTGTGCTGCCGCGTCGCGATTTCGTCGAGCGTGTCGATCAGGCCCATCCGCAGCGCGCCGTGCGCGCGGATCGTCTCGAACTTCTCGAGCGCCTTCGGGTCGCCGTTGATCGCGTCCTGCAATTCCGTGCCCGTATAGCCGATCGCTTCCGCGTCGACGAAGATGGTCGGGATGCCCGCGTTGATCATCGTCGCCTTCAGCGTGCCGATGCCCGGCACGGCCAGATCGTCGACGAGGTTGCCGGTCGGGAACATCGAGCCGCCCGCGCCTTCTTCCTCGGCGGCCGGGTCCATGAATTCGAGCTGCACTTCGGCGGCCGGGAACGTGACGCCGTCCAGTTCGAAGTCGCCCGTCTCCTGCACCGCGCCGTTCACGATCGGCACGTGCGCGACGATCGTCTTGCCGATGTTCGCCTGCCAGATCCGCACGGTCGCGACGCCGTCGCGCGGCACGCGCGCCGGATCGACGAGCCCGCCGCCAATCGCGAACGGGCCGACCGCCGCCGACAGGTTGCCGCAGTTGCCCGTCCAGTCGACGAACGCCTTGTCGATCGCGACCTGGCCGAACAGGTAGTCGACGTCATGACCGGGCCGCGTGCTCTTCGACACGATCACCGTCTTGCTGGTGGACGACGTCGCGCCGCCCATCCCGTCGATCTGCTTGCCGTACGGATCGGGGCTGCCGATCACGCGCAGCAGCAGCGCGTCGCGCGCGGCGCCCGGCGTCTGCGCGGCATCCGGCAGGTCCTGCAGCCGGAAGAACACGCCCTTGCTGGTGCCGCCGCGCATGTAGGTCGCGGGAATCCTGATTTGAGGAATGTGAGCCATGTCTGTGTTCCCAATGTGCGCCGGTCAGGCGGCCTGCGACGATTCGAGGAAGTCCTGCGCGAAACGCTGCAGCACGCCACCCGCTTCGTAGATCGACACTTCCTCGGCCGTATCGAGCCGGCACGTCATCGGCACCTCGACGCGTTCGCCGTTCCTGCGGTGAATCACGAGCGTCAGGTCGGCGCGGGGCGTGCGCTCGCCGACCACGTCGAAGGTCTCGGTGCCGTCGATGCCGAGCGTCGTCCGGTTGGTGCCCGGCTTGAACTCGAGCGGCAGCACGCCCATCCCGATCAGGTTCGTGCGGTGAATCCGCTCGAAACCTTCGGCGGCGATCGCCTCGACGCCCGCGAGCCGCACGCCCTTCGCGGCCCAGTCGCGCGACGAGCCCTGGCCATAGTCGGCGCCGGCCACGACGATCAGCGGCTGCTTGCGATTCATGTACGTCTCGATCGCTTCCCACATCCGCATGACCTCGCCTTCCGGCTCGACGCGCGCGAGCGAACCCTTCTTCACTGCGCCGTCGACGATCGCCATCTCGTTGATCAGCGTCGGGTTCGCGAAGGTCGCGCGCTGCGCGGTCAGGTGGTCGCCCCGGTGCGTCGCGTACGAGTTGAAGTCTTCTTCCGGCAGGCCCATCTTCGCGAGGTATTCGCCGGCCGCGCTGTTCGGCAGAATCGCGTTCGACGGCGACAGGTGGTCGGTCGTGATGTTGTCGCCGAGCACCGCGAGCGGACGCATGCCCTTCAACGTGCGCTCGCCGGCCAGCGCGCCTTCCCAGTACGGCGGGCGGCGGATATACGTGCTCTGCGCACGCCAGTCGTACAGCGGCGCCGCGCGCTCGCCTGCGTCGGCGCTGCGCGCGAACATCGGCTCGTAGACCTTCCGGAACTGCTCGGGCTTCACGCTCGACGCGACGATCGCATCGATCTCCTCGTCGGTCGGCCAGATGTCCTTCAGCGTGACGGGCTTGCCGTCCTGATCGTGACCCAGCACGTCCTTCTCGATGTCGAAGCGGATCGTGCCGGCGATCGCATACGCGACGACGAGCGGCGGCGACGCGAGGAACGCCTGCTTCGCATACGGGTGAATGCGGCCGTCGAAGTTGCGGTTGCCGGACAGCACGGCGGTCGCGTACAGGTCGCGCTCGACGATCTCCCGCTGGATCTTCGGATCGAGCGCGCCCGACATCCCGTTGCAGGTCGTGCATGCGAACGCGACGATGCCGAAGCCGAGCTTCTCGAGTTCCGGCAGCAGGTTCGCTTCTTCCAGATACAGCTCGACCGCCTTCGAGCCGGGCGCGAGCGAACTCTTCACCCATGGCTTGCGCGTCAGGCCCTTCGCGTTCGCGTTGCGGGCGAGCAAGGCGGCGGCAATCACGTTGCGCGGGTTGCTGGTGTTCGTGCAGCTCGTGATCGCGGCGATGATCACCGCGCCGTCGGGCATCTCGCCCGGCTTCTCTTCCCACTGGCCGGCGATCCCGCGCGCAGCGAGATCGGACGTCGGCAGCCGCTTGTGCGGGTTCGACGGGCCGGCCATGTTGCGCACGACGCTCGACAGGTCGAACGTCAGCGTGCGCTCGTATTGCGCATTGGCGAGCGTATCGGCCCACAGGCCCGCCGCCTTCGCGTAGGTCTCGACCAGCTTCACCTGCTCGTCGCTGCGGCCGGTGAGGCGCAGATAGTCGGTCGTCTGGCCGTCGATGAAGAACATCGCGGCCGTCGCGCCGTATTCGGGCGCCATGTTCGAGATCGTCGCGCGATCGCCGAGCGTGAGGCTCGCCGCGCCAACGCCCCGGAACTCCAGGTACGCGCCGACCACCTTCTCCTTGCGCAGGAACTCGGTCAATGCGAGCACCACGTCGGTCGCGGTGATGCCGGGCTGGCGCTTGCCGGTCAACTCGACGCCGACGATGTCGGGCAGGCGCATCCACGACGCACGGCCGAGCATCACGTTCTCGGCTTCGAGCCCGCCGACGCCGATCGCGATCACGCCGAGCGCATCGACGTGCGGCGTGTGGCTGTCGGTGCCGACGCAGGTGTCCGGGAACGCTACGCCATCCTGCACCTGGATCACCGGCGACATCTTCTCGAGGTTGATCTGGTGCATGATGCCGTTGCCCGGCGGGATCACGTCGACGTTCTCGAACGCCTTCTTCGTCCACTCGATGAAGTGGAAGCGATCCTCGTTGCGGCGATCCTCGATCGCGCGGTTCTTCGCGAATGCGTCCGGATCGAAGCCGCCGCATTCGACGGCGAGCGAGTGGTCGACGATCAGCTGGACGGGCACGACCGGGTTCACCTTCGCCGGGTCGCCGCCGCCGTCCGCGATCGCGTCGCGCAGGCCCGCGAGATCGACGAGCGCCGTCTGTCCGAGGATGTCGTGGCACACCACGCGCGCCGGGAACCACGGGAAATCGCGTTCGCGCTTGCGCTCGATGATCTGCTTCAGCGAATCGGCGAGGATCGCCGGATCGCAGCGGCGCACGAGGTTTTCGGCGAGCACGCGCGACGTGTACGGCAGCGTGTCGTACGCGCCGGGCGCGATCGCGTCGACCGCGGCACGCGCGTCGAAATAGTCCAGCGACGTGCCGGGCAGGGGTTTGCGGTTGGCGGTATTCATGGTGTGGGGCGGAATTCGGGGTAAGACGTGCCGCGTGCGCCGGCCGCCCGCATCACGGGCGCCGGCGCATGCGGCGGACGATCAGCGCTTCTCGATCGGCACGAACTGCAGGTCTTCCGGACCGGTGTAGTTCGCGCTCGGGCGGATGATCTTGTTGTCGATGCGCTGCTCGATGATGTGCGCGCTCCAGCCCGACGTGCGCGAGATCACGAACAGCGGCGTGAACATCGCGGTCGGTACGCCCATCATGTGATACGACACCGCGCTGAACCAGTCGAGGTTCGGGAACATCTTCTTCGCGTCCCACATCACCGATTCCAGGCGCTCGGCGATGCTGTACAGCTTGGTGTCGCCCGCTTCCTTCGACAGCTTGTGCGCGACGCCCTTGATCACCTTGTTGCGCGGATCGGAGATCGTGTAGACCGGATGGCCGAAGCCGATCACGACTTCCTTGTTCTCGACGCGGCGGCGGATGTCGGCTTCGGCGTCGTCCGGCGAGCTGTAGCGGCTCTGGATCTCGTACGCGACTTCGTTCGCGCCGCCGTGCTTCGGCCCGCGCAGCGCGCCGATCGCGCCGGTGATCGCCGAGTAGATGTCCGAGCCCGTGCCCGCGATCACGCGACCGGTGAACGTCGACGCGTTGAATTCGTGCTCCGCGTACAGGATCAGCGACGTGTGCATCGCCTCGACCCACGACTTCGACGGCGTCTTGCCGTGCAACAGGTGCAGGAAGTGGCCGCCGATCGAGTCGTCGTCGGTTTCCGTCTCGATGCGCTTGCCGTTGTGCGAGAAGTGATACCAGTACAGCAGCATCGAACCGAGCGACGCCATCAGGCGGTCGGCGATGTCGCGCGCGCCCGGCAGGTTGTGGTCGTCCTTCTCCGGCAGCACGGTGCCGAGCACCGACACACCGGTACGCATCACGTCCATCGGATGAGCCGACGCCGGGATCTGTTCGAGCGCGGCCTTCAGCGCGCTCGGCAAGCCGCGCAGCGCGCGCAGCTTGGTCTTGTACGCGGCCAGTTCGGTCAGGTTCGGCAGCGTGCCGTGCACGAGCAGATGCGCGATTTCCTCGAATTCGCACGATTCGGCGACGTCGAGAATGTCGTAGCCGCGATAGTGGAGGTCGTTGCCGGTCTTGCCGACCGTGCACAGCGCCGTGTTGCCGGCCGTCACGCCCGACAGCGCCACCGACTTCTTCGGCTTGAATGCGCCTGCGGCGGCCGGTGCTGCTGCGTCTTTCGTCTCGCTCATGTTTTCCTTCTCCAATGGGTATCGGGGGGTGCGGGCCGCGTTACTTCTTGCCCTGCGCGAACAGTTCGTCGAGCTTGCGCTCGTATTCGTGATAGCCGAGGAAGTCGTACAGCTCGGCGCGCGTCTGCATCGTCGGCACGGCCGCCTTCTGCGTGCCGTCGCGGCGCAGCGTCTCGTAGAAATTCAGCGCGGCCTTGTTCATCGCGCGATACGCGCCGCAGCAGTACAGCGCGATGTCGACGTTCGCCTCGCGCAGCTCGTCGACCGTGAACAGCGGCGTCGAGCCGAACTCGGTCAGGTTCGCGAGGATCGGCACCTTCACGGCGGCCTTGAAGCGGCGGTAGTCGTCGAGCGTCTTCATCGCTTCCGGGAAGATCATGTCCGCGCCGGCTTCGACGTACGCAACCGCGCGCTCGATCGCCGAATCGATCCCTTCCGCGGCGGCCGCGTCGGTGCGCGCCATGATCACGAACTGGTCGTCGGTGCGCGCGTCGACCGCGGCCTTCACGCGATCGACCATTTCGTCGATCGGCACGACTTCCTTGCCCGGACGGTGGCCGCAGCGCTTCTGGCCGACCTGGTCCTCGAGGTGCACGGCCGCGACGCCGGCGTTGATGAACGAGCGGACCGTGCGCGCGATGTTGAACGCACCGCCCCAGCCCGTGTCGATGTCGACCAGCAGCGGCAGGTCGGTCGCGTTGGTGATCCGCGTCGCGTCGATCAGCACGTCTTCCATCGTGCTGATGCCGAGGTCGGGAATGCCGAGCGAGTTCGCGGCGACGCCGCCACCCGACAGGTACACGGCCTTGAAGCCGACGGCCTGCGCCATCTTGGCCGCGTACGCGGTGATCGCGCCGACCACCTGCAGCGGCTGCTCGGCCGCGACTGCCGCGCGGAACTTCGCGCCGGCGCTCTGAAGATGCGTATTGCTCATGAACGGCCTCCTGATGGAATGCCCGATAACAGCAAGGACCGGGCCAGCTTGCGGAACGTCGCTAACTCACTGATTCTTAAGCGACCGCCGTGGGTGCGGCACCGCCCGGCGATTTCAATTTAGCGATTTCATGTTTCAAAAATGAAATCGCGCGCGCATAATCGGCCGTCATGGACCTCTCCTCGACCAAGCCCGTCGGCCCCGCCGACCGCACGGTGCGCCCGCGCATCTGGGCGATGGGCATCAGCCGGCTGCGCGAGCTGTTTCGCGAGATCGCCGGCGAATTCGACGAACGCGCGGACGTGCGCATCGTCACGCGCGCCTATGAAGATGCGCTGAGCGCGATCGCCGAGGCCGGCGCCGCGCGGCCCGACGTGATCGTCGCGGCCGGCTCGAACGGCGGCTTCCTGAAAACGCGCGCGCAGGTGCCGGTGGTGGTCGTGTCGCCGACCGGCTTCGACGTGATGCAGGCGCTCGCGCGCGCGCGGCGCGATGCGACGCGGATCGCGCTCGTCAGCGCCGGCGAGACGCCGCCCGAAGTGCGCCGCTTCGTCGCCGCGTACGGCCTCGACGTGCAGTTTGCGTCATATCAGTCCGCCCAGGAAGCGGAAGCCTGCGTGCACGACCTGCGCGATCGCGGCATCGAGACGATCGTCGGCCCGGGCCTCGTCACCGATCTCGCCGCCAGCGTCGGCATGGGCGCGGTATTCCTGTATTCGCATGCGTCGGTGCGCAAGGCTGTCGAGACGGCGCTCGAAGTCGCGTATGCGACGCACGCCGAGGCGTTTCGCCGCCAGCGGCTCGACACGCTGCTGCAGCACCTGCGCGACGGCGTGGTCGCGCTCGACGCGCACGGCCGCGTCGAAGCGATCAACGAACGGCTCGCATCGGCGTTCGGGGTCGAACCCGCGGCGGCCGTCGGTCGCGCGCTCGTCGACCTGCGGCCCGAGTTGCGCACGCTGCGCGGCGAGGACGGCGACGCGCTCGCGACCGTGCGCGGCGTGCGCTACGTCGTGCATCGCGGGCCGCTGGTCGATCGCGGCGTCACGTCGGGCAGCGTGCTGACGTTCCAGGAATCGCGCGCGGTCGAACGGCTCGATCGCGCGCTGCGTTCGCAGCCGACCACGCAGCAGTTCGCCGCCCGCTACGCGCTCGACGACGTGGTCGGCGCGTCGGCGCCGATGACGCGCGTGCGCGACCTCGTGCGCCGCTACGCGAAATCCGACGCGACCGTGCTCGTGCTCGGCGAAAGCGGCACCGGCAAGGAGATGATCGCGCAGAGCCTGCATGCGCTGTCCGCGCGGCGCAGCTATCCGTTCGTCGCGGTCAACTGCGGCGCGTTTCCGGAAGCGCTGCTCGAGAGCGAGCTGTTCGGTTATGAAGAAGGCGCGTTCACCGGCGCGCGGCGCGGCGGCAAGACCGGCCTGTTCGAGGCCGCGCACCGCGGCACGCTGTTTCTCGACGAAATCGGCGAGATGCCGCCGTCGCTGCAAAGCCGGCTGCTGCGTGTGCTGCAGGAGCGCGAGGTGATCCGCCTCGGCTCGACCGAGCCGATCCGCATCGACGTGCGCGTGATCGCCGCGACGCACCGGCCGCTGCTCGCGGCCGTCGAGGCCGGTACGTTCCGCGCGGATCTCTATTACCGGCTCAACATCCTGAACATCGGCCTGCCGCCGCTGCGCGAGCGCGCGGCCGACATCCCCGCGCTCGCGGCGACGCTGCTCGTGCAGGCCGCGCGGCGCGAGCCGCGTCTCGCCGACCGCGTGCGCGACGCCGACGACGCGCTGCGCGTGCTCGCCGCGACGCAAGCGACGCTCGCGCGCTACCGCTGGCCCGGCAACGTGCGCGAACTGCAGAACGTGGTCGAGCGGATCGCGGTGGAGCTGGCCGAGGAAGTCGACGAAAACGATCCGGCCGCCGCGTGCGCGGCGCTCGCCCCTGGCGCGCTGCAAGTGATCGCGCCCGAGCTGTTCGCCGCGCCGCCCGATGCGGCCGGCGCCGGCGGCGACGATGCACGGACGCTCCACGCGCGGCGCCGTCGCGCGGAAGCCGACGAGATCCGCGCGGTGCTCGACGCGTGCGGCGGCGACCGCGATCGCGCGTGCGCGATGCTCGGCATCAGCAAGACGACGCTGTGGCGGAAGTTGTCGGCGAAATAGGTTCCGTCCGCGCCGTCATTCGGCCTTGTGATAGTGGCGATACGCCTTCGCGCGATTGCCGCACGACGACATCGAGCACCAGCGTCGGCTGCCGTTCTTGCTGTCGTCGATGAACAGCCACTGGCATGCGTCGTTCGCACAGCGCTTGACCTTCGCGAGCCGCGCGCCGCCGAGCAGGTCGATCGCCGACCAGAGCACCGGGCTCAATAGGCGCGCGAGCGTCGCGCCCGACGCGTCGATCCGCCACGCATAGCGGCCGTCGACGCGCGCCAGCGCAACGCGCGGCGATGCTTCCACCAGGAAGCCGCCGAGCAGCGCGAGATCCTCGGCCTGCGGCTCGCGCTGCTCCGCCTGCGCGTGAAAGAGCCGGTATAGCGCCTCGCGCAACGCGAGCGCCTGCGCGAGCATCGCGGGTTCGTCATTCTTCTTCAGGTTCAGGTATTGCTCACGACACGCGTCGGCCAGCCCGGCCGGTACGCCCGCCTGCTCGCGGCACCACGCGAACAGGTCGTCCATCGTGCCGAAGGTTTCCGTCGGTGGGTCGCTGCCGCGCCAATACAGCGTGTTCGCGAAATCGAGGCTCAACGTTTCGGGCGCCGCCGGGATCAGGCAGTCCGTTGTGACGGAAGGTTGCGTTTTGCTCATGACGCGATCGTATCTAACCACCATGCCGGTTGACAAGCGTCCGAGCGATTTCTAACATAACCGGCATGGTGGTTAAAAACTGGTTGGCCGCACCGATGCCGGTTCAATCCAAGGAGACACAGATGATCGATCGCTTTTCGTTCAGCGTTATCCACACCTCCACTGGCCGCAGGTACGACGACAGCACGCTCGGCGCGCTGCGCTACAAGCGGCTGGCATGGTGCCTGTAAGCAGGTTTGCCGCACTGACGTCCCCCTCAGTTCAAGGAGCCACAGATGATCGACCACCTTTCGTTCGGCGTTGCCCACATCGATCGCAGCCGCACCTTCTACGACAGCGCGCTCGGCGCACTCGGCTACAAGCGCCTGTATAGCGACGACGGCGCGCTCGGCTACGGCACGACCGAGCCCGAGCTGTGGTTGCAGCACGCGGCCCGGCCTGTCGTCGCCGATCCCGATTCCGGGCTGCACCTGTCGTTCAAGGCCGCGTCGCCGGTCGAGGTCGACGCGTTCTACCGCGCCGCGCTCGAGCACGGCGGCAAGGACAACGGCGGGCCCGGCAAGCGCGAGCACTACGGCCCCGGCTATTACGCGGCGTTCGTCGTCGACCCCGACGGCTATCGGCTCGAAGCGCACTGCGAACTCGACAACGTCGTGTGATCCGCTTCGTCCGGACGCGCACGAGCGACAAGGGCCCGATTCCGCCTCGCGCGGAATCGGGCCCTGGTTTTTGGCTACGTCGTCGTTCGCTGCGCGCGGGTAGCTGCATCCTCCAGCCGGTCCGCGCCGCGCACGCGCTTATTGTGCGTGGCGTGTGCTCTGCAACTGCTCGCCGAGTCCTTCGATCCCGAGGCGCACCGTTTGACCGGCCTTCAGGTATATCGGCGATGGCTTGATCCCCATCCCGACGCCCGGCGGCGTTCCGGTCGTGATCACGTCGCCCGGCTGCAGCGTCATGCAGGTCGACAGATACGCGATCAGCTGCGCGACGGTGAACACCATCGTGCGCGTATTGCCGTTCTGATAACGATGGCCGTCGACGTCGAGCCACAGGTCGAGACGCTGCGGATCGGGCACTTCGTCGCGCGTGACGAGCCACGGGCCGATCGGGCCGAACGTGTCGAAGCCCTTGCCCTTGTCCCACTGGCCACCGCGCTCGATCTGCCATTCGCGCTCGGATACGTCGTTGACGACGCAGTAGCCCGCGACGTAATCGAGCGCGCGCGCTTCGTCGACGTCCTTGCACTTCGCGCCGATCACGACACCCAGTTCCACTTCCCAGTCGGTCTTGACCGAACCCTTCGGGATGTCGATGCCGTCGTTCGGGCCGCAGATCGAACTCGTCCACTTGCCGAACACGACCGGCTCCTTCGGCACCGGCATGCCGGCTTCGGCCGCGTGATCGGCATAGTTCAGGCCGATGCCGATGAACTTGCCGACCTGGCCGACGCATGC
Organism: Burkholderia sp. AcTa6-5; assembly: GCF_017815075.1. Classification (NCBI taxonomy): domain Bacteria; kingdom Pseudomonadati; phylum Pseudomonadota; class Betaproteobacteria; order Burkholderiales; family Burkholderiaceae; genus Burkholderia; species Burkholderia sp. AcTa6-5. Next base: position 164,005 of record NZ_JAGIQE010000004.1, on the reverse strand, counting down.
ACCGATGCGCGGCTCGCCGGACACGAGCGGCAGCGTGGCCGGATCGATCGCGCGCAGCCGCGCGAGACCCGCGTCGGACAGCACATCGCCGGCAAGATCCGGCACCTGCGCGGACAGGTCGCGAATGCGGCCGGCTGCGTCGAGGATGCCGGGCTTTTCCTGGCCGGACGGGCCGTAGCGAAGCAGTTTCATCGTGCTTAACCTCTGTTGTCGAATGGGACAGGATACCGGCCGACGCGGCCTTTCGCAGCCACGCGCCGGACTGGTCGTCGATCGTCGATCGTCGATCGTCAATTGCACGCGTCGGCGCCGCGTGCGGCATGCCGTCGACGCGCGAGCGTCGCGCGGGCGCAGCGATCGTGGCGCCGTACTGCAGTACGGCACGCATCGAACGGGCGGCCGCCGGTCTGCGCATCGGCGACGACGGCCCGGCATCCGCGACGCGTGCCGGCCCATGCCGGCCGGCTGCACGCGCGGCCGCGCCGTCGCTGGCCCGCAAGCCTTTGTACCACCGGTCGCGCGCCGTGAAATGACACGCGACGGATACCGACTATTGGTGCGACTGCCGAAGCTGCTTCGCAACACGCGCCGCGCCCACGTTGATCGACCGGCCGTCATGCGCAGGCGCGCCTGCCATCGAGGCATGAATACTGGCTATTCGGGGTGCCCCTGTCATCGAAAACGTTTGCCCATCCGTTCTTGTCGGGTAATGATCGGTAAAAAGACGCTGCATTGCACACTGTATGTTTATTGCTAAGCTCGTACGGACGGCTTTCATTGCCATACGCGGAGCAGAACCGGCCAGCGTGCGTCGCCCACCGATCGACGGTAATCCCCCAACTTCACATCGACAATGCAGACAACCAACGACCCGCTTCCCGGCTGCGACGCACGGGAATCGATGGCCGCTCTTGATCGCTATCGCGCACCCGCGCTCGACAAGGGCCTCGACATTCTCGAACTCCTGTCCGAGCAGAAGGAAGGACTCACCCGCACCGAAATCACGAAGGAACTCGGCCGCAATGCGAGCGAAATCTACCGGATGCTCGAACGCCTCGTCGCGCGCCGCTACGTGATGCGTTCGACCGGCGGCGATCGCTACACGCTCAGCCTCAAGCTGTTCGCGCTTGCGCACCGGCATCCGCCGATGAACCGGCTGATCGCCGAGGCGCTGCCGCCGATGCAGCGCTTCGCCGATGCCGCCGAGCAGTCGTGCCACCTGTCCGTCTACGATCGCGGCAACCTGCTCGTGATCGCGCAAGTGGACGGGCCCGGCCCGTGGGGCGTGTCGGTCCGGCTCGGCTCGCGCGTCGGCCTCGCCGACACGGCGTCGGGGCGCATGATGCTGGCGTTCCAGAGCGCCGAGCAACGCGCGCACATGCTGGCCGAGCATCGCAAGGTGAAGGGCGAAGCGCCGCTGAACGAGCAGGAACTCGCGAACGCGTGCCAGTCGATCCGGCAGTCCGGCTATCTGCGCCAGGACAGCCGCCAGGCGTACGGCGTGACCGACCTGACCGTGCCGATCCTCGGGCCGGCCGGCCATGCGATCGCGGTGCTGACGTGCCCGTACATGCGCCGGATCGATGCGCACCTCGCGCCGTCCGTCGACGTGGTCGTCGACGCACTGCGCGGCACGGCCGCCCGTCTGTCGATGTGCCGCACGGAGACCTGCTGACACGCGCGGGTTCCAGGCAACGCGCACAGGCCGCGGCGCAGCGGCGCCGGTTCCGGTCCCGCATCCACGATGCCCGTGCGACGCCCGATGCGCGATGCCGCATCGGGCGCCCGCGGCGCTACGCTAGAATAGCGGCCCTCTCAAAAACTACGGCGGCCGGTTGTCGCGGCCGTCGTGTCCGATGGATGTCATGGCCAAACTTCTGAACGATCAAGAATTCCAGCGTTTCTCCGAACTTCAGCAGAAGCAGGCAAGCTTCACGATCACGCCCGAGGAAGCGGACGAGCTGCGCGATATCGTCGCGCGCGCGCAGAAGAAGCGCGACGATCGTGCCGCCGCGATGCAGGCGATCGAGAACTACATCGAGCAGTTCGGCATCACGCCTGACGAACTCTTCTCGCCCGAGCAGATCGGCGACGCGGCGCGCACCTACGGGCTCATCACGGCGACCAAGAAGGAACGCACGCTGCCGCCGTCGATCACGTTCAACGGCAAGCCGTACCAGTGGACCAAGACGCTTCCGGACGACGTGCGCGGCGCACTGTTCGACGCGTTCACGGCCGGCGAGTCGGTCAAGCGCTTCATCGCGATGCCGAAAGACACCGCGCGCTGTGCGCTGACGATCGCCCGCCTCGAGCGCGAAACCGGCGCGGTCTACGCCGATCCGCACCTCGAGGAACTCGCGATTTCGCGCGACCAGGTGAACGACGCGGCGTCGAAACTCGCTGCGTGAATGTGACCGCGGGCACGGTTCCTGCGTGCCCGCACCCGCGTGTCGCGCCGGCATGGGCCGGCGCCACGCCCACGGGAGCCGTGCGTTCGCATGCTCCCGTAAAAGCTCACCTCGGCATCCCGCAAGCACTCACCGCGGCCTCCCGAAAAGTCTCACCCAAGGCCCCTGAGACGCTCGCTGACGTCTCCCGAACGTCCTCACCGATCGCTCCCGCAAGGGCTCACCGACACGTCCCGAAAAGACTCACCGGCCTCTCCCGCAGGTGCTCACCGGCCGTTCCCGGGAAGGCTCACCGAACGCTCCCGTATCGGCTCACCACGCTGTCCCGGAAAAGCTCACTCGCTGCTCCCGAAAAGTCTCACCTTGCTGATGGCCTTGAATTGGCGAGGCCGGAATACGGCCACGAACATGGACATGCACGTCGCTCGAAACGGCTGCGGAAGGTGGCCATCGCAGCCCACTGCATGCGTCTCCGGACACCGTGCGTGCGGCGCGATATCGCCGCGATCGACAGATCCGACATGTTGGCAGACGTTTCACCGCACAGATTGATTTGGAGTTATTTGCATTCCTGATTGAATTCGCAGCATGGCGACACATTGCAGCATCGGCGCCATGCGCTGCCCTCGGCGTCGAACCACGGACCGACGCCTACGGCTGTAACTTCATCCTGAAACCCACGACGCCGGGCTCCTCCGTCGTCGACACCGCAAACCCGCACGCTTTCGCGAGCGAGATCATCGCCGAATTCTCGCGCAGCGCCTCGCCGACCATCCACGCGGTGCCGCGCGAGCGTGCGTAATCGATGATGCGAGTCATCAACAACCGGCCGAGCCCCTTGCCCTTTTGATCGGGTCGCACCGCGATCGCGAACTCCGCCGTCTCGTTGTCGGGATCGGCGACCGCACGCACCACCGCGAGCGTGTGGTCGCACCCGGACATATCGGTGAACGACACGATGAACGCCATTTCGCGGTCGTAGTCGATCTGCGTCATGCGCGCCACCTGCGAATGATCGAAGCTGCGCACCGCGCCGAAGAAACGCATCCGCAGATCTTCCGGCGTCATCGCACCGAGCAGTTCGTTGTGGGCGGCCTCGTCCTCCGGACGGATCGGACGGATCGTCACCGTCTCGCCACGCCACTCGAGCGTCTGCTCGAGGTGTCGCGGATACGGCATGATCGCGAGCCGGCTGCGCCCCGAGGCAAGCGTGATGCGCGGCGCGATCACCCAGGCGCGGTCGGACAGCACGCGCAGCGTGACCGACATCGCGACGACTTCGCGCACGTCGCAGACGACCTGCGACAGGGCCGTCAGCGCGTCGAGCGTCGGCTCGACACGCGTGCTGCGCGCATACGGCGAGCGCTCCATCACCGCGCGGGCGAGCACCGTGTTCAGCGGCGGCAGGCCGTAGACGACAAACGGTGCCGATACGCCATCGGCCGGTGGCACGGCATAGCGAAACACCGGACCGAAGTTCGAATCGTCGTACATGTCGACCGCGATATCGACGACCTTCTTGCCGGCCGGTTCGTCGGGCTGCTCGCCCTGCAGACCGAAACGGGACAGCCAGTGCAGCGCGCCCTCGCCGGCCAGTTCATGCTGACCGGCTTCGACCAGCCGGCGCGCATCGGCCTGGGCGGACGCCACGCACTCGGCCGGCTGCAGCGGCGTGCCCTCCGGCGTCTGCATCAGCAACTGGCGCCCGAGGTTGTAGTCGACGAGACGCGCATACGCGCGTGCGAGCCGCTGCGGCGTCGTGTGCACCGGAATGCCGTTCGCGTGCAGCGCATCGCGCGTCGCCGCGTCGACCGCGCCGAAGAAACACGCGAGGATGCCGCGATGCGCGTACTGCCGCGAATCGATCAGCGTGCGCGCGACCGACTCGGCCGGCGCGCTGTGCGAAGTGGAATGAACGACGAACAGCGTGCCCGTCTGCGGAAACGGGGCGAGCGCCTTGATCGCCGCGGCAAAGTGCTCGGGGCGCGCATCGTCGCCCAGCGCGAGCGGATTGCCGGGCGCCGCGAGATGCGGCAGCGCGGCCGCGACGGCCGACGTTGCCGCGGGCGACCAGTCGGTCAGCACGTCGCGCACGTCGGCCACCGCATCGACCGCCAGTTTCGCCACGCCCGCATCGCTCGTCACGAGCGTCGCCGCGCCCCGCGCGGTGACGCGGCCGACGCCGAGCGTCTCGATTTCGTCGAGCAGATCGTCGAGCGCATCGACGCGCACCATGCCCGCGCGCTGGAATGCCGCCGTGTACAGCGCGTCGCCGGGATCGGCACGGCCGGTGCGCAACGCGAGTACCGGCTTGTTACGTGCGGCCGCCCGCGCCGCCGACATGAACTTGCGCGCCGCGCGCACGGTATCGAGTTCGAGCAGGATCGCGCGCGTGCCGGGATCGCTTGCCAGATAGTCGAGGACGTCGCCCGCATCGACATCGGCTTCACTACCGAGCGCGACGACGTGCGAAAAGCCGAGGCCGCGCGCATCGGCCCAGCCGAGCACCGCGTTCGTCAGCGCGTTCGATTGCGACACCCACGCGACGCCGCCCGATCGCGCCGTATAGGCAGGCGCGCCGAAATGCGCATGCCGCGCAGGCGACAACACGCCGAGGCTGCCGGGCCCGACGATACGGAGCACGAACGGCTTCGCCGCCTTCAGCGTGCGATCGACCGCGACGCGATCGGCATCGGTGCGCGCGTCGCCGACGATCACCGCGACGCGCGTGCCGAGTTCGCCGAGCTTGCGCACGATGCCGGCCCAGGTCGCGGGCGGCGTGCAGATCACGGCAACCGACGGCGGCGTGGGCAGCCGGTCGACATCGGAGACGACCGCATGCCCGTCGAGCTCGCGATATTTCGGATTGACCGGCCACACAGGCCCCTGGAACGCGCCGTCGAGCACACGCGACCACACCATCGCGCCGATACTGCCGGCGCGTGACGACGCGCCGACGACCGCAACGGACTTGGGCTGGAACAACGCATCGAGATGGCGAACGGTCACATCGGCTCCCTGCGGTGACGAAAGACGACACGATCGGCATGCGGCCGGGCAGGCCGTGCGCCGATCGACGCGAACCCCAAGCATAGGCGAACCGCTTGCGACTGCCTATATGCCGAACGGCCGACTATTCGACGGGTGTCAACGCCCGCACCATGGACCTGCAACACATACGGCCCGGCATCGTAGCGCCGCATGCACGAGGCACGCCACGCGGCACGACGCTGCAGCCGTTTTCTCAAAGGTGAGGATTTACAGGAGCCATGGTGAGTATCTTCGGGAATCGCACGACACACCGCATCCGCATGCGAAAGGTGATGAAAATCCGCGTGATGCATGCACCGCGAAAATCGCACATGCCAATGCGCATGCATTGCGCCATTACGCGGTTGTTTACGGGAATTACCGGCAACATGCAGCCGGATCGCGGCGAATTCGCAAAACGGGATCTGTTAATTGCGCGGCATTGCACTTCAATTCGTCGGGGAAAATCGCGTGACGATTGCGCGAAAACAAAACGGCGCGAAGGCCGCATGGCCGTTCGCACCGTCAGTCGGCACACGAAAGGTGAGGATTTCCGGGAGTCAGTCCTTGATCAGGAAACGTCCGCGGTTCTTGCCGAGCCATGCCGGCGCCCGCCCGCGGCCACTCCACGTTTCGCCCGTCTTCGGGTTCAGGTACTTCGGCGGCAAGGTGCGCTTGGGCTTCGCGGCGGCATTGGCGGCGGCCGATCCTGCCGGGCGAAAACCGAGCTCTTCGGGCGTAATGTCGTATTCGTCGATTTTCGCGCGGATATGCGCAATCGCGTCGGCAATCGCCTTTTCACGTTCCTTGTCGATCTTTTGCTGAAGCCGTTCGAGCTGCGCGCTCAGTTGCCTGTAGGTCGCCATATGGATGGGACTCCATGAGTGTTATTCGTGAAAAACAAGTGACTCAAAGCAAACGGAAAAGCGCTTTGCCCGATCGTGTCTCCTCAGCCGGTCATTTCGGGATCAATAACCGCTTTTCTTCTTGCATGCGAAGAGAAGGTTTCGCACGGCGTCATCCGTGGATTGCTGGATCACGTCGAAATCCCCGTTGCACATGGCCCGGGCATTGTCCGTGCAATTGCTCCAGTCGCTGCCGGTGCATTGCACCTGAGTGGTCGGGCGCCCATCCGACGTGAACAGCGGAGCACCGCCGCCGCACCCGCCGAGCCCTGCAACCAGAGCCAACATCACGGCCGCCCGAGGCCACCGACAGACCGACGCAAGCATGTGTTTCATTATTCTTCCCGTCAACCTTTTTTTGAATGTCGCGAGTATGCCATGGGCTGCCCTTCGGCCGTCAGTCCGGCGCGCGGTCGGGTTGGCCGCGCGCCTTGTACGGCAAGCGCTTGCGCGGATCGTCGGTGATGCGAACGAAAACCTGCTCGACGTCCGGAAGCGCCTCGAATTCGCGTTGCAGCGCGTGGCGATCGAGCGTCGTATCCGCGCATCCTTCGACGTAGATGAAACGTCGCTGCACGGTGATCCACAGGCTCGTGCCGCGCAGGCGATCGGAGCCGGCGAAGTGCGCCTTCGCCGCATCGGCGATCGACGCGTCATACATATACGAGTTCGGCTTCGTGCAGCGATGGGCGAGCCAGCAGGTCGTGCCGCGCTCGGCGCGGTAGTGCGCATCGTCCGTCATCTCGGCGCGCGTCATCCACGGGCCGAGCGGCAACGGGCATTCGGCGACGTCCTGCGACAGCGCGACGAACGGATCGTTGTACCAGTTGCGCCGCGCGTCGGGCGCGTCGGCATCGCCCGACTGCGCGAGCGCGGCACTCGCCAGCAACAGGGTCAACCACCCTGCGAAGCCGATCCGCTTCATCGTGACCTCCTGTTCGATGCGTTACATCGGGCCGCATCGGCGTCGCCGAACGGCCTAACGGCCAATACCGAGCGCGGCCAGTTTCTTGTACAGCGTCGCGCGGCCGATGCCGATGCGCGCGGCCGCTTCAATGACCTTGCCGTCACAAGCCGCCAGCGCATCGCTCAGGAACTGGCGCTCCCACGCCGCCAGTGCATCGGCATACGAAGCGGCCGGCGCCCCGGAGGCCGTCGACGCATCGCCCGCACGCTGCTCGGCCGGCACCGCGGCAACCCGCTGCGTTGGCGCCGCGCCGTCCGCCGAGATGCGCACCGGCCCGAGAAACGGCGCGAGCGCGCGCGCATCGATCACCGAACGGTCGGACAGCATCAGCGCGCGCTCGAGCGTATTGCGCAACTCGCGCACGTTGCCGGGCCACGGATACGCGCACAGCATCCGCAGCGCATCGTCGGTCAGCTCGCAGTGGGCGGCGCGCCCGTGCTGCGCGGCCAGTTCCTCGAGCGTCGCGTAGACGAGCGCCGCGATGTCGGATGCGCGTTCGCGCAGCGGCGGCGCATGGATCGTCAGCACGTTCAGCCGGTAATAGAGATCCGCGCGAAAACGCCCGGCCGCCACGAGCGCCGGCAGGTCGGCCGACGTGGCGGCGATGATGCGCACGTCCGCGCGCACGATCCGGTTCGAGCCGACCGGCTCGAACTCCTTGTCCTGCAGCACGCGCAGCAGCTTGCCCTGCAACGGCAGCGGCATGTCGCCGATCTCGTCGAGAAACAGCGTGCCGCGATCGGCCAGCTCGAACTTGCCGACGCGGCCCTTGCGATCGGCGCCGGTGTACGCGCCGGGCGCCGCGCCGAAGAATTCGGTTTCGAGCAGCGTGTCGGGGATCGCGGCGACGTTGACGGTCACGAGCGGCTGGAGCGCACGTGCCGACGCCGCGTGAATCGCGTGGGCGAGCAGTTCCTTGCCGGTGCCCGTCTCGCCAAGCAGCAGCACCGGCGAATCGACCTGCGCCGCGCGGCGCGCCTGGCGCTTGGTCTCGAGGCTCGCGGCACTCGTGCCGACGAAGCTCGCGAACGTGTATTTCGCGCGGCGCGCCTGCGCGAGCGAGCGCTGCGTCGCGATCAGTTGCTGCTGAAGCTGCGCATAGCGGGAAAAAATCGGCGTGAGCGTCTTCAACTGATCGAACAGCGCGAAGCCGATCGCGCCGACCGTCTCGCCGGCCTCGTTCTTCAACGGCAGGCGCGTGACGACGAGCGGCTCGCGGCCCGTCTCCATGATGTCGAGCAGGATCGGCTGGCCGGTCGATACGACCTCGCGCATCAGGCTGTTCGGGATCACGGCCTCGCAGTCGAGGCCGACGGCCTGCTGCGGATCGGCGAAACCGAAGCGCGCCGCGTAACGCTCGTTCATCCACACGACGCGCGCGTCGCGATCGACGACCACCGTGCCCGCACTCGAATCCTCGAAGGTCCGGAACAGCGACTCGGCGGCGCGCCGCAGCACGTCGCCGTAGTTGACGGGCAGGCGGGCCCAGTCGTTCATCATCGTGTCGTCGTCTCCGTATATCGTCGGCCGGCTGTCTCCGGAACGGGACGGATTATCTCACTCCGGAGACACACCGCAACGCGTTTTCCGGGAAAGCCCTGCACGATGTCGAGGGTTGGCCGGATGGCCGAAACGTCTCCAGATGGAGACGTTTTATGTAGAATCGTCAGACTTGGACCGGCGCGGGCCCGCCGGCCGCCGGCGGACCCATGTCCGGCGGCGCAATCCGGCCGATGGCACGAAACCTGCACGAACCTGAGTTGGTCCGCGGCGCATCGCGCGATCGAACAACAACCAAAGCCATTCCAAGCTTTTAGGAGACTCCCTTGTCTTTCGTGATCGTCCTCGCCGCGCTGGCGTTCCTGATGTTCGCCGCGTATCGCGGCTACAGCGTGATCCTGTTCGCGCCGATCGCCGCGCTCGGCGCGGTGCTCCTGACCGAACCCGCCGCCGTCGCACCGGTCTTCTCCGGCATCTTCATGGAGAAGATGGTCGGCTTCGTCAAACTGTATTTCCCTGTCTTCATGCTCGGCGCCGTGTTCGGCAAGGTGATCGAACTGTCCGGGTTCTCCGAGTCGATCGTCCACGCGGCGATCCGCTACATCGGCCGCTCGCGCGCGAATGCGGTGATCGTCGCGGTGTGCGCGCTGCTCACCTATGGCGGCGTCTCGCTGTTCGTCGTGGTGTTCGCGGTCTATCCGTTCGCGGCCGAACTCTATCGCCAGAGCAACATCCCGAAACGGCTGATGCCCGGCGCGATCGCGCTCGGCGCGTTCTCGTTCACGATGGATTCGCTGCCCGGCACGCCGCAGATCCAGAACATCATCCCGACCACGTTCTTCAAGACGACCGCGTGGGCCGCGCCCGCGCTGGGCACGATCGGCTCGCTGTTCATCATCGTCGTCGGTCTCACCTATCTCGAATGGCGCCGCCGTTCGGCGATGGCAAAGGGCGAAGGCTACGGCACGTCGCTCGTCAACGAGCCTGAGCGCGTCGAGGCGAAGGCGCTGCCGCATCCCGCGCTGGCGATCCTGCCGCTGATCCTCGTCGGCGTGTCGAACTTCGCGTTCACGAAGCTGATCCCGCAGTGGTACGGCGCCGCGTCGTACACGGTCGCGCCGGAAGTGCTGCCGGGCGTGCACGCGCCGGTCACCACGTCGATCAAGACGGTCGTCGCGATCTGGTCGGTCGAGGCCGCGCTGCTGCTCGGTATCGTGCTGGTCGTGCTGACCGCGTTCAAGCGCGTCAGCGGCCGTTTCGCGGCCGGCTCGAAGGCCGCCGTCGCCGGCGCGCTGCTCGCCGCAATGAACACCGCGTCGGAATACGGCTTCGGCGGCGTGATCGCCGCGCTGCCGGGCTTCCTCGTCGTCAGCGACGCGCTGAAGAGCATCCCGAACCCGCTCGTCAACGCAGCCGTGTCGGTCAGCTCGCTCGCGGGTATCACGGGCTCGGCATCGGGCGGCATGAGCATCGCGCTCGCCGCGATGTCGGACCTGTTCATCAAGGGCGCGCAGGCGGCCAACATCCCGATGGACGTGCTGCACCGGGTCGTCGCGATGGCGAGCGGCGGCATGGACACGCTGCCGCACAACGGCGCGGTCATCACGCTGCTCGCGGTCACGGGCCTCACGCACCGCGAGTCGTATCGCGACATTTTCGCGGTCACCATCATCAAGACGCTCGCGGTGTTCTTCGTGATCGCCGTGTACTACGCGACGGGGCTCGTGTAAGCGTCGGCATCGGGCGGCGCTTCATGCGCCGCCTTCCCGTCTTCCAAGATCGGACCGCATGCGCACCGGAACGGATTCCGAAATGCGCATCCGGTCCGATTTCATTTTCTGCCCGTCGAATCAGGCCAGATCCACGCCGCAGCGCTTGCACGCGCGTGGCGGCCGCCCGGGCCATTGCACAGCCTCGCCCCTCACGCGCCCATTGTTACCCGCAGCAAAACACTGCGTTGGGCGCGATCGCATTTTTCGCGCGCCGGCCGCGGCCTACACTGGTTTCAACGTCGCACGGCGCTTCGACGAACGAAGCGCCGCGATTCACCGGAATCGTGGAGGTCCCGATCATGAAGCGCCTGATCCAAGCCGTTGCCATCGCCCTGGCCGTCTCGGCCCCGTTCGCCGCACAAGCGCAGTCGAACCAGCCGCTCACGCGCGCGCAGGTCCACGCCGAAGTCAAGGCGCTCAAGCAGGCCGGCTTCCAGTCGAGCGACTGGTTCTATCCGGCCAGCATCGTATCGGCCGAAGCGAAGATCGCCCGCGAGCACGACGCCGGATACGGCAGCGATCGCGGCGCGTCGTCGGAATCGGGCCGGTAACGAATCCCCCGGCCCGCTCGACGATGCCCCCGCGCGTCGTTACGCCTTCACGGGCTGGATCAGCTTCGCGCACGCCGCCGCCTGCGGATCGCCGGCAGGCAGCTTCCCGCATACGCCGTCGAACTGCTTGACGACCGTCCTGACCGACGCATCGTGCGCGCCGCTGCCGCGCCAGCGATTCAACTGCGTGACGACCTTGGTCAACGCACGCAGGTTCGCGCCGTAGAACGCATCCCGGGTCTTGTCGGCCTGCGCAAGCACACTGGCCGCGATCCCTTCGATGCGCGCGGAATCGTTCGGCGCCAGCTCAACCGCGTTCGCAAAGTAAGTCGCGCCCCAGCGCAGCTTCGTCGCCGGCCCGCTCGCCGCGTCGTACGCCTTGCGATACCAGTCGAGCGCGGCCGCCTTGTCGCCGCGCGCCTTCGCGTTCGCGGCGAGTCCCGACATGAAGTAGTACGGCGTGGACGAACGCGGCAGCTCGGCCTTCAGCAACACATCCGATTCGTCGTACAGCCCCGCGTCGGTCAGCGTGTCCGCGCCTTCGCTGACGAGCGCCTGCCGCTCGTACGCGTTCGCCGCGCCCTGCACCGACGCGGCGATCTGCTTGCGCGCGGTGTCGGCCAGCGCCGGCGCAGCGAGCGGTGCGCCGTTGCGCGCGTCGCCGCGCGCGAGCAGCACGCGGCCGTGCAGCGCCATCAGCCGGTCGATCGACGACAGCGTGGTGTCGGTCGACAGGCGCGCGAGCGCCGTGTCGTACGCGCCGCGCAACTTCGTGCGCTGCGCGTCGTCGCGGCCGAGATACGCGACCACGCGCGCGGGCGCCGCGACCAGCACGTCCGAATCGGCCCGCGACAGCGCGGGATCGTGCAGCACCGTGCGCAGCGAATCGGCGAGCGCGGCCTTGTCGAGCGCGCCGGCCTGCGTCGGGTCGTCCGACGCGGCGACCACCGCCGACTTCAGCGCGAAGCGCGCCGATTCGGCTTTCGCACCCGCCGCCCGCGCGCGTTGCGCGAGCGACTGCAGCGTCTGCGCGACACGATCGGCCGGCACCGGCAGCGCGCCGTCCGTATCCCATGAATAGTCGGCCAGCAGGCGCCATTCGTCCGGCGTCAGCGCCGCGCCGTTCTTCAGCGCGGTCGCGAGCGTCTGCCGCACCGGATGTGCGGCCGTCATCCCGAGCGACAGCGCCTGCATGTAGCGGTCGAGATCGGCTTCGCCGGGCAGCCGCGTCACTTCGGTGCCGTCGGGACGGAACAGGATCATCGTCGGATAGCCGTGCACCTTGAAACGCTCGCCGAGCTTCTGCGCGCTTTCGGTATCGCCGTCGAGGTACACGGGCACGAAGAACGACGAACGCGTCTTGAATGCCTGCTGGCTGAAGATCGTCGACTTCACCTGGTTGCACGACGGGCACCACACCGCGCCCCAGTACAGCAGCAGCGGCTTGCCCTCGCGCTTCGCGAGCGCGAACGCGGCGTCGACGTCGCCGTGTTGCCACGCGATGCCGGGCGGCAGATGCGCACCGTCGGACGATGCGCTCGCCGCCGGGGCGCCGACGGGCGTGGCGGCGGCAAGCGCCGCGCTGGCGGCAGCGAACACGCAGGCGGCGGTGAGACTGCGGAGAACGGTTTTCATCGAAGCGGGTTCCGTTGAAAAAGACGGTTTCGGGGCGATGCCGCGCACGCAACGAGGGCCGTGAAGCGATGACGATGAGGCCGGCCGACGCGCAGCGCCGCGCATGCATCGATACGGAAAAGCGAAGCCAGCCGCAGAGACCGGCAAATCGTTCGACGATACGACGGGTACAGCCGAAGGAAAACGAACGAATTCTCGATTGGATATGACGCGCGGCGGCGTGTGCCGTCACGTCCGCGACGGCCGGCCTTTCATTGCCGCGCCTTGATCCGCGCCATGTGATACACGGACGCATGCACGCCGTCGCGCAACGCGTAATCCGGCGATTCGCCTTCGATGCGGAAACCGTGTTTCTCGTAGAGCGCTATCGCCGCGCGGTTGTCGGTGAACACGGTCAACTCGAGACGCGTGACGTTCAGCCAGTTCTCCGCGAGATCGATCGCGGCCGCGAGCAGCCGGCCGCCGATGCCGCGCCCGTGACGGGCCGCGTCGACCATCATGCCGAGCGCCGCCGCGTGGCGCCGACGCGGATTCGGCTCGGGATGCAGGCCGAGATGGCCAACCACCGTACGGTCGATTTCGGCAACGAGGCTCACGCCGTGCTCGCGCAGGTTGTCGAGCCGCTTCTGCCATTTTTCGAGCGACGGAAACGGCCGCTGCAACGTATTCATGTACACCGCGGGATGCGCGGCGATCTGCCGGATCGCGTCGACGTCGTGCGTCTCGCAGTGCCGGATTCTGATATCGGTCATGGGTGGGCCGGTTCCGAAAAGTCGCGCCAAGGCGCAGGCTGCACAACCGCGCAGCAACGCAACGAGCTTAGCCGATTTCATGCATTTGAAACACGGAGGTCACGCGGCGCCCATCACGTTGCATCCACAACGAAACGCGCGCGCCATCGTCGCGAAATCCGGAAAATTCTGACCGGTCACACCGGCGGCGATCGGTAATTTCTTACCTTCTTCAGCCTCGCATCGCGCTTGAACGAATCGTTGCATGCACAACGTCACGTGCGCGACATGCGATGTCATTTCTTCATCACGTCGACGTCATGTCGCCTCCCTAGACTGGGCGCCGCCCGAGCCCGGCATGCGCCGGGCCGGTGCGTGCCGACACCTGCCCCGCGCATCACGAGCGCGCGGCGCACGGGACCGCGACGACGAGGCCGCCGCATCGGCGCGACGTCGGATGCCGGGCGTCGCGTGTCGGGCGCAACGCGCGCACCACCGCGACGCGCGGCCGACGCACCGAACGCGCACGCATCGGCGATCGTCCCGGGGCGGGACGACGCCCGGGCACGACAAGACGCACTCACGAACGCTCCCACCTTCACAGGATCCGAACGCCATGACGTCACGCCGCAAATTCCTTCAGCAGACCGCCGGCTCCGGCCTCGCCGCCGCCGCGCTGTCCGCATTTCCGCCGAGCATCCGCCGCGCGCTCGCCATTCCCGCCTTCCACGAAACGGGGACCATCCAGGACGTCAAGCACGTCGTGCTGCTGATGATGGAGAACCGCGCGTTCGACAGCTACTTCGGCACGTTCAAGGGCGTGCGCGGCTATGGCGACCGCTTCGCGGTGCCGTCGCCGAACGGCCGCGACGTGTTCTATCAGGCGTACGCGAAGGGGACGCCCGCCGCGACCGTGACGCCGTATCACCTCGACGCGCGCCAGGGCAACGCGCAGCGCGCGGGCGGCACGCCGCACACGTGGGCCGATTCGCAGGCCGCGTGGGATCACGGCCGGATGAACCGCTGGCCCGACGCGAAGACGCCGCTGTCGATGGGCTATTACGACGCGGCCGAAGTGCCGTTCCAGCGCGCGCTCGCCGATGCGTTCACGCTGTGCGACCACTACCACTGCGGGATGCACACGGGCACGATCGCGAACCGCCTGTTCTACTGGAGCGGCACCAACGGCCCGAACGGCATCAGCCCGGCCGACGGCAATCGCGTGAAGATCGCCGCGCTGAACAACCAGTTCAACGGCGGCAACGACATCGGCCCGTCGAGCCAGGGCTGGACCTGGACGACCTATGCCGACCGGCTGCAACAGGCCGGCGTGAACTGGAAGGTCTACCAGAGCCTGATCGACAACTTCGGCTGCAACGAAATGATGAGCTTCCGCCACTGGCGCGCGGCGATCGAGCAGATGCCGGCCGCGCGCCGGCCCGCGTATGTCGCGTCGACCGACATCACGCAGCCGGTGACGGCGGCCGGCGCGTTCTACGACCCGACGATCGACGATCCGCTGAGCCCGCTCGCGAAGGGCTTCGGCAACACGATGCCGTACGGCTTTCTCGAAACGTTTCGCGACGACATCCGCAACGGCAAGCTGCCGGAAGTGTCGTGGATCATCCCGCCGTCCGCGTACAGCGAACACCCGGGGCCGTCGAGCCCCGCGCAGGGCGGCTGGTACGTGCAGGCCGTGCTCGACGCGCTGACGGCGAACCCGGAGGTCTGGAGCAAGACCGTGCTGCTGGTCAATTACGACGAGAACGACGGCTTCTTCGACCACATGCCGTCGCCGGCCGTGCCGTCGCGCAACGCCGACGGCACGCTCGCGGGCGGCCATACGCTGTCGGCCGCCGACGTCGCGGTCGAGTACCACGACTTCGCGCCGGCCACGGCGAGCCAGCCGGCGGCCGACGGCCGTCCGTACGGCCCGGGCCCGCGCGTGCCGATGTGGATCGTGTCGCCGTGGAGCCGCGGCGGCTGGGTCAATTCGCAGGTGTTCGACCATACGTCGACGCTGCGCTTCCTCGAGGCGCGCTTCGGCGTCGCGGAGCCGCAGATCAGCGCATACCGCCGCGCGGTGTGCGGCGACCTGACGAGCGCGTTCAACTTCCGCACGCCGAACGACGAGCCGCTGCCGACGCTCGCGGGCCGCACGACGAAAAGCCAGGTCGACGCGCTGAGCGCCGCGCAGCAAGCCGCGCCGAAGATCGTGCCGCCCGCCACGCCCGCGCTGCCCGCGCAGGCCACCGGCGTGCGCCCGTCGCGCGCGCTGCCGTACGAGCTGCATGCGAGCGCGCACACCGATGCCGGCGCCGGCACGGTCACGCTGAAGTTCGCGAACACCGGCCGCGCCGCCGCCGTGTTTCACGTCTATGACAAGCTGCACCTCGACCGGCTGCCGCGGCGCTACGTCGTCGAGCCGGGCAAAAAGCTGCACGGCGACTGGGCCGCGCGCGCCGACGATGGCGGTAAATATGACCTGTGGGTGCTCGGCCCGAACGGCTTTCACCGGCGCTTCACCGGCGACCTGAGCCGCGTGGCCGGCGCTCGCGCGCCGCAGCCGGAAGTGCGCGTCGGCTACGCGGGCGCGAGCGGCAACCTCCACCTGCGGCTACGCAACGACGGCGGCGGCACGGTGCGCTTCACGGTCAAGTCGAACCAGGTCTATGGGCCGCTGTCCGGGCGCGGCGCAAACGCCGACCACGGTCATGGCCACGGCAACGAAAACGGCAACGGCCATGGCGCCGGCACCGTGTGGACGGTCACGGTGCACGCCGGCGACCAGTCCGAACTGCACTGGAAGCTCGACTCGACCGGCCATTGGTACGACTTCATCGTCACCGCCGACAGCGACGCGAGCTTTTCGCGCCGCGTGGCCGGCCGCGTGGAAACCGGCCGCCACTCGGTCAGCGATCCGGCGATGGGACTCGCCGACCGCTTCTGACACCGCCGCGGCGACACGCGGCGCAGCGCGTGTCGCCGCCCGCGCCGGCATGGCCGCGAACGCCGTTCGGGTACCGGTTCCGGCCGGGCCCGATGCGGCGCAGACGCCCGCCCGGCGCGGCTCAAACATCAGAAGGATCGGTGGTGTAACCCTCTTTTCGTCCCCACGAAAATGCTCCGTGTCGCGGCCCGTTCGCGTTAAACTGCGTCAAGCTGTATTCAACAAAGACATCTTTGCCGCTACGGCACCACGACACGAGGATAGGTTCGATGCGCACTACCGGCTCATCCGGGGCAATGACCCTGCTCACCGAACACGACGCGGCCGACGGCCGCGAACTGCGCTCGCTCCGGCTCGAGGCAACGGCCGACGGCAAGAGCGTGCTGCTGATCGAGGTCGACGAACGCAAGCCGGGCATCCACCGCGAGGTCCGCTACGAGATCACCCCGGCCGAACTGATCGCGGCGATCCGCTCGCACGGCGCCGAGTTGCCCGGCGAAAACCACGGCGCCGCATCGCTCGCCCGCACGCCTTCCTGATTCCGAACGGTGAGCCGCGTGCAACGCGTCGGCTCACCCACATCCCCCTGCCGCCGTCAGGCGCTTTTGCGTCATTCCCGCCGCTGTGTTGAAAAAGGCCGATAATCGGTCCATCTGCGTTTCCCGCCCACGCGTTTCCTTTTCGGCCAGCCGTCATGCTCCGTGACCTCGTCGCCCAGTACGGGCCGCTTCTCGTGTTCGCCAACGTGCTCGCGGCGGCCATCGGCCTGCCGGTGCCGGCAATGCCGACGCTCGTGCTGTTCGGCGCGATGTCCGCGATGCATCCGGCGATGATCGGCTCGCAGCTCGTGACGGTCGTGGTGATGTCCGTGCTCGGCGCGCTGATCGGCGACACGGTCTGGTACGTGGCCGGGCGGCGTTACGGCGGCACGACGCTGAAGACGATCTGCCGGCTGTCGCTGTCGCGCGATACCTGCGTGAAAAAGACCGAACGCTTCTTCGGCCGCTACGGCGTGCGCGTGCTCGCGGTCGCGCGCTTCATTCCGGGCTTGTCGCTGGTGTCGGTGCCGATGGCCGGTGCGCTCGGCACGCGCTATCGCACGTTCGCCGGCTACGACGCGCTCGGCGCCGCGCTGTGGACGATCGTCGGGCTGGGCGCCGGCCTCGTGTTCTATCGGCAGATCGACTGGCTGTTCGCCGGCGCGAGCCGCCTCGGCCGCGCGGTGCTGCTGGTCATCGTCGCGCTGCTCGCGATCTATGCGGCCGTGCGGTGGATGCGCCGCCGTGCGCTGATCCGCCAGCTCGCGAACGCGCGGATCGGCGTCGACGAGCTCGACGTGCTGCTGCGCGACGCCACCGCCCCGGTAGTGCTCGACGTCCGCTCGCCCGAGCATCGCAAGCTCGACCCGTTCACGATTCCCGGTGCGCAGTTCGCCGACGAACGCCAGATCGGCGACATCGTCGCGCGCTATCCGCTCACGCAGAAATTCGTCGTGTATTGCTCGTGCCCGAACGAAGTGACGGCCGCGCTGATGGCGAAGCGCCTGCTCGATGCAGGCTTCACCGATGCGCTCGCGCTGCGCGGCGGCCTCGATGCATGGCGCGATACGGGCCGCCAGCTCACGTCGCTCGTGGAAGAGATGCCCGCCGCGAACGATTCCGTGGCGGGCTGGCACAAGCCGGCGTGATCGCACCGATCGCAGGCCGGCCCGTACGACACCGGGGACGTGCGTCCCCGTTCGATCAGAACGCGTGCAGCGGCAGGTTCACGACCAGACGGTACTCGGTGTTCGTCGCGTCCGAGTAGTGTGCCGAGCCGTTGTGCCACATCGCGATGAACGTGACCTTCGTGTTCTTCAGCTTGCCGCTCTGGAACGTGTACGACGGGATGAAGCCGAACTCGTGGTGACGGCCCTGCACCGGCGCGCCGTTGCTCCAGTAGATGCTCGACTTGCTCGGGTCGTTGGCCGCGCCCGCGCTGCCGTCCGCGCCCCAGCCCGTCACGCCCCACACCATCGCCTTGAAGCCCGGCAGGCCCGCTTCCTTCCCGTAGAACGTGTAACGCAGCTGCAGCGATTTTTCGTGCGGCGCGTTGTAGTCGACGTCCATCGAGTTGGTCAGGAAGATGCCGTTCGTTTCGTTCAGGTAGTCGAAGAACTGATCGCCGAGCACGTGCTGGAAGCCGAGCAGCAGTTCATGCGGGCCGTGCTGCGCGGCGAGCGACAGGCTGTACGCGTTGTTGTTGATCTTGCCCTGCAGCGCATCGCCCGTGTCGTGCGTCGAATAGACGTTGCCGAAGCCGGTCCACTTGATCGTCTGCGGGCTGCCGATGCTGTGCTTCACCGACGCGTAGTACTGGTGCCACACGTCGTCGGCCTGGTTCGCGTACAGCGCGACTTCGCCGTTCGGCGAGTAGTCCCACGTGCCGCCGACGTACGACAGGCGATTGATGCGCGTGCCGCCGTACTGCGTCGTCAGATTCGTGAGCGTCGTATGGCCGCGCGCGTCGGTCTTCGTGAAGCTGCCGGCCTCGAGCATCACGTTCTTGAATTCATTGCTGACGAGCGTCGCGCCGAGGAACGTCGGCGGCAGCGCGCGGTTGTCGTGCTGCTCCATGAACGGGTTGTCGACGGCCTGCAGACCGTACTTGACCACCGTGTTCGAGATGCGCGCCTTGATGTCGTAGATGCCCGGGTACGCCCACGCGAGCTGGTTGCCGCCACCGCCGCCCTTCGCGATGTGCACCATGCTGCCGGCGCCTTGGCCGCCGTCGAGCTTCAGCGCCGCATACAACGACGCGTCGAAGCCGATCCCGATCAGGCCGGTCGTGTAGCCCGATTCGAAGTTCGCCATCGCGCCCTGGACCCACGCATGACGATGCGGCCCGCCCTTGTTGTCGAGCACGTCCGCATAGTTGCGGAACAGGAAGTCGAGATGGCTGTCGGCGATGAAGCCGTTCGATTTCGACTGCGCCGACGGCTCGTCGGGCGGCGTGACGGCCTGGGTCGCCTCGGCGTTGATCACGGCGTTCGGGGTCGTTGCCTGCGCAACCGACGTGCCCGACGCGGCGACCGGTGCGGCCTGCGCGACCGTCAGCGGCGCCGCGTCGTCGGCGTGCGCGACACCCGTCAGCGAGACGCCGGCGAGCGCCGGCAGCCCCCATGCAAGCAGCATCTTCGATGCCGTCCCGATCCTCTTCTGCTTTTTCATCGTAATAATTCTCGTCTTGTGTTGATATCGTCCACGCCGGTTGCGATCCGCTTCCAGCCCCCCGGCGAGCCCGGCTAAGGACGCGCCTGTACCCGCGGCGCGAAGATCGTTCGCGCCGCACCTACCCCTGTTGACCTGCCTTGGTTTTGTTTGCTGCGTTACTTCACATCACGCCGCGCCCGCGCGGATGCACGCGACGCGCGCCGCCGACCCCTGCCGCACTTCCGGCAGCGGCACGTCCTGCGCGCACGCGTCGATCGCGACCGGACAGCGCGTGCGGAACGCGCAGCCGGACGGCGGGTTGAGCGGCGAGGGCATCTCGCCCGCCAGCAGCATCGGACGGCGAGCACGCTCGCGCGCCGGCTCCGGCGTCGGCGCCGCATCGAGCAGCGCCTTCGTGTACGGGTGTTGCGGCACGCCGTACACGTCATGCCGCGTGCCGAACTCCATCACGCGGCCGAGATACATCACGAGCACGCGCTGGCTGATGGCCTTCACCACCGCCAGGTCGTGCGCGACGAACAGATAGGACAACGACAGTTCGCGTTGCAGATCGCGCAGCAGGTTCACGATCTGCGCCTGGATCGACACGTCGAGCGCCGATACGGGCTCGTCGCAGATCACGAGCTTCGGCTCGCCGATCAGCGCGCGCGCGATGCCGACGCGCTGGCACTGCCCGCCGGAAAATTCATGCGGATAACGCAGCAGGTGATGCGCGTTCAGGCCGACGCGTTCGAGCATCGAGATCACGCGGCGGCGCACTTCGGTACGGCCGAGGCCCGGCTGGTGCGTGACGAGCGGCTCGGCGACGACCTGCTCGATCGTCATGCGCGGATCGAGCGATGCGAGCGGATCCTGGAAGATCATCTGCACTTCGCGCCGCATCGCGGTGCCGCGCAGGTGATCGGGCGCCACGGCCTGGCCGCGCCATTTCACGGTGCCGGCCGTCATCGGCACGAGGCCGATCAATGCGCGCGCGAGCGTCGATTTCCCGCAGCCCGATTCGCCGACGAGCCCGACCGTCTCGCCGCGCTTGACGTCGAACGACACGCCGTCGACCGCGCGCAGCGTGCCCTTCGGCGACCACGGATAGCCGCCGAGCGGCACGCGGAAATGCACTTTCAGATTGTCGACGGACAGCAGCGTGTCGTCCGTCGCGCCGGCTTGGCGGCGTTCATCGACGCTCATCGCAGACCTCCCGTCAGATCGGCCAGGGGCCGGTGGCACGCGCGCACCGCGCCCGCGGCGCCATAGGTTTCGAGCGCCGGGCGCTCGGCGCCGCAGCGTTCTTCCGCATACGTGCAGCGCTTCGCGAACGCGCAGCCGGCCGGCGCGGTGCCGGGCATCGGCGGGTTGCCGGGAATCGCGACGAGCGGCGCATCGTCCGCGTCGGTCAGGCGCGGCAGCGCGTTGAGCAGCCCGATCGTGTACGGATGCGACGGCGCCGCGAAGATCGATTCGGCCGGCGCATATTCGACGGTGCGGCCCGCGTACATGACCATCACGTCGTCGGCGAGGCCGGCGACCACGCCCATGTCGTGCGTGATCAGCACGATCGCGGTGCCGCGCTCGCGGTTCAGCTCGCGCAGCAGGTCGATGATCTGCGCCTGCACGGTCACGTCGAGCGCGGTGGTCGGCTCGTCGGCGATCAGGATTTCCGGCTCGGACAACAGCGCCATCGCGATCATCACGCGCTGGCGCATGCCGCCCGAGAACTCGTGCGGATACATGCGGATGCGGCGCGCCGCATCGGGAATGCGCACCGATTCGAGCGCCTCGATCGCGCGCTTGATCGCTTCCTTGCGCGACAGCCTTCGATGCAGCTGCAGCGTCTCGGTCATCTGCCGTTCGATCGTCAGGAACGGATTGAGCGACGTCATCGGGTCCTGGAAGATCATCGCGATGCGATCGCCGCGCACCGCGTTCAGCGCGCGCGTATCCATGTCGAGCAGGTTGTCGCCGCGGTAGCGCGCGGCGCCGGTCGTCGTGCCGTTGCCGGCCAGCAGGCCGAGCAGCGCCATCACGGTCTGGCTCTTGCCCGAGCCCGATTCGCCGACGATGCCGAGCGTCTTGCCGGCTTCGAGCGAGAACGACACGCCGTTGACGGCGTCGATCGGCGGCGCATCCTTGCGCGTGAAGCGCACGCCGAGGTTTTCAACTTCCAGTAGAGCAACCATCTTCAGCGATCCTTCGGGTCGAGCGCGTCACGCAGGCCGTCGCCGACGAAGTTCACGCAGTAAAGCGTCACGCACAGCATGACGGCCGGGGCGAGCAGCAGCCACGGCATCGATTCCAGTTTCTGCGCGCCGTCCTGGATCAGCACGCCCCAGCTCGTCATCGGCTCCTGCACGCCGAGGCCGAGGAACGACAGCACCGATTCGGTCAGCACGATGTTCGGCACCGAGACCGTCGCGTACACGACGACCACGCCGAGCAGGTTCGGCACGACGTGGCGCAGCACGATCGATGCCGGCGACACGCCGATCGCGCGCGCCGCATCGACGAACTCGCGATTGCGCAGCGACAGCGTCTGGCCGCGCACGACGCGCGCCATGTCGATCCACGAGAACGCGCTGATGGTCAGCACGACCAGCATGAACGAGCGGCCGAACAGGGTCATCATCAGGATCGCGATCAGCAGGTACGGGATCGCGTACATCATGTCGACGACGCGCATCATCACGGAATCGACGCGGCCGCCCGCGAAGCCCGCGGTCGCGCCCCACGCGACGCCGAACAGGCCCGACACGAGCGTGCCGAGCAGGCCGACCTCGATCGATACGCGGCCGCCGATCAGCGTGCGCACGAGCAGGTCGCGGCCGAGCTCGTCGGTGCCGAACCAGTGCTGGTTCGCCCAGGTCGGCGGCAGGCTGATCGACGCCCAGTCGCTCGCGGCGGGATCGGCCGCGAGCAGCCACGGGCCGACGAAGCAGGCGAGCGTGATCAGCACGAGCAGCGCGAGGCTGAACAGCGCCGCGCGGTTGTGAAGGAAGCGCGCGAACGCGAGCTCGAGCGGCGAGCGCGAATGCGGCGGCGAATCGGTCTGCACAGGCAGGCCGACGACGGGAGTGGTCGGAGTCATCGCTGTGCCTCGCTCAATAACGGATACGCGGATCGAGCCACGCGTACGCGAGGTCGACCAGCAGGTTGAACAGCACCGCGAAGACGGTCGTCATCACGACGAGGCCAAGCACCAGCGTGTAGTCGCGGTTGATCGCGCCGTTCACGACGAGCTGCCCGACGCCCGGCAGCGCGAACACCGATTCGGTGACGACGGCCGCGGTGATCGACGTGATGCAGACCGTGCCGAACAGCGACACGACCGGCATCAGCGCGGGCTTGAGCGCGTGGCGCAGCACGATCGTCGAGCCCGGCAGGCCCTTCGCGCGCGCGGTGCGGATGTAGTTGCTCGACAGCGTCTCGATCATCGAGCCGCGCATCACGCGCGCGAGCAGCGACACGTTGATGAGGGTCAGCAGCGCGATCGGCAGCAGCCGGTACTGCCAGCCGCCGTCGCCCCAGCCGCCGGCCGGCAGCCAGCCGTTGCCGGCCGACGTCTTCAGCAGGATCGCGAAGATCCACACCATGACGGGGCCGAGCACGAACGGCGGCACGACGTTGCCGAAGTTGCCGATCAGCATCACGAAGCGGTCGATCACGCTGTCGCGGCGCACGGCCGCGACGGTGCCGAGCAGCACGCCGAGCACGATCGAGATCGGGATCGACACGCCGCCCACGCCGAGGCTCACGGGCAGCGCCTTCTTCACGAGATCGTTCACCGACCAGTCGACGTAACGGAACGACGGGCCGAGATCGCCGTGCAGCAGCGAGCCGAGATACAGCAGGTACTGCTTCCACAGCGGCTCGTCGAGGTGGTACTTCGCGTTCAGGTTCGCGAGCGTCGCGGCGGACAGCTGCTTCTCCGTATCGAACGGGCCGCCGGGCGTGAAATGCAGCAGCAGGTAGCAGACGGTGATGACCGCGAGGATCGTCGGCACCGCCCACAACGTGCGCCTCAATGCGTAGGCCAGCATGATCGCTCCGTCAGTGCTTGATCAGGTACATGTCCTGCGAAGCACGCATGTCGATCACGTTCTTCAG
This sequence comes from Burkholderia sp. AcTa6-5, assembly GCF_017815075.1. Taxonomy (NCBI): domain Bacteria; kingdom Pseudomonadati; phylum Pseudomonadota; class Betaproteobacteria; order Burkholderiales; family Burkholderiaceae; genus Burkholderia; species Burkholderia sp. AcTa6-5. The sequence continues at coordinate 140,246 of NZ_JAGIQE010000004.1, read as the reverse complement.
CGAATAGCCGCCCACGTACGACTTCACGAGACGGTCGGCCGAGTACTGGAACAGCGGCACCATCGGCGTGTCCTTCATCGCCATGTCGTGCGCCTGCGTGAGCAGCGCGGTGCGCGCATTGTCGTCGAGCTTCTGGTTGCCTTCCTCGACGAGCGCGTCGACCTGCTTGTTGCAGTAGCCGACGGTGTTCTGCGAGCTGCCGCAGCGGATCAGGTCGAAGAACGTCATCGCGTCGTTGTAGTCGGCGAACCAGCCGTCGCGCGCGATCTGCACCTTGCCGTCATGCCGCTGCTTCATCAGCACCTTGAACTCGACGTTCTCGAGCTTCGTGGTAATGCCGAGCTTCGTGCGCCATTCCGATGCGGTGAACAGCGCGACCTTCTTGTGCAGGTCGTTGGTGTTGTACGTGAGCGTGAACGACAGCGGCTTCGCGTCCGAATAGCCGGCCTGCTTCAGCAGGTCCTTCGCGGTCGCGATGCGCTTGGCCATCGGCCACGACGCCCATTCCGGCGTGAACGGCTGCACGCCCTTCGTGCCGTTCGGCATCAGCCCGTACATCGGCTTCTCGCCGGCCTGCGTGAGCTTCGACGTCAGCACGTCGCGATCGATCACCATCGACAGCGCCTGGCGCACGCGCTTGTCCTTCAGCGCCGCGTCGCTGTTGTTCAGGAAGTAGTAGTAAGTCGCGAGCTGCAGGCCCGGGCGCAACTCGGCGCCGAACTGCTTGCTGACCTGCTGGAAGATGCCCGACGGAATCGAGTAGCTGTAGTCGATCTGCCCGGCCTGATACATGCGCATCGCGGTTTCGTCGCTTTCGATCGGCAGGTACGTGACCTTGTTGATCACGACCTTCGGCGCGTTCCAGTACTTCGCGTCCTTCGCGATCACGATGCGGTTGTTCGGCTGCCAGTCGACGAGCTGGTATGCACCGTTGCTGACGAGGTTGCCCGGGCGCGTCCATGCATCGCCGAACTTCGCGACCACGTCCTTGTTCACCGGCACGAGCGGCGCCATCGCGGTCAGTTCGGGGAAGAACGCGACCGGCACGTCGGTCGTCACTTCCAGCGTGTACGGATCGACGGCACGCACGCCGAGCGTCGACGGCGCGGCCTTGCCCGCGATGATGTCCTTCGAATTCTTGATGAACTCGACGAGGATCGTGTACTTCGAGCCCGTCTTCGGATCGACGAGGCGCTGCCACGAATAGACGAAATCGGCGGCCGTCACCGGCTGGCCGTTGCTCCACTTCGCGTCGTGGCGAAGCTTGAAGATCCATGTCTGCGGCGTCTTGCGCTCCCACGACAGCGCGACGCCCGGCACGACCTGGCCGGCCGCATCGATGCGCGCGAGCCCTTCGAACAGGTCGAGGCCGATCGTGTTGCCGGTCCACGATTCGATGTGCGCCGGGTCGAGCGACTCGACTTCGGCCGGCACCTGTCGCGTCAGGTCCTGTTGCGGAGCGAGCGCGACGTTCGACGGAACGGTTACGGCGTGGGCGACGGGCGTCGTCAGGGCGAGCGCGGCCAGCACGGCCGACATGGCATGCAAGGATTTCATCGTGGCAGTCTTGAGAAGGTGGTTCGGTGGGCGTCGCGCGGCGGATGCCGCGGCTTACGCGTGAGACGCTGACGGGGGCAGCGATTGAGGAGGCCCGTGATTCTCGTATTGCATGTTAGTATTCCTTACATTTCTTTCGACAGGTATCCCGTCGAAGAAACGAAGGAATACCCGTGCGTTAGAACAGTCGCGGCGTACCGACCCAGACCACCACCGACTCGATCTTCGCGGTGTTGACCCAGCTGTGCGGGACCGTCGACTGATAGTGCGAACTGTCGCCGGCCTGCAGGACGAACGTCTTGCCTTCCAGCGTCAGCGACACTTCCCCTTCAATCACGTACAGGAACTCCTCTCCTGCATGTGTCGTCACCTCGGACCGTTTCTGCCCCGGCGGCATCCTCACGAGGATCGCCTCCAGCTGGCGCCCTTCGGACACGTTCGTCAGTCGCGCGAACAGGTTCGCCGAATCCGCAAACCCGAAGAAGCGCAGCTGATCGCCTCGGCACACCGAGCGTTCCTCGCTCGGCGTATCCACGAAGTACTGCACCGTCACGCCGAGCGCGTGGGCGATACCGGCCAGCGACGTCAGGGACGGCGACGCGAGCCCGCGCTCGACTTGAGACAGAAACGGCTTCGAAATCCCCGCGGCGGTAGCGGTGTCGTCGAGCGTGCGCTTCAGACGTTGGCGCAACGCGCGAATCTTGCTGCCCAGTGCGACAGCATCTGCCGATCGCGAGTTTTCAGTGGGGGGAACCATAGCAGGCCGAAAAGTGGTCGTCAAAAAATGTTTGATGGAAAGTAACTAAGTTAATTCGAGATAGCTTAATCTTCGGGTTCGCCCCCGTCTTCGGCGTTGAGCCCGGTGCACTAAACAGGGCCCGAAGCGAGCGAAACGACGCGCTATCTTGCCAGACTCGCAGCCTTCACAGGCAAGCTGCAAGCGGCTCTCCGGGAATTTGCGGAGAACCGGCGTCAAGCTTACAAGTAGATGATGAGACAAATGTTCCTGAAAGCTGCTGCCATATCGGGAGTTTCCCTAAGTGGCGCGGACCCGACGCACCGGACCGGCAAACGTTACCATTCGCGCGCCGGTCGGGGCCGCGCTCCGCCTTCTCAGGTGGAATCCGTCCCCGGCCCGAGCTAACCGCTCGACTGCTCCATCGCCGATGCCAGCCTACCCGGCCACAGTGCTCCGGCGCCAGTTCGACCTTAAGGCGACGCGCGATCCGCGCCGTCCGTTTCAAACGAGATTGATGATGCACGCACCTGTTTCACAGACCCGATCGTTTACGACGGTCTTCCTCATCGAAATGTGGGAGCGCTTCGGCTACTACGGCATGGCCGCGCTCCTGGTCCTCTTCATGGTCGACCGGCTCGGCTTCACCGACAGCCACGCGAACCTGACCTGGGGGGCCTTCACCGCACTCGTCTACGCCGCGCCGTCGATCGGCGGCTGGATCGGCGACAAGGTGCTCGGCGCCCGCCGCACGATGATCATCGGCGCGGCCGTGCTGTGCGCCGGCTACCTGATGCTCGCGGTGCCGAACGATCAACTGACGTACATGTACGCGTCGCTCGGCGTGATCGTCGTCGGCAACGGCCTGTTCAAGGCCAACGCGGCGAACCTCGTGCGCCGCATCTACGAAGGCGACGACGCGCGCATCGACAGCGCGTTCACGATCTACTACATGGCGGTCAACATCGGCTCGACGGTGTCGATGCTCGCGACGCCGTGGATCAAGGATCACTGGGGCTGGCACACCGCGTTCGCGGTCTGCTGCGGCGGCATGCTGCTCGCGATCCTGAACTTCATGCTGATGCACCGCACGCTCGCGCACGTCGGCTCGCAGCCGGACGACCAGCCGATCCGCTGGAAGCGCCTCGGCGCGGTCGCGGCCGGCGGCGTCGCGCTCGCGCTGGTCACGCTGTACGTGCTGCAGCACAAGCAACTCGCGGTCGCCAGCGTGTGGGCGGCCGCATTCGCGATCCTCGCGATCTTCGCGTACATGATCGCGAAGTCGGAGCGCTCGGAGCGCGCGGGCCTGATCGCGGCGCTCGTGCTGATCGGCCAGGTGATCCTGTTCTTCATCTTCTACGTGCAGATGTCGACGTCGCTGACGCTGTTCGCGCTGCGCAACGTCGACCCGCGCTTCATGCTGTTCGGCACGACGCTGTTCACGTGGAGCGCCGCGCAGTTCCAGGCGCTGAACCCGATCTGGATCATGCTGCTGAGCCCGGTGCTGGTGTGGGTCTACAACGCCGTCGCGAAGGGCGGCCGCGACCTGCCGGTCGCCGCGAAGTATGCGCTCGGTTTCGGCGCGGTCGCCGCCGGCTACCTGGTGTTCACGATCAGCGGCCGCTACGCGGTCGACGGCCGCGTGTCGTCGTGGTTCATGGTGTGGGGTTACGGGCTGTACTCGCTCGGCGAGCTGCTGGTGAGCGGCCTCGGCCTCGCGATGATCGCCCGCTACGTGCCGGCGCGCATGAGCGGCTTCATGATGGGTGCGTATTTCGTCGCGACGGGCGTGTCGCAGTATCTGGGCAGCGTCGTCGCGAACTTCGCGCAGATGCCGTCGCACGAGCTGCCGGCCACCGAATCGCTGCCGCTCTATCTGTCGCTGTTCGAGAAGCTCGGCTGGCTCGCCGCGATCGGCATGCTGCTCGCGCTGCTGCTGCTGCCGCTGATGAACCGCCTGTCGCGCCAGCATCAGCGCTGCACGGACGAGCGCCGCGAAGAAGCGCTGCAGGCGCAGGCCGCCGCCGCGCAGTAAGTACTATCCCTCGGCGTGCGGCGTGCACGCCACATTCTCCCGCCGGAAACGCGAACGCGTCCTACACTGGTTGCAGGCAACGCATCCGCTTCCCGAGATGCGCACTGGCGGGAGAACCCGATGAAAAGCAAGACGACGCGGCTGTTGAGGATCCTGTCGGACATCCGGCACGCGCAGCGCTGCACCGCGATGCGCGCCGCCCGGGCCGCGGCCGAAGCCGACGCGGTGCTCGCGGAGCGCGACGACCCGGCGCCGGACGAACGCGACGACGCCGAAGCCGACGACGCCACCGCCACGCCCCGCTCCCGTATCGGCTCACCTCACTGACGCCGCGCGGCGCCTGCCGCGCCGCCCTTCTTGCGCGCGCTTACGCCGCCGCGCCGCGCCATCGCGCGATCCACGCCCCCGAACCGGCCACCGCCATCATCAGCCCGACCGCGCACGCGTCGGCCACGAGGCCCACGCCGACATGCCGCAGATCGGCGCTGCCCGCGACCGGATGCAGCAGCGAATCGATCACGAGCGAGATCGCCGCACCCGCGACGAAGCAGATCAGCCCGCGCTGGCCAACCGCCACGACGGGCCGCACGCCCTGCGCGATCCGCGCGATCCAGCCGAAGCGCACGCAATCGGCCATCAGCCACGCGATGGCCGCGAAGCTCACGACGCGCGGCAGCGCGAGATCGCGCTTGAGCATGCCTTCGGGCGCCGGCAGCCCCGAGAACAGCTTGTAGCTCGCGCAACCGAGCACGATCGCGCACGCGAGCCCGGTCGCCGCCGCGCCCCAGCGGCCGAGCGCGACGCGCCGGTAGAACGGCTGGCAGCGCGCGAGCACGCCAGCGACGAACATCAGTTGCCACGCGAACGGGTTGAAGCTCCAGCGGAAGCCGTCGGTGTCCAGCAGCTCCGGGCCGAGCCAGCCCGCCGCGAGCCACGACGCGACGCTCAGCGCGACGAGCAGCCACGGATGGCGCCGCGCGAACGGCACCAGCACCGGCGACGCGAGCGCGAACAGCACGTACATCGGCAGCACCGACGCGAGATACGGCTGGCGCTGGAACGTCAGCAGCTCGGCCGCCCCCGTCAGCGGCGACGCGAGCATCACGCTGACGTCGTCGAGCGCGAGGTTCGGCGCATCGATCCCGTAGTGATCGAGCACCGCCGACACGACGAGCATCAGCGTCGACGTCGCGAGAAACGCGCGGTAGATCTGCATCGCGCGTCGCACGAACCGCTGCTGCGCGGCGCGCGCGCCGTGCCGCTCGGCGATCGCGCCGTACGCGCTCGCGGTCGCGAAGCCACCGAGGAACACGAACACCTCGGCCGCATCGCACAGCGCGAATGCGTGCAGCGTCACGCGCGACAGCACGCTCGCGCCGATGTGATCGACGACGATCATCAACAGCACGAGCCCGCGGAAGAAGTCGATTTCGATCAGGCGGCCGCTGCGCGACGGCTGCGCCGTGGCGGCATGCAGCGGGCTCAACGACATGAGCGCACCTGCACGGCGGCGGTGCGACGTGCACCGGGGAAGGAAGCGGGAGAAAGACGGCGAGCGCGATCGGCGACGATACGCGTATGCCCGTATCGTGCCAACCCGGCCGGCTTGGCAGGGAGGTGACCGTTCAATGAAAAGCCGGATACGAAGGGAAGTCGATCAGATCAGTCTAATGGCCGATCAGGGGCGACCCTAAGTAACAAAATGCAACTGAATCTTCTCTTCGATTACAAGCGTGAGCGTGGCGCGGCGAAGCAGGCAGCGTCGCCAGATTCGCGTCAGCGCGGCGTCAGTCGGCGGTCAGTATCGACGGATTCGAGAGGACGTGGCAGCGGAACGAACGCGGTTCGACGGCCGGACGATGCGCGATGCGCGGCACGTTCCGCACGGCCCGCGCATCGCGACGATGCGCTTATCCGCGCGCGGGCAAGCGCCGCATCAGCATCGCGCTGTGCCATGCGGTGAGCGCGACGGCGACCCAGATCGGCCCGTACGTCGCGAGCTGCGAGACGCTCAGCGTCTCGCCGAGCAGCAGCAGCGACACCACGACGAGCAGCACCGGCTCGACGTAGCCGAGAATCCCGAACAGCGCCATCGGCAGCATCCGGCTCGCCTTCAGGTAGCTCGCGAGCGCGAGCGTGCTGAGGAGGCCGAGCCCCGGCAGCAGCGCGGCCCACAGCAGCGGATGGCCCGCGACGCGCGTCGCGCTCGTCGCGACCATCGCGAACGCGATCGGGCACAGCAGCACGATCTCGATCGCGAAGGCGGCGAGCGAATCGGCGTTGATCCGCCGGCGCAGCACGAAATACGGCGGATAGCCGAGCGCGACGACGAGCGTCGGCCATGCGAACGCGCGCGTCGCCCACACTTCGTGCGCGACGCCGAGCGCCGCGCACGCGACCGCCGCCCATTGCAGCGGGTCGAGCCGTTCGTGATAGTAGAAGCGGCCGACGAGCACCATCGTCAGCGGCAGCAGGAAATAGCCGAGCGACACTTCGAGCATGCGGCCATGCAGCGGCGCCCACAGGAACAGCCACAGCTGCACGCCGAGCAACGCCGCGCTCACCGGCAGCGCGATCAGCAGGCGCCAGTCGCGCGCACTGCGCCGCGCGAGCTCCACGAGCGCCGGCCAGCGACCGCGCAGCGCGATCAGCGCGAGCGCGCCCGGCGCGGTCCACACGATGCGCCACGCGAAGATGTCGAGCCCCGTGAGCGGCGCGAGCAGTTTCGCGTAAGCCGACATCAGCGCGAACAGCGTCGACGCCATCACCGACAGCAAGAGGCCGCGCCCGGCTTCCGGATACCCCGTCATATTGTTGTGTGTCCCTTCGCGTGCCGCTTACTGCTGCTGGAAACGCTCGAAGCGCTTCTCGGTCGGCCGTTCCTCGAACGTCACCTCGGTCACGCGCGCGGCAGGCGGCCCGTGACGCAGCCACGCGAGCATCCGGTCGATCTGCGCGCCGGGTCCCTGGATCATCGCCTCGACGGTGCCGTCCTCGAGATTCGCGACCCAGCCGCGCAGCTTCAGCGCATGCGCTTCGCGCACCGTCGCATGACGAAAGCCGACGCCCTGCACGACGCCGCGCACCCGCACGTAGTAGGTCTCGATCCGTTCGTCCAGTTCATTGCGGCTCATCGCGTCGCCCTCCCGTTGCATTCAAGCCCGGCATTGTAGTCGCGTCGGCCGCTTCGCACACGCGCCGGCCGGGCGTCGCCGCGCGCGCCGACCACGTACAATCTCGCCGATGCCCAACCGCCGCGCCGCCCGCGCGGCCCAGAAGGAAACGCATGACTGATACTTCCCGCGATCTCGTTCTCGTCACCGGCGCGTCCGGTTTCGTCGGCTCCGCCGTCGCGCGCATCGCGCAGCAAAAAGGCTATGCGGTGCGCGTGCTCGTACGCCCGACCAGCCCGCGCACGAACGTCGCGGATCTCGACGCCGAGATCGTCACCGGCGACATGCGCGACGAGGCGTCGATGCGCGCCGCGCTGCGCGGCGTGCGCTACCTGCTGCACGTCGCGGCCGACTACCGGCTGTGGGCGCCCGATCCCGACGAGATCGAGCGCGCGAACCTCGAAGGCGCGGTCGCGACGATGCGCGCGGCCCGCGCGGAAGGCGTCGAGCGGATCGTCTATACGAGCAGCGTCGCGACGCTGAAGGTGACGAGCGCCGGCGATCCGTCCGACGAGAATCGGCCGCTCACGGCCGAGCAGGCGATCGGCGTCTACAAGCGCAGCAAGGTGCTCGCGGAGCGCGCGGTCGAACGGATGATCGCCGACGAAGGGCTGCCGGCCGTGATCGTCAACCCGTCGACGCCGATCGGCCCGCGCGACGTGAAGCCGACGCCGACCGGCCGCATCATCGTCGAGGCCGCGCTCGGCAAGATTCCCGCGTTCGTCGACACGGGGCTGAACCTCGTGCACGTCGACGACGTCGCGCACGGCCACTTCCTCGCGCTCGAGCGCGGCCGGATCGGCGAGCGCTACATCCTCGGCGGCGAGAACCTGCCGCTGCAGCAGATGCTCGCGGACATCGCGCAGATGACGGGCCGCAAGGCGCCGACGATCGCACTGCCGCGCTGGCCGCTGTACCCGCTCGCGGTCGGCGCCGAAGCGGTCGCGAAGTTCACGAAGAAGGAGCCGTTCGTCACCGTCGACGGGCTGCGGATGTCGAAGAACAAGATGTATTTCACGTCCGCGAAGGCCGAGCGCGAGCTCGGCTACCGTGCGCGCCCGTATCGCGAAGGGCTGCGCGATGCGCTCGACTGGTTCGGCTCGGCGGGCTACCTGAAGTAACACAAAGCGGCGCACGTCGCGCCGCTTTGCGCACTTTGTTACACGTCGCGCACGGACCGGCATCGGCGCAGCGGTTAAAATCGCGGGTCTTACGCAGAGAAGACACGCATGAACCTGAACGATCAGATCGCTTCGCTCGCCACGGGCGTCGATCAGCTCCTCCACGATCACCACGCCGCCCAGCAGGCGGCACGCAGCGCGGAAGCCTTCGCGCGCGCCGCGGCAGCGGAAGCCCGGGCCGCGGCCGAGCGTCACGCGGCGGCGGAAGCCGAAGCGCAGGCGGCCGCGCAGCGCCACACGGCCGCAGCCGCCGACGCCGAAGCCGCGCAGCGGCGTCATGCCGACGCCACCGCCGCCGCCGAAGCGGCCGCCCAACGTCATACGGATGCCGCCACGCAAGCCGAAGCCGCTTCGCAGCGCCATGCGGAAGCCACCGCGCTGACCGAAGCGCTCGCGCAACGTCACGCGGATGCCGAAGCCGCGTCGCAGCGCCACGCGGCGGCGATCGCCGAAGCCGAGGCCGCCGCGCAGCGTCATCACGCCGCGGCGACCGAAGCCGAAGCGGCCGCGCAACGTCATGCCGCGGCGACTGCCGAAGCGGAAGCCGCCGCGAAGCGCCACGCGGAAGCGACCGCCGAAGCCGAAGCCGCCGCGCAGCGCCACATGGCCGCGATCGCCGAGGCCGAGGCGCTCGCCCAGCGTCATACGCAAGCGCTCGCCGACACGCAGGCCGCCGCGCAACGCCACGCCGACGCAACCGCCGAGGCCGAAGCCATCACACGGCGTCACGCCGAAGCGATCGCCCAGGCCGAAGCCGCCGCGCAACGCCACGCGGAAGCGACCGCCGCAGCCGAAGCGATCACGCAGCGCCATACCGAAGCGATCGCGCAGGCCGAAGCGGCCGCGCAGCACCACGCGAAGGCGATCGCCGACGCCGAAGCGCTGGTCGAGGCCGTCGTCAAGGAAGCCGCGACGAGCGCGGTTGCCGTGACGGCCGATGTCGTCGAGCCGTCCGTGGCGGCGCAAGCGTCGGTGAACACGACCGCGCTGGCGGCGGAAACGGTGGAAACGATCGATGTGGTCGAAGTCGCCGACGCCCCGGCCAATGCCGAGACCGCGCCGATTCCGACGACGCAAGCCGAAACCGCGGTTGAAGCCGACACCGCTGCCGCGCCGGCCGACAAGGCGACGCTGCACGTCGCGCGCCCGTCCCAGAACGAACTCACGCTGACCATCAACGGCCAGTCGATCACGCTGCATCCGGAGCAACTGGGCCAGCTGATCGAGGAACTCGCGCACGCCCGCGCGTCGATGCAGCCGGAGCCGCCGCCCGGCATTCCGGCCGGCTGGCGTTTCGTGACGACGAAGAACCCGATGATGGCCGTGCAGAAGCAGGCGAACGGCGACCGCCTGCTGGTCGCTCGCCATACCGGCTACGGCTGGGTGCCGTTCACGTTCTCGCCGGACGTCGTGATCCAGATGTACATGATGCTCACGCAGCGGTAAGCGCGCGCATCGGCCGGAAACCGGCCAAAAAACACACAGCCCGAATCGGCTCGAGCCGATCCGGGCTGTGTGTTTTCAGCGTTCCGGTTGATCGGGACGGCCGGCCTCCGCCGGCGTGGGTCAACGCTCCACCGGCGCCTGCACGCGCGCCTTCCACTGGCCGCCCTTGCCGCGCCAGTAACGCCACGCGGACGCGAACGTCGCGCCCACATAGAACAGCGCGACGAGCGGCAGGGCAGGCGCCCACAGCGGCGAGCGCCGGTAGTAGCGCAGCATCGGCGCATACGCGGCGCACATCGACGCCCACGCGAGCCATGCCGGCCACGCGCGCGCACCGTAGGCGAGCGCGACGACCGGCGGCACCAGATAGATGATCGTCATCCCGAGCAGCGTGCCGGCCAGCAGCAGCGGCGAATAGTGCAGCTGCGTGAACGCGGTGCGCGCGATCATGTTCCAGATGTCGCGCCAGCTGTCGTACGGGCGCAGCGACACGCTGCGATCGGCGAGATCGAGCCGGATCGGATGGCGGCCGCTGCCGCGATGCTTGATCTGCGCGGCGAGGCTGCAGTCGTCGATCAGCGCGCCGCGAATCGATTCGATGCCGCCCGCTTCCTCGAGCGCCGTGCGCTTCACGAGCATGCAGCCGCCGGCGGCGCCGGCCGTCCGGTTGCGCGGGTTGTTGATCCACGAGAACGGATACAGCTTCGCGAAGAAGAACACGAACGCCGGGATCAGCGCCTTTTCCCAGAACGAGTCGCAGCGCAGCCGCACCATCAGCGACACGAGATCGCGCTGCTCGGCCTGCGCGCGCGTGACGAGTTGCGCGACGGCGTCGGACGGATGGCCGATGTCGGCATCCGTCAGCAGCAGGTAGTCGGCCGGCAGGCCGAGCGTCTGCACCGCCGCGATTCCCTGCGACTGCGCCCACACCTTGCCCGACCAGCCGGCCGGCAGCGGCTTCGCGCTCAGCACCGTCAGCCGGTCGGCGCGGTTGATCGCGAGCGCGGCCGCGCGGGCCGCGTCGGCGGTGCCGTCGTCGCTGTGGTCGTCGACGATGATCAGGTGGAAGTCGCCCGGATAGTCCTGCTCGAGCAGCGAAGTCGCCGCCCGGGCGATCACGTCGGCTTCGTTGCGCGCCGGCACGACCGCCACGACGGCCGGCCAGCCGGCCTCGGCCGCCGCGCCGCGCGCGTCGGGCGGCAGCGGCCGTGCGGGCTGCGCGCGCCAGAAGCCGCCGCGCGCGACGAGCAGCACGATCCAGATCACCAGCGACAGGCCGGACACCAGGAAAGCGATCGCGAGCATCATCGGCCTGCCTCCTGCCGCCCGCCGGCTCGTTCGGTAGAAATAAGGGTCTGGAACAAAACGCCCGACGCCGCACGGGCGGACGGGCAATACGCGTGAGAATCGACGGTCATCGAATGGCCTTGAAATGAGCGCGATGGCGGGCAGCCGGAGCGGCCGCCCGCGAAACCGCGCAGTTTACCGGGTTCCGCGCGCGCCAGCGCCGACGCGGCTCTCCCGCAATTGCAACGGTGTCGACACGGCACCGAAGCACGGACGGCCCGATAGGGTTAAAATGCGCGATTAATTCGGGGTTCCGGGGCCTGGCCGGCCGGTTCGTTCCTGCCTTCATAACATCAAGCCGGGGCGAGCAAGCGCGTGCCAAGCGCCTCGAACCCCGGCGTCTGTCGTCGGAGTTCGCTCACTTATGCGAGTCATCCTTGCCCAGCCCCGCGGCTTCTGTGCGGGGGTTGTCCGTGCGATCGAGATCGTCGATCGCGCGCTGCAACAGCACGGTGCGCCGGTCTATGTGCGTCATGAGATCGTGCACAACCGGCATGTCGTCGAAAATCTGCGTAATAAAGGGGCACGATTCGTTGAGGAACTCGACGAGGTGCCGCACGGCGCTGTCGCGATCTTCAGCGCGCACGGTGTCGCCCAGACGGTCGAGCGCGACGCGCAAACGCGCGGGCTCGACGTGCTCGACGCGACCTGCCCGCTCGTCACGAAAGTGCACGTACAGGGCCGCCAGTACGTCGCGGCGGGCCGCCGGCTGATCCTGATCGGCCACGCGGGCCACCCGGAAGTCGAAGGCACGATCGGCCAGATTCCGGCCGAGGTGATCCTCGTGCAGAGCGAAGCCGAAGTCGATACGCTGACGCTGCCCGTCGATACGCCGGTCGCGTACATCACGCAGACCACGCTGTCGGTCGACGACACGCGCGGCATCATCGAAGCGCTGCAGCGCCGGTTCACCGACCTCGTCGGCCCGGACACGCGCGACATCTGCTATGCAACGCAGAATCGCCAGGCCGCCGTGCGCGAGTTGAGCGAACAGGTTGACGTGCTGCTCGTCGTCGGTGCGACGAACAGCTCGAACTCGAACCGCCTGCGCGAGATCGGCACCGAAAGCGGTGTACCGAGCTATCTCGTCGCCGACGGCTCGGAAGTGAAGGCCGAATGGTTCGCGGGCGTGCAGACGGTCGGCCTGACCGCCGGCGCGTCGGCGCCCGAGGAAATGGTCGAGGATGTAATCGGCGCGCTGCGCGCGCTGGGGCCCGTCGATGTCGCGACGATGGCGGGCCGTGAAGAAAAAGTCGAATTCAAGTTGCCGGCGAAGCTCACGCAAGCTGTCGCCCGCGAAGTTTAAGGAGGACATCCCTTGTCTATTCCGCTGCTCCAGCAAGTCCGTGTCGGCGCCTACATCGTGCGCCAGCACCTGTCCGGCAACAAACGCTATCCGCTCGCGCTGATGCTCGAGCCGCTGTTCCGCTGCAACCTCGCGTGCAACGGCTGCGGCAAGATCGATTATCCGGATCCGATCCTGAACCAGCGCCTGTCCGTCGAGGAATGCCTGCAGGCCGTCGACGAGTGCGGCGCACCCGTCGTGTCGATCGCCGGCGGCGAGCCGCTGCTCCACAAGGAGATGCCGGAAATCGTCAAGGGCATCATGAAGCGCAAGAAGTTCGTGTACCTGTGCACGAATGCGCTGCTGATGGAAAAGAAGATGGACGACTACCAGCCGAGCCCGTATTTCGTCTGGTCGGTCCACCTCGACGGCGACAAGGAAGCGCACGATCACTCGGTGTCGCAGGAAGGCGTGTACGACAAGGCCGTCGCGGCGATCAAGGAAGCGAAGCGCCGCGGCTTCCGCGTGAACATCAACTGCACGCTGTTCAACGATGCGGTGCCGGAACGCGTCGCGAAGTTCTTCGACACGCTGGGCCCGATCGGCGTCGACGGCATCACCGTGTCGCCGGGCTATGCATACGAGCGCGCGCCGGATCAGCAGCACTTCCTGAACCGCGACAAGACGAAGAACCTGTTCCGCGAAATCCTGAAGCGCGGCGAAGGCGGCAAGCGCTGGTCGTTCAGCCAGTCGTCGCTGTTCCTCGACTTCCTGGCCGGCAACCAGACGTACAAGTGCACGCCGTGGGGCAACCCGGCGCGTACGGTGTTCGGCTGGCAGAAGCCGTGCTACCTGGTCGGCGAAGGTTACGTGAAGACCTTCAAGGAACTGATGGAAACGACGGAGTGGGACAACTACGGCGTCGGCAACTACGAGAAGTGCGCGGACTGCATGGTCCACTGCGGCTTCGAGGCCACGGCCGTGATGGACACGATCTCGAACCCGCTGAAGGCGCTGCGCGTGAGCCGCAAGGGCATCAAGACCGACGGCCCGTTCGCACCGGATATCTCGATCGCGAAGCAGCGTCCGGCCGAATACGTGTTCTCGCGTCACGTCGAGATCAAGCTCGAGGAAATCCAGCGCGCCGGCAAGGGCAAGCTGCAGAAGCCGGCGAAGTCGGCAACGGCCGCTTAAGCAGCGCGGTGAGCCGCGCGGAGGGTCGAGCCTTCGCAGCGGCCTGGTATCGAAGAAGCGCCACGGAGTTCGCTCCGCGGCGCTTTTTGTTTTGGCGGACGCCGCGTGCCGCATTGCGCTCACGCGCCTGCGTGCGGCGGCGAACGTCGGTTGCCTAGCTGCGCGACTCCGCCGCGGCGATCAGTTGCCACGCGGTCGGCCCCGGATCGAGCAGCGGGTCGGACGGCGGATCGAGATCGTGCGGATGCGCGTCCTCGGACGGCAGCATCTGCCATTTCGCAATGCCGATTTCGTCGCCGCACACGGTGCATCGATAGATGCCCGCCACCGTCACCTTGCTGCCCGGCGGCAGATTCTCGCTGAATGCGCGGCCACTTCCGCACGTGAAGTAGCCGCCGCTCCTGTATAGCGCCATCGCTCCTCCTGACCGAAACGAATGCGTTCGCGTCGACACGCACGATCGCCGCAAACGCGAGGATGGATCCTCGTCGCCCGGCCACGCCGGGTTCCAGTCGTGTCATTAGACGGCGCGCGGCCGCGCGATGGAATCGGACGGGTATGAAACGCGGCCCGCGGCCAGCCATTCAATGCAGAACGGCCGGCGCCCGCATCTTCGCCGCCGCCTGCGCGACGATCCCCGGCTGTTCGGCGGAAGCGAACGTGCAGACGTGACGCCACAGCTCGGCCAGCCGATGCCGCGCGAGCGTCGCGACGCATGCGTCGTTCGCGGCGAGCACGCGTTCGAGCACCGCGCATTCGTCGTCGTGCAGCGTCCATGCACCGCTTCGCGCGGCGCGCGCCACGCTCGCGTCCAGCACGCGCTCCGCGTCGACGCACAGGTCGATGGTCGCGTCGGGAGAGACCGCATCGTCGAGCGCGAGGAACACCAGATACACGCTCGTGCGCAGCCTCATCAGCAGCGTTTCGCTACCGTGCTCGCCACGCAGCGCGACCAGCGCCATGTGGCATTTCAGCGAGATGTCGCGTGCATGCGCGGGCGGCAGCGGCAGCAGCCATTCGCGCGTCAACGGCGGATGGCGACGGCCTTTCCGGGCAGCCTTCATGATCCGCCCTCGCTCGCGCTCGCGTCGTCCGCCGTCGCCCCGGACCGCGCGTCGCCGCATGCAACCGCGCACCGGCCCGCGTCGCGCAGGTCGTCCGCCCGGCGTCGCATGCCGTGCACATCGGCGCGCCGCCGTGCCGTGCACGCGTGCGGCGGCCTGCGTATCGCCGACGCACGCCACCCGCCGAGCACTCGGTCAGCGCATGCCATGTTCGTCTCCTGCGTCAAAACGTGTTGTCGCCCTTCAGGTAGTACGCGGTTTTCACGAAGAACGCCTTCACCGGATGGCCGCTCTGCACGTCGCGGGCCGCCCGCGCTTGCATCGCGGCTTTTTCGTCGGGCCACCGGTTGGGCACCGGGTTGTACACGCGCTCGAGCGCACGTTGCATCGCGAGCGGATAGTTCTGGTTGCCGGCCGTCGTCGCGCGATAGCCGGCACGCGTCATCTGCATCAGCTGCACATCGGTTTCGGCACGCGCCGCCGACCAGGTCAACGGCGCGGCATGCGAAGTGTCGGCGACGCCGATCGTCTGCGCGAAGCTGACGGCCGGCAGCGCAGCGAGTGCGCAGGAAAGAACGGCAACGGGAACGAGGGATCGCATAATGGCCTCCAGATGGTTGTCCCCGCATCGATCCAGCATCGATGCGTTGAAATCATCGTATGTCGGGCCGCATCCCGCTTGAATAGCCGAATCCGCAATTGTTATTTTCAGCCGCGCATTCGGCGTGCGAACTGCGTCGTTCGCGTATCCCTTCGAAATGGAATTTCTTTATTTCATTCAACGATCTGATCGGACTTTTACCGGCGATCCGGTGGGGCGCTCACCGCGCTCTTTCAATTTCCGAAATGACGTGTTGCCGACGGAAATCCGGCCGGCGCGCCTGCGCACAAGGCTTCCGGCGTGTTATCGCGCACACGGATACCATCGAAGCGATCGAGTCGGATCAGCGGATTCTTCTGATGCAGGACAAATCACTCGCATCGGCCTGCCGGATTGAGACGCGACGCAATCTGCAAGGACGCGCGATAATCACGCATCGACCGTTTCGCACGGCATCCCAGGCATTTTCATTTTTAATCGAGTCTTCCCATGGCTGCTCTCGACACTACCGCCATCGACAGCTGGCACGCGCACGTCTATTTCGATGCGGCAAGCCGCGACGCGGCCTGGGCATTTCGCCAGGTCGTCGACGCGCGGTTCGGCGCGGTCATCGAACTCGGCCGCTTTCACGAACGCCTCGTCGGCCCGCATCCGGCGTGGTCGTACCAGATCGCGTTCGATGCCGCGCGATTCGACGACATCGTGCCGTGGCTCGTGCTGAACCACGGCGCGCTCGACATCTTCCTGCATCCGAATACGCACGACGAACTGCGCGACCACCGCGATTGCGCGGTGTGGATCGGCAAGTCGTATGCGCTGAATCTCGACGCGCTGGCCGGCTAGGGGCCACCCGCAGAGCGCCCGCGGCGCGGCCCGGCATCCACGTTTCGGGTCGACGTGAAACGTCTCGCGGCGGCGCACCCCTACAGTGGTTTCCGTGATCGACTTCCGGAAACCCGCCATGACACCCGCAGACACCGATGCCGATGCCCGGCGCATCCATGACGACTGGCACGCGGCCGTCGTCGCCCGCGACCTCGACGCGCTGATGTCGCTGTATGCCGACGACGCGGTGCTCGAAACGCCGCTCGTCGTCGCCACGCTGCCCGAACACGGCTCGGGCGTGCTGCACGGCAAGGCCGCGATCGGCGCGTTCTTCGCGGCCGGCCTGCGCAATCCGGACAACCCGCTCGGACGCTGGTACCGGACCGGGCTGTTCTTCTCGAACGGCCGCCAGCTCGTCTGGGAATACCCGCGCGCCACGCCGGACGGCGATCAGGTCGATCTCGTCGAGGTGATGGATCTGCGCGACGGGTTGATCGCGCATCATCGCGTGTACTGGGGATGGGTGGGCTTCGGCGCGCTGCGGGACGCGCCGCGCCGGTAGCGCATGCTGCGGCCGACTCGCGACGCGCGAAGCATCACGCGCTCAACGCGCCATGCCCCTCACGCGACGTACATCGCGACACTGACGAACTGGCACAGGCTGCCGGCCAGCACGAACAGGTGCCAGATACCGTGCCCGTGGCGGATGCGTTCGTCGTTGATGAAGAAGTAGATCCCCGCGCTGTAGATCACGCCGCCGGCCACGAGCCATGCGGTGCCGACCGGCGGCAGCGCGTGGATCAGCGGCCGCACGGCGACGAGCGCGAGCCAGCCCATCAGCACGTACAGGATCATCGACAGCAGGCGCGTGCGGCGCCCGAGCGTCAGCTCCTGCAGGATGCCGAACACGGCGAGCCCCCAGCTCACGCCGAACAGCGACCAGCCCCACGGGCCGCGCAGCGTGACGAGCGTAAACGGCGTATAGCTCCCTGCGATCAGCAGATAGATCGCCGCATGGTCGCATTTCTGCAGGATCGCCTTCAGGCGCGGGTTGCGCACGCTGTGATAGGCCGTCGAGATCGCGTAGAGCAGGATCAGCATCGCGCCGTACACGCTGAAGCTCACCACCTTGTACGGGTCGCCTTCGAGCGCGCCCATCGTCACGAGCGCGACGAGGCCGGCCACCGACAGCACCGCGCCGACGAGATGGGAAATGCTGTTGAAACGCTCACCGACATGCACGACGTGTTCTCCTGCGATCCATCGGGAAAAGAAAGTGCCCTAATGATACCGGCGGCCGGATGCCGCCGCGCTGCGCGCGGGCAAACGGCACGCAAGCGCCCTGCGGTGCGCGTCGTCGGCCCACCAAAGAAAAAAGCGCCGCGACAGCCATCGCGGCGCTCCCGTTTCGATACCGAACCGATTCGTCAGGCGATTGCAACGGCCCGGTTCAGCAACACTTCCCCGCCCCCGACCCGTACCGCGCATTCTGACGCTCACGGAAGAATTCCTCGTACGTCATCGGCTCGCGGTCCGGATGGGTGTCGCGCATGTGCGCGACGTAGGTATCGTAGTCGGGCAGGCCGACCATCAGCCGCAACGCCTGCCCAAGGTAACGCCCCGCGCTGCGCAGGTCGCCGCCAAGATCGCTGAACATCGCGGCCTCCCCTTAACGTCCGCTGCCGAGCGCCTGCGCGGCCGGCATCGCTTCGTACGGCGTCTCGCGCACGGTCGGCTTCGACTCGCGGCGCGCGCGAAGCACGGCGAGCAGGCCGTACACCGCGATCGCCACGACGACGAAGATGAACAGCCCGGCCAGCGCCGCATCGATGTAGTCGTTGAAGATGATCCGTTTCATCTGCGCGATCGACTTCGCCGGCGCGAGCACCTTGCCCTCGTCCACCGCGGCCTGCAGCTTCGCGGCGTGCGCGAGGAAGCTGACCTTCGGGTTCGCGTCGAAAATCTTCTGCCAGCCGGCCGTCAGCGTGCAGATCAGCAGCCACGCGGTCGGCACGATCGTCACCCAGGCGTAGCGCTCGCGCTTCATCTTGAACAGCACGACGGTGCCGAGCACCAGCGCGATCGCGGCGAGCATCTGGTTCGAGATGCCGAACAGCGGCCACAGCGTGTTGATGCCGCCGAGCGGATCGACCACGCCCTGGTACAGGAAGTAGCCCCACGCGGCCACGCACAGCGCGGTGGCGACGAGGTTGGCGGGCAGCGACTCGGTGCGCTTGAGCGCCGGGTGGAACGTGCCGAGCAAATCCTGCAGCATGAAGCGGCCCGCACGCGTGCCGGCGTCGACGGCCGTCAGGATGAACAGCGCCTCGAACAGGATCGCGAAGTGATACCAGAACGCCATCATCGCTTCGCCGCCGATCACCTGGTGCAGGATGTGCGCCATGCCGACGGCCAGCGTCGGCGCGCCGCCCGCACGCGCGATGATCGTGGTTTCGCCGACGGCCTTCGCGGTTTGCGTGAGCATGTCGGGCGTCAGCACGAAGCCCCATTGCGTGACGGTGTTCGCGACCGCTTCCGGTGTCGAGCCGAGCACGGCGGCCGGCGCGTTCATCGCGAAGTAGATGCCCGGTTCGATCACGCACGCGGCGACCAGCGCCATGATCGCGACGAACGATTCCATCAGCATCGCGCCGTAACCGATGAAGCGCGCGTTGGTTTCGTTGTCGATCAGCTTCGGCGTCGTGCCCGACGAGATCAGCGCATGGAAGCCCGACACCGCGCCGCACGCGATCGTGATGAACAGGAACGGGAACAGGTTGCCCGCCCACACCGGGCCCGTGCCGTCGACGAACTTCGTCAGCGCGGGCATCTTCAGTTCCGGTGCGACGACCAGGATGCCGATCGCGAGGCCGAGGATCGTGCCGATCTTCAGGAACGTCGACAGGTAGTCGCGCGGCGCGAGCAAGAGCCACACCGGCAGCACCGACGCGACGAAGCCGTAGCCGATCAGGATCCACGTGAGCTGCGTGCCGCTGAACGTGAACCACGCGGCGATCGCCGGCGAGGCGGCCACGTTCTGACCGAACGCGATCGCGGCCATCAGCCCGATGAAGCCGATGATCGACACTTCGCCGATGCGGCCCGGGCGGATGTAGCGCGTATAGACGCCCATGAACAGCGCGATCGGAATCGTCGCGGCGACGGTGAACGTGCCCCACGGCGAATTGGTCAGCGCCTTCACGACGATCAGCGCGAGCACCGCGAGGATGATCACCATGATCAGGAACGCGCCGAACAGTGCGATCACGCCGGGCACCGTGCCGAGCTCCATCTTGACGAGGTCGCCCAGCGAGCGGCCGTCGCGGCGCGTCGAGATGAACAGCACGATGAAGTCCTGCACCGCGCCGGCGAACACAACGCCGGCCAGGATCCACAGCATGCCGGGCGTATAGCCCATCTGCGCGGCGAGCACGGGGCCGACCAGCGGCCCGGCGCCGGCGATCGCGGCGAAGTGATGGCCGAACAGCACGTACTTGTTGGTCGGCACGTAGTCGAGGCCGTCGTTGTACTTGACCGCCGGCGTCATCCGCAGCCCGTCGAGCTGCATGACCTTGCTGGCGATGAAACGGCTGTAGAAGCGATACGCGATCAGATACACGCAGACTGCGGCGATCACGATCCAGAGGGCACTGACGCGTTCGCCGTGCGCGAGTGCGATCGTGCCGAATGCGAACGCGCCGAGCAGCGCGACCGCGATCCATAGCAGGGTACTGGAAGCCCGATTCATGGCGTCTCCTGGTCTCCAATGTGTTTTTGAGTGGATGCGGCGAGGCGCCGAACCCGCGTGACGTCGATGCGTCGTGCCACAGCCTCGCAGAGGCCGCGGCGATGGGCCGTAGTATTCCGCGCGATGGGGGAGGCTTACAAGCGGATAACTACGTATGCGGGGCTACGTAGAATTACGTAGGCCCCTGTCGCATGCGCCTCGTCGGGCAACGATTGCCCGCGACCGCCGAGCCACGTACAGTGTTCGCCTACCCCCACTCCGGAACCGCCATGCCGATCGCATTTCAGAAGATGAACGCGAATGGCGATGACTTCGTCATCGTCGACCTGCGCGATCAGGGACACGAGCAAGCGCACCGCGTCGATCGCGATCTCGTGCGGCGCATGGGCGACCGGCATCGCGGCATCGGCTTCAATCAGCTCGCATTGATCTCGGACTGCGACGACGCCACCGCGTACGTCGCCTTCCGGAATCCCGACGGCTCGACGCTCGATACCTGCGGCAGCGCGACGCGCGGCGCCGCATGGAAGCTGATGCGGGAAACCGGCGCGGCGTCGGTCGTGCTGCGCACGAATCGCGGCCGCTTGCACTGTTCGCAGGATGCGCACGGACTGATCAAGGTCGAGATGGGCGCGCCGCGGTTCGGCTGGCAGGACATACCCTTTGCCGAAGCCGCCGACACGCTCGCGCTGCCGCTGCCCGGCACACCGGCCGCCTGCAGCATGGGCAATCCGCACTGCACGTTCTTCGTCGACGATGTCGCTGCACTCGACCTCGAAACGCTCGGCCCGGCGATCGAAACGCATCCGCTGTTTCCGCGGAAAACCAACGTGCATTTCGTTCAGGTCATCGATCGCACGCACATTCGCCTGCGCATCTGGGAGCGCGGCGGCGGCGTGCCGCTCGGCTCCGGCTCGTGTTCGTGCGGCGCGGTGGTCAACGGTATCCGGCGCCGACTGCTCGACGAGACCGTGAACGTCGAATGCGACGGCGGCAACGTGACGGTGCATTGGGATGGCACCGGCAATGTGTTCCTGAGCGGGCCGGTTGCATTCGGGTTCAGCGGGGTGTGGCTGTCATGAGCGACGACGCACAGATCTTCCACACGCTGCGTCCGCGCCTGCAAAAGATCGCGTACCGGATGCTCGGCTCCATCGCGGACGCCGAAGACATCGTGCAGGACGTGTGGCTGCGCTGGCACGACGCGGCGCGCGACGGTATCGAGAATGCCGAGGCATGGCTCGTCGCGGTCACGACCCGGACGTCGATCGACCGGCTGCGCGCGGCGAAGATCCGGCGCGAGCACTACGCGGGTATCTGGCTGCCCGAGCCGGAACTCGGCGAATCGCCTGCGACGCCCGAGGAAGTGACGGAGCGCGCGAACGACGTGTCGGTCGCCTATTTGCTGCTGCTCGAGCGGTTGACGCCGGAAGCGCGCGCAGCCTTTCTGCTGCGCGAAGTGTTCGATGCCGACTACGACGAGATTGCCGACGCGATCGGCAAATCCGAAGCCGCGTGCCGGCAGCTCGTCAGCCGGGCGAAGGCCCAGTTGCGCGACGACGACAGGCCGCGCCACATCGTGCCGCGCGAAACGCACCGGCAATTGCTGCAGACCTTTTCGCATGCCCTCGCGCAGGGCGATTTTCCGTCGATCCAGGCGCTCCTCGCCGAAGATGCGATGCTGATCGGCGACGGCGGCGGCAAGGTCCAGAGTTTCCCGAAACCGATGGTCGGCGGTCGCCGCATCGCACAACTGTTCTACGCGACGTGGTTGCGCTGCGGCAGCGGCGTCGAAATGCGTCCGGTCGTGCTGAACGGCGAATGGGCGATGCTGCGCATCATCGCCGGCCAGCTCGAATCCGCGATGGCGTTCGAGACGGACGGCACGCGCATCGTCCGGATTCTCGTGCAGCGCAACCCCGACAAGCTCGCGCGCATCGCAGCCGCGTGCAGTGCCGGCTAGGGCGTGTTCACGCCCTAGCGATGGGTTGAACCCCGAAGCGCGCGCCGTGCACCGCTCGATGCGGCATTGGTGCAGCCCGCGCAACACGATGCGTCCCTGTGCGTGGCTACCGCGCGCCGGCCCACACTCCTAAGATGATTTCGCGCGGCGCCCTGCCGCCCCCGACGCCCGCGCAACGCGGGCCAGCCTCTTCGTCGCCAGGAGAAATCATGACGCAGCGTCTCAACTACATGCATCAATCGCCGGAACTGTTCCGGCAATTCCTCGAACTCAGCAACCTGCTGCGCGGCAGCGCGATCGAGGAATCGATCCGTGACCTCGTGTCCGCACGCGCGTCGCAACTCAACGGCTGCGCATTCTGCCTCGACATGCACGTGAAGGAGGCTCGCCTGCACGGCGAGCGCGAGTTGCGCCTTCACCATCTCGCGACGTGGCGCGAATCGACGCTGTTCTCGCCGCGCGAGCGGGCTGCGCTGGCCTGGACCGAAGTACTGACGAAACTCCCCGAGCACGGCGTGCCCGACGACGTCTACGATCGCGTGCGCGGCCAGTTCTCCGAAAAGGAATTGTCGGACCTGACGTTCGAAGTGATGGCGATCAACGGCTGGAACCGCGCGAACGTGGCGTTCCGCACCGCTCCGGGCTCGGCCGACAAGGCTTACGGCCTCGACAAGGCCAATCTCGCCTGACGCCCGCGCCCGGCTACGGGCCGCTCCCTTCTTCGCCGCCGGCTGCCGGCCGGCGGCTTCACTGGAATCCATCCGATGATTCGCCTGAAACATGCCATCGCGGCCGCGCTCGTCGCCGCCTCGACCACCGGCGCTGTCCACGCGGCGCCTTCGGCCATCGTCACCCCGTTGATGACGAAGCCGCTCGACGCGTATCCGGGCAAGGAAGCCCTGATGATCTCGGTCGAATATCCGCCCGGCGCGGTCGACCCGGTCCACCGTCACCACGCCGAGGCCTTCGTCTATGTCGTCGAGGGCTCGATCGTGATGCAGGTGAAGGGCGGCGAGCCCGTCACGCTGAAGCCGGGCCAGACCTTCTACGAGGGCCCGAACGATCTGCACACGGTCGGACGCAATGCGAGCCGGACGCGGCCCGCGAAGTTCATCGTGCTGCTGTTGAAGGACAAGGGTGCACCCGTGCTCGTGCCGGAGAAATAGCCGGCCCGCACGCCGCCGCGCCCTTTTTTGAAAAAATGCGGCGGGCGGTGTCACAGGCGGCAGCGCTGAACCGTCTAGTCGCATACGGACACCACGATTCCAGCGCCTCCATGCCCGACACCTCCATCCGCCGCCCCGACGCCGACGACCCTTTCGCACGCAGCTTCTCGACCTGCTACGCCGGCGTCGTCACCTTCCTGGCCGTTGTCACGGAAGGCAGCTTCGCACGCGCCGCCGATCGCCTCGGCGTCGGCCGCTCGTCGGTCAGCCGCCACGTGCAACGGCTCGAGGATCGGCTCGACGCCCGCCTGTTCCAGCGCACGACCCGCAGCATGTCGCTGACGCGCGAAGGCGAACTCTTCTACGAAAACTGCCGGCCCGGCATCGAGCATCTGGCGCAGGCGCTCGAGGACATGCGCGAGCTGCGCAGCGGGCCGCCGAGCGGACACCTGCGCATCGGCGCGACGCCGGGCTTCGGTCGCAAGGTCATCGCGCCGCTGCTGCGCGACTTCCATGCGCGGTATCCGGACATCACGCTCGAACTGCTGTTGAACGACAGGCCCGTCGATTTCTCCGCCGACCGCATCGACGTCGCGTTTCGCGACGGCCGCATGGAGGACAGCGCGATCGTCGCGCGCCGGCTGATTCCGATGCAGATGATCGTCTGCGCGTCGCCGTCGTACGCGCACCGGCACGGCTTGCCGCGCCACGTCGACGATCTCGAGCGGCATCGCTGCATCAACCTGCGCACCGCATCGGGCCGCGTGACGGAATGGGAATTCAGGATCGACGGGGCGACGCAGCAGCGCCAGATCGCCGCGCATCACACGTTCAACGACATCGATCTCGTCGTGCACGCGGCGCTCGACGGGCTCGGCATCGCGCAACTGCCCGCGTACCAGGTGTGCGACCTGCTCGCCGACGGCCGGCTGCTGAGCTGTCTCGGCCAGCACGCGCCGGACGACGGCGGCCACTATCTCTGCTACCTGAGCCGCAAGCATCTGCCCACGCGCATCCGCGTGTTCATCGACTACATGATCGAACAGACGCGGGCGCGCGATCTGCAGTGCCTGACCACGATGACGACGCTGGCGCCGCTGGAGACGGTCGATTGATGCATTCCCGGCAACATGGTGAGGGCTTGTCGGCCTCTACCGGATCGCGCGGCGCATGCCTACGATGCGGGCTGTTCGACAGGCACGCGAATACGGCGCTGCGCCGTTCGGCAACGTACCGGCCCGATCGCGCGAACGCGATGGGCGCCGGCTTCGGCAGATTCATGCGGCGCGCATGTCGCGCGCCCGTTCAAGGAGAGCAATCGTGAAAATCGTCGTGATTGGTGGTACCGGCCTGATCGGCAGCAAGGTCGTCAGGAACCTGATCGCACGCGGCCACGACGCGGTGGCGGCCGCGCCGTCGACGGGCGTCGATACGATCACGGGCGCGGGGCTGGACGCCGCGCTGGCCGGCGCGGAGGTCGTCGTCGATCTCGCGAATTCGCCGTCGTTCGAGGAAGCGGCCGTGAAGGCGTTCTTCGAGGCGTCGGGGCGCAACCTGTTCGCCGCGGAGCGCGCGGCCGGCGTACGCCATCACGTCGCGCTGTCGGTGGTCGGCACCGACCGGCTGCAGCAGAGCGCGTATTTCCGCGGCAAGATCATCCAGGAGAACCTGATCCGCGAAGCCGGCGTGCCGTACACGATCGTGCGCTCGACGCAGTTCTTCGAATTCGTCGGCGCGATCGCGCAGGCCGGCGCGCAGGGCGACACGGTCCGGTTGACCACCGCGCACTTCCAGCCGATCGCATCGGACGACGTCGCGGCCGCCGTGACCGACTTCGCGCTCGACGCGCCGCGCAACGGCATCGCCGAGATCGGCGGCCCCGAGCGCGTGCGGATCGCCGATCTGGTCGAGCGTTTCCTGTCGGCGACGCACGACGCGCGCACGGTGACGCGCGACGCCAGCGCCGACTACTTCGGCGCGGTGCTGCAGGACGACACGCTCGTGCCGGCAGCCGGTGCGCGGTTCGGCGCGACGACCTTCGACGCGTGGTTCCGCCAGAACCAGCCCGCGCGCTGAGCGCCTCGGCCGGATCACGCACACCATGACGCCGCTGCGCCCGCCGCCGCTATCGCTGCTCGACCGGTATCGCGGACGAGAACCGCAGACGCTGTACTCGACGACGGTGACCGTCACCGGCGGCGCGGCGGAGCACGGCCGCGCATCGGGCGTCGCGCGTTCCGACGACGGGCGGCTCGATGTCGAGCTGCGCCTGCCGTCCGCGCTCGGCGGGCTCGGCGACGGCCCGAACCCGGAGCAACTGTTCGCCGCGAGCTATGCGGCGTGTTTTCACGGCGCGCTGAGCCTGCTGGCTGCACGGGCGGGGGTGTCGATCGCCGGTGCATCGGTGTCCGCGTCGATCGACTTCTGCCGCGATCCGATGGACGGGCTGTTCATGCTGAACGCGAACATTCGCGTGCGGCTGCCGGGCGTCGAACGCGTCGTGGCGGAAGAGCTCGTCCGCAATACGGAGCGTTTCAGTCCTTACACGAAGATGGCGCATGAGGGAATCAGCCACGTGGTGGCGCTGGCGCCGGCGGACGATGCGCACGAACGCTAAACGGCACGCACGTTCAACCCATCATCTTCACGAGAAAGTCATGCAGTCATTCGACAACAAGGTGGTCCTCATTACCGGCGGCGGTGCCGGCATCGGGCGGGCGGCGGCCGTCGCGTTCGCACGCGAAGGGGCGCGCGTCGTCATCACGGGCCGCCGCGAAGAGGCGCTTTCCGCCGCCGCGCGCAGCGCGCCGGGCATCGACTACGTGGTCGCGGATGCCGGCGATCCGGCCGACGCCACGCGCACGATCGACGCAACGGTCGCACTGGCGGGGCGGTTCGACGTGCTGGTCAACAATGCGGGCGCGGGGGCGATCCTGCCGCTCGAGTCGGCGACCTTCGACGCGATCAGCGCGATCTTCCGCGTCAATACGCTCGGACCGTCGATGCTCGCGACCGCCGCGCTGCCGCATCTGAAAGCAGCCCGCGGCAGCATTGTCAACGTGTCGAGCACGTTCGGACACAAGGCCGCGGCGCTGTTGTCGCACTATGCAGCGAGCAAGGCCGCGCTCGAGCATCTGACGCGCTGCTGGGCGCTCGAGCTCGCATCGGCGGGCGTACGCGTGAACGCCGTCGCGGCGGGCCCGACGGAAACGGACTTCCTGTCCGAACGGATGAAGCTGTCGGCACCCGACATCGAAGCAATCAAGGCGCAGGAGCGCACGCGCATTCCGCTTGGCCGGCGCGGCGAGCCCGCGGACGTCGCGAACTGGATCGTGTCGCTCGCGTCGCCGCAGGCGGCATGGATGACAGGTCAGGTGGTCACGGTCGACGGCGGACTCGACGCAACCTGACCGTCGCAAGGACGCGCGGCACGCGACGTACGACGCGTGCCGCGCGGTACGGCAAATCAGTGCTTTTCGTCGACCTTCTTCGGCTTCGGTGCCGACGGCACCTTCGCGTACTGGAACGCCGGCGTGGCCTTCAGCGCTTCCTTGGTCGCACCCGGCAGGTAGATGTTGCCGTTGCGCACGTCGAGCGACGCGATCGGCACCGCGACGTCGTGCGCGGCCACGCCGAGGAAGCCGCCTGCCGACACGATCGCGGCCGACACCGAGCCGTCCGGCGCGACGATCAGGTCGCGCACCTTGCCGACTTTCTGGTTCTCGTCGTTGTACACGGTCTTGCCGAGCACGCTTTTCTTCACGCTCCAGCCTTCGAGCAGCGCCTGCGATTGCTCGACGGTCACGCTGATCGGCTGCGCGCCCGCGATCTGCGCATGCGCGCTGATGCTCGACGCGAGGACGGTTGCTGCGAGGAGGGTCTTGTAGAACTTCATGTGTGATGCACTCCGGTTCGGTTGTTGTGGATTCCGGGAACGAAGCGACGCGGGCGCAATGGCTGATCGGTGAGCGCCCGCGGATGGCCGCCCCGCGGATGGCCGCCCCGCGCTTCGTCGGTCGCGTGACGGCCGGCCGCACCGCCACTGCGTGTGTGCGTGGCCGGACTGCAGCGAGCAACACGTCTTTCATGGTAGCGGGATTCGCCGGATCGTGCGTTGAGCGTGCAACGTGGCAAGCGGGGCGGAACGGATCAGGATCAAGATTCGTGCAAACAGACGGCGCGCGCGGCGCGGAAAATGGCGCCGTGACCCGTCGATTAGCGCAATCTCACGGACGAGCGCCCGATCTTCGCGGCGTATCGAACACATCGAATCACGCGGCGGGCGCCGCGCCGCCGCGCAGCATCACGCATTCCGCGCATACACCCGGCGATGCCGCACCGCCTCCGCCAGCACGTCGAGCACCGGCTCCGTCTGCGTCCAGCTCAGGCACGCATCGGTGATCGACACGCCGTATTGCAGCGGCACGCCCGGCTTCAGGTCCTGCCTGCCCGCCTCGAGATGGCTCTCCACCATCACGCCGACGATCCGGTGCTCGCCCTGCCCCAACTGCCGCGCGAGATCCTGCGCGACCTCGATCTGCCGCTCGTGCGACTTGTTCGAGTTCGCATGCGAGCAGTCGACCATCACCTGCTCGCGCAAGCCGGCCTTGCGCAGCACCGCGCAGCTCGCTTCGACGTGCTCCGCATCGTAATTCGGGCCGTTCTTGCCGCCGCGCAGGATCACGTGCGCGTCGTCGTTGCCGCGCGTCTCGAAGATCGCGGCCATCCCCATCTTCGTCATCCCCATGAACGCATGGCTCGCGGCCGCGGCGACGATCGCGTCCGACGCGACCTGCACGCCGCCGTCGGTGCCGTTCTTGAAGCCGATCGGGCAGCTCAGCCCCGACGCGAGCTGACGATGGCTCTGGCTCTCGGTCGTGCGCGCGCCGATCGCGCCCCACGCGATCAGGTCGGCGATGTACTGCGGGCTCAGCAGGTCGAGGAATTCGGTCGACGCCGGCAGGCCCAGCGCGTTGATGTCGAGCAGCAGTTGCCGCGCGGCGCGCAGCCCTTCGTTGATGCGGAAGCTGCCGTCGAGGCGCGGATCGTTGATGTACCCCTTCCAGCCGACCGTCGTGCGCGGCTTCTCGAAGTACACGCGCATCGTGATCAGCAGGTCGTCCTTCAGCGCGTCGGCGGCGGCCTTCAGGCGGCGCGCATAATCGAGCGCCTGGTCGTGATCGTGGATCGAGCACGGGCCGACGACGAGCAGCAGCCGGTCGTCGCGGCCGTGCAGGATGTCGCCGATCGCGCGGCGCGTATCCTCGACGAGCGTCTGCGTCGCGGCCGGCACCGGCAGCTCGTCGAGCAGCAGCGCGGGCGAAATCAGCGGACGCACCGCGCCGATGCGGACGTCGTCGATGCGGGTGGTGTCCTGCGTCGCGTCGGCGCTGCCTACCTCGCGATCGTGGGAAGGATTGTCGAGGTTCTGCATGGTGATTCTCCGGGGGACATCTGTCTGGAATGATGGGCAGGCTCGATTATGGCACCCGTGCGGAACGATAGCGGGTTGCGGGGAAGTCGACCGAAATCGACACGACGGGTCGCGACGTGACGGCGATCGCGGTCCGCCGGCCATTCGGCCGAGTGGTCGCGTGTCACCGCGGTGCCGTACGATCGTGGCTGTCCGCTGCCGATGCGGCCCCTCGCTCGACACCGGCGGCACCATGCGCCGCCTGCCTGCGACCGATCGTTCACCCCTTGCCCGACACGCCACGATGACCGTATCCGACCTCCTCAGCGCCATCCGCCAACCCTACGCCGACCTGCTCGCGCAAGCGGCCACGCAACCGGCCGCCGTCGTCGAGCCGGCCTACCGGAAAGCCGACGGCACGCTCGCCACCGAAGGCCCGCTCGCGCTGCCATGCCGGGCCGACACCATTCACGGCGAAGGCGAATCGGCTGGCCAGCCGGCGATGGTCGATTCGACCACGCAACTCGATTTCGAGCCGTTCGCGTTCGAGCTCGAAACGGTAGCCGTATCGATCCATCCGTTCGTGTGGGACTGGGCGACGATCGAAGCCGACGGTCTCGACGAAGCCGCGGCCACCGAGGTGTTCAAGACCTGGTTCTTCGCGTGGTTCGACGCCGACGACGAAAGCATGCCGGCCGAAGACGGCCTGCACGGCATCGTTCACTATCTGTCGGAACCGGCGAACACCGAGCACGGATGGCGCGTCAACGCGGATCTCGGCTCGGCACCGGGCGCGGCGGTCGAGGACCTGCTGTTCCGGCTCGTCGATGCGGGCGCCACGCGAATCAGTGTCGGTTGAAGCGCTTTTCCATGACGGACAGACGAACATGAAAAAAACATTCGCGGCGTTGCTGGTGTGCATCGCGTTGCCCGCGTCGGCGGAAGTCAGTACCGAAGTGCTGTGTTTTCAGACGAGCGGAGACAAACCCGTGCGCTTCGAATTGCGCACGTACTACGACGACGTGGCCAAGTGGCAAGGCGGTGTCGTCCGGTATGCGAAGTCGAAGACGGCGATCCCGCTGCTGTTCAAGCACGAGGATCACGAAGAACTGGCGGAGGGCCGGCCGTACCAGTTCACGACCACGTGGTGGGAAATGGTCGACGGCAAGATCAACGGCGAGTACGAGATGACGAGCCAGGGCGCGATCGTCTATTCGATGACGTACCGCAACGCACGCACCGGCAAGCAAACGGATTTCGCGTGGGCGCAGGACGTCGATGCGTCCGCGAAGGCGGGGTGCCGCTGGTAATGCGGCTTCGGGCAGGGTTGCGGAGCGCGTTCGTCACCCGGCGCGCGCGTGAGCGCGTGTGCGCCGGTGTCACTCCGTTTCAGGTGCCTTGGGCGTCTGTCAGCCCGCGTCGCCCGGCGCGTCGACGTCGATACCGAGTTCGCTCGCCATCCGCTGAACCAGCGCATTGAGTCGCGCCACTTCGTCCGCGAGGCGCTTCTGCTCGGCCTTCAGTGCCTCGAATTCGGAAGGCGGCACCGAATCCGCGCCACCGCCGGCATCCGCGCTCGCGAAGTCGGCCGTGTTCACTTCGCCGCACATCAGGTGCATCCAGCGGTTCTCGCGCGCACCCGGTGCACGCGGCAGCCGGACGACGAGGGGCTGCGTGCGCGCCGCGAGTTCGTCGAGGAACGCCTCGACCGACGAGATATCCGCGAAGCCGTGCAGGCGCGCGCTGTTCAGGCGCAGCTCGGCGGCCGTCTGCGGGCCGCGCAGCAACAGGATCGTCAGCAGCGCGATCGCCTGGCTCGGGATGCCGAGCACGCGGTTCATGTTGTGCTCGAAACGCGGCACGCGGCTGCTGCTGCCTTCCATCACGAGGCTCAGGTGCTTCAGCCCGTCGAGCGCGGTCGTGACTTCGTCCTCGCTGACGTTCATCACCGGCGCGCGCGCGGTTTTCTGGTTGCAGCCCGCGGTCAGCGCGTTCAGCGACAGCGGGTAGGTATCCGGCACCGTGTGCTGTTTCTCGACGAGCACGCCGAGAATGCGGGCCTCGAGGGGCGTGAGTTCGCGAAGGGCGCGGGGCGTGGGCGTATCCGGCGTGGTGTTCATGAGTAGCGTCGCGGCGTGCAGCAGGTGAAGGGAAACGATCGCGGCCCGCGCGGCATCGCACGGGCGAGCCATATGATAGCCCGCGGCGAGCGGCCCGGCGCCGCTCATCGCACCAGCGCGCGCACGTGCCGCGGCATGCTTTCGTCCGACGTAGCGGCGCGGCCGATCGCGCGCGGTGCAATGCGACGATGCGTGGGCCGCAGCGCCGCAGATTCGGCCTTCGCGCACGCCCCCGCGTTTGCGCGATGCCCATGCCGGCGCTACGATAGGCGCTCATCCCGATATCGAGCGCGCCGCGCGCGACCGTCTTCGCTCGTCGATACCACGCATCACTCGCCCCGAATTCACTGCCGCCGTGCGTGCGCGCCGCTCGCCACTACCGTTCACCCCTCACCGGTTCACCACCATGACTGCATCTTCTCCCGCACCCGTGCGCGCCATCGTCACCGGACACACGCGCGGCGTCGGCGCGGCGCTCGCCGAACAACTGCTGCAGGAAGGCATCGCCGTGCTCGGCGTGTCGCGCAGCCGCCATCCGTCGCTCGCGTCGCAGGCCGGCGAGCGCTTCGCCGAAGTCGAACTCGACCTGTCGGATTCCACGGCCGTCGCGGCCTGGCTGGCCGGCGACACGCTGTGCCGCTTCGTGGACGGCGCGTCGCTCGTGCTGCTGTTCAACAACGCGGGCGTCGTCGATCCGATCGGCCCGCTCGCCGTGCAGGACCCGACGATCGTCGCCCGCGCGGTCGGCCTGAACGTCGCCGCGCCGCTGATGCTGTCGGCCGCGCTCGTGCAAGCCGCGTCGGCCGCGACCGAATGCCGGATCGCGCACCTGTCGAGCGGCGCGGCGCGCAACGCGTATGCGGGCTGGAGCATCTACTGCGCGACCAAGGCCGCGCTCGATCACCATGCGCGCGCCGTCGCGCTCGACGCGAACGGCGCACTGCGGATCTGCAGCGTCGCGCCGGGTGTCGTCGATACGGGCATGCAGGCCACGATCCGCGCGACCGACCAAAACAATTTCCCGATGCGCGAGAAATTCGACGAGTTGAAGGCGAGCGGCGCGCTCGCCACGCCCGAGGCCACCGCCCGACAGCTGATCGGCTATGTGCTGAGCGACGCATTCGGTAACGAGCCGACGGCCGACGTGCGCAACCTGCCGACGAAGTAAGCATCGGACGCGGCCCGTCATCCTTCGAGCCGCTTCGTCCAGTCCTCGACCTGCCGCTCCGTGCGGCGCTTCTCGAGCATCTTGCGCCAGCCGGGCGGCAGCAGCGGCACGTCGCACAGCGCGTCGAGCGCGGCCATGTCGAGCGTGCGTCGATACAGCACGTCGAGCACCGCCGACAACGGCCATTGCGGGTAGTGGCGCGCATGCAGCGCCAGCACGTCGCCCGCCGCCACCCAGCCTTCCTGCAGCACGCGGTAGTACCAGCCGGTCCGGCCGCTTTGCTGCACGAGCGCCGCCATCCTCGGATGATCGAAACGCGCGTTGAGCTTCGAGCCCGGCTGCCGCGACTGCGACACCTGCAGCACCGCGCCGCCCAGCGTGAACACGTCGCCGAGACACACGTCGCGCTCGGTGATGCCGCGCGTCGACAGGTTCTCGCCGAACGCGCCCGGCCGGGCGAGCACGTCGCGCGCGCCGATCTGCCCGGCCCACCACGCATAGTGATCGTGCGCATAGTGATGAACGGCCTTGTCGGGGCCGCCGTGATGCCGCGCATCGGCCTGCTCGTCGCCGGCAAAGCCGAGCGCACCCAACCAGCGGCGCGCATCGACCGGCTGCTTGTCGATCGCGCTCGCGTGCGGCGTGCCGGCGAGCGGCCGGCTCGCGCCGATCCGCACCGCGTCGATGACGGCCGCGATCGCCGGCCGCGCGTCGTCGCTCATGCCGCGGCAACCTCCGGCAGCGCCGCCAGCAGGCGCTCGAGTTCGCGCGTGCGTGCGTCGCCGAGCGGCAGCAGCGGCCGCCTCGGTTCGCCGGCGTCGAAACCGCGCAGCCTCAGCCCGGCCTTCACCGTCACCGGCAACCCGCCGTTGACGATGAACTGCAGCAACGGCAACTGCGCGTGAAAAACCGATCTGGCGCGCGCGAGATCGCCCGTACGCATCGCGTCGAACAACGCGAGCGGCAACGCGGCATTCAGGTTCGGCGCGGCCGTGCACCATCCGGACGCGCCCGCGGCCAGCGCGGCGAGCGCCATCGGATTGCTGCCGTTGTAGAACGGAATCGTCCCGTCGCTCAACTGCGCGAGCCGGTGCATCCGGCCGATGTCGCCGGTGCTTTCCTTGACCATCGTCACGTTGTCGACGGCCCGGCAGATCGTCGCGATCAGGTCGGGCGACATGTCGACGCCGCTCGTCGCCGGGTTGTTGTACAGCATGATCGGGATGCCGATCGCGTCGCCGATCGCGCGATAGTGCGCGACGATCTCGTCGTTGCCGAGCTTCCAGTACGACACCGGCAGCACCATCACCGCATCGGCGCCGGCCTGTTCGGCGTAGCGGGCGCGGCGCACCGCGCCCGCCGTGGTGAGATCGGAAATCCCGACGACGGTCGGCACGCGCCGGCGCACCGCGCGAATCGACGCGGTGGCGGCGGCCTCCCATTCGGCATCGGACAGGTATGCGCTTTCGCCGGTACTGCCCAGCGGCGCGATCGCGTGAACGCCGTCGGCGATCAGGCGTTCGATCAGCGCATCGAGCGCTTTCAGGTCGACGTCGCCGGCGGCGGAGAACGGCGTGACCGGGTAGGCAATGATGCCTTTCAGCAGGATGGACACGATGGGTATTCCTCAATGATTGTGTGAAGAGATCGAAACGGCGCACGCGCTCAAGCGACGCAATCCCGATGCGTACGCAACGCACGGCGTGCGTAGTAGTCGAACGTCACCGCATCGCGCTTCGGCTTCGAGATCCAGTCGTGCGCTTCGCGCGCCAGCGCCGGCGGCACCGGTTTGATCTCGCCGGCCGACATCGCGAGCAGTTGCAGCTTCGCCGCGCGTTCGATCAGCAGCGCGAGGACGCACGCCTCCTCGATCGTCTTGCCGACCACCAGCTGGCCGTGATGCGACAGCAGGATCGCGCGCTTGCTGCCCAGCGCCCTCGAGATGATCTCGCCCTCCTCGTTGCCGACCGGCACGCCCGGCCAGTCCTTCAGGAACGCGCAATCGTCGTACAGCGGGCAGGTGTCCATGTGCGACACGACCAGCGGCTGTTCGAGCATCGACAGCGCCGCGACATGCGCCGGATGCGTATGGATGATGCAGTTCACGTCCGGGCGCTCGCGATAGATCCACGTATGGAACCGATTGGCCGGGTTCGGAATGCCTTCGCCATCGACGACGTCGAGATCCTCGTTGACGCGCAGCAGGTTCGCGGCCGAAATTTCGTCGAAACCGAGCCCGAGCCGCTGCGTGTAGTACGTGCCGGCCGCATCCGCGCGGCAGGTGATCTGCCCGGCCAGGCCCGAGTCGTGGCCGGCGTCGAACAGGATCCGGCACGTCAGCGCGAGCTTTTGTCGCGCAGACCAGCCGCTGTCGCCCACTTCGTTTTCAAGCCGCCGCTCCGCCAGCGCGACCAGCGCTTCCTTCGTCAAATTCAGCGTTTCCGCCATGTTCGCCTCCTGAATGAACCGGGTCTGCCGCGCCGTCCGCGGCCGTTTTTTCCGGCGTGCGTGACACACGATACACCGAATGACACTTTGTGTCATGCGTTACAATCGGTTTTTCGAAGGACACCTGGCGCCCCATGACGATTCGCCTGAAGCTGCTCAGAAAACAGAAGGGCTGGACGCTCGACGTGCTGGCCGACGAGACCGGCCTCACCAAGAGCTACCTGTCGAAGGTCGAGCGCGGCCTGAGCGTGCCGTCGATCGCGGTCGCGCTGAAGCTGTCGAAGGCGCTGAACGTCGACGTCGAGCAGCTGTTCTCGGAAAGCAGCAACCGCGAGCTGATCACGGTCACGCGCGCCGGCGAGCGCACCGCGATGGGCGCGGCAGCCGATAGTCACGCGCACCGCTTCGAGAGCATCGCGGCGGGCGTCGCGCCGAAGAAGATGCTGCCGTTCGTCGTGCATCCGCCCCACGAATTCGTCGCGTCGACGTTCCGCGAACACGAAGGCGAGGAATTCCTGTTCGTGCACAAGGGGCGCGTCGAAATCGAATTTCCGAACGAGACGGTGCAACTCAGGACCGGCGATTCAGTCTATTTCAACGCACTCATCCCGCACCGCACGCGCAGCCTCGGCGCCGCGCAGGCGGAGATCCTGGTCATCGTCAGCCACGACGACTAGCCTCGTCACTTCTTCGCGCAAGGATCTTCCGATGGTCACCAAGGCCACCGCACCGTTCCAGCAGATCAAGACGCTCGTTCGCCAGCACGTCGAGTCCGGCGACTGGCGCCCCGGCGACCGCATCCCGTCCGAGCTCGATCTCGCCGCGCAGTTCGGCGTTGCGCGCATGACGGTCAACCGCGCGCTGCGCGAGCTGACCGAGGAAGGCGTGCTCAAGCGCATCGCGGGCGTCGGCACCTTCGTCGCCGAGGTGAAGCCGCAGTCGAACCTGCTGATGATCGCGCATATCCGCGACGAGATCCGCGCGCGCGGCCACGAGTACCGCTGCCGCGTGCTCAGCCAGTCGCGCGAGCCCGCGTCGTTCGACGTCGCGGCCGCGTTCGGCCTGCCGGTCAACACGCCGGTCTTTCACGTGGTGTGCGTGCACGAGGAGAACGGCCGCCCGATCCAGCTCGAGGATCGCTACGTGAACCCGGCCGCCGCGCCCGGCTTCATCGATCAGGATTTCCAGACCGAGCCGCCGTCCGAGTACCTGTACAACAACGTGTCGCACCACGAACTGGAAATCGAGCACGTCGTCGACGCGTCGCTACCGACCGGCGAGCAGGCGCGGCTGCTCGACATGCGCGCCGACGAGCCGTGCCTGACGCTCACGCGCCGCACGTGGACGGACGGGCTGCCCGTCACGTTCGTGCACTTCCTGCATCCGGGCAACCGCTACCGGCTCGGCTCGCGCTTCAAACCGGGCGCGGGGCGCCACCCGACCTGATCCTTCGTCGCACGCGCCCAACGCACGACGGCCGTTTCGTCCCTGGAACCGCCGCCGGGTTCGTTACCTCGACGCGCCAGAGTCAGATCGCGCCGACCTGCCCCGCATCGCGCGACCACACGACCGGAAACAGCGGGTGATCGAGCGGCGCACCGTCCGGCAGTTGTTCCGCGAGCCCGGGGAAATGGGGCGACGTTTTCCAGCGGCGCGGCGCGTGACGGATATCGTCGCCGACGAAGCGGATCGAAAACGCGCGCCGGCGGTTCTGCGTGCCGCCCGACGCATGCAGCGTGAGCATCCGGAAGCACACCATGTCGCCCGGTTCGAGCGCCCAGCGACGGATCGGGAAGGCCGCGCGGTCGGCTTCGATGTCGGGCAGGTCGGCGAGGCTGCCTTCCGGAAACCACTTCGCCTCCTTGTCCATGAACGTGCGCGGCATCAGCCACGGCCCGCGATGCGAACCCGCGACGAATTCCAGCGTCGATTCGAGCGGCACCGGATCGACCGGAATCCACATGCTGACGTTGTCGTCGCCTTCGATGTCGTAGTACGGCTGGTCCTGGTGCCACGGCGTGCGCTGCCGCGTGCCGGGCTCCTTCACGAGCAGGTGGTCGTGATGCAGCCGCACGGTGTCCGTGCCCATCAGCGCGGCGGCGACCGACGGCGCCGGCGAGCGCACGATGAAGTCGCGATACGCGTCGTTGTGCTGCCAGTTGCAGAAATCCTCGAAGAACCAGCCCGGATCGTCGGGCCGGCTCGCGACCTTCGCGCGTTCGCTCGGCTGCGCGAGGTTCGCGTCGATGCCGGCCTGCAGCGCGGCCACTTCGTCCGGCGAAAAGATGCCCTTGATGCAGACCGCGCCTTCGTCGCGGAACGCGGCGATCAGTTCGGGCGTCACGGCTTGCGCGACGCGATCCTGGATACTCGTCATGGTGTGCCTGTCGATGGGATGAGTCACGGGATCACGGCGCCGAAGTCAGTTGCTGCTTTGCGCCGTAGATGTCGAAGTCGAAGTATTTCGCGGCGATCTTCTGGTACGTGCCGTTCGCACGGATCGCGACGATCGCGTCGTTCAGCCGCTTCTTCATGTCGCCGTCGCCCTTGCGTATGCCCATCGCCACGCCGTGTCCGGTGATCCGCGCGTCGGTCACGTCCGGGCCCGCGAACGCGTAACCCTTGCCGCGCGGCGTCTTCAGGAACGAGTAGCCGGCCTGGGTCTTGTCCTGGAACGTCGCATCGAGCCGGCCGTTCACCAGATCCTGATACACCTGGTCCTGATTCTGGTACGACACGATCGTCACGCCCTTGGTCGCCCATTCGGCCTTCGCGTACGCCTCCTGCGTCGTGCCCTGGTCGATCCCGACGCGCTTGCCGGCGAGCGACGCGGCATTCGGCAGCAGCTTCGAGCCGACCGGCGCGACGAGCGCGCCCGGCGACGCATACAGCTTGTTCGAGAAGTCGATCTGCTTGAGCCGCTCGTCGGTGGCCGTCATCGCGGACATGATCACGTCGAACTTGCGTGCACGCAGCGCCGGGATCATCCCATCGAAGCTCTGTTCGACCCACACGCACTTCGCATGCAGTTGCTCGCAGATCGCGTTGCGCAGGTCGATGTCGAAGCCGGCCAGCGAGCCGTCGGGCTGCTTCGCCTCGAACGGCGGATACGTGGGGTCGATGCCCCAGCGGATCGTCGACGCGTCCTGCGCGAACGATACGAGCGGTGCGAACGCCAGCGCGGTGACGAGGAGCTTTGCGGTGCGGTTCATGGCGGGTCCTTGAAAGTCTCGACGCGGCGGGCGATGCCGGCGTTCGGTTTGGGGCGATGCGACGGGGTGCCGGCGCGGGGCGCGAAAGACGAGGGACTTCGGTGAAACTGCCATGCAGGCTAGACCGCTTGATTTTTGAGCACAAGCAGGGAAATGCGGGAGGGCGGCGGATTAATAAAAGATCGAAGCCGGGGACGCGGGTGACGCTCCAGTGAGAGATTTTCCGGGAAATTTCGGATGTCTACCCTGCGCGATCCGCACCTGACCCAGAATGCGTTTTCCGGACACCGGCCACCACCGCGAGGTGTTTCCCGCGGTTCCGTCGAATCTACTGGCAACGCGCCCTATACTGCGATGGAATTTTTCGACGTGAATCCCCGCATCAGCGATGCCGCGTCCGACATCACGCCGAATGATGAGGCACACGCCGGGTTCGTAAAGCTGATGCTGCCCGACGGCGAAATCGACTTCGTGGGTCTCCCGGAATCTGACGTCTCCCGGCTACGACGAACGGACGCTGATGGATCGTGTCGTCAAGGTCGAGACTTCCGCGGAAATCGTCGCCAAGAAAATGCGGCACCGCGGCGATCGTCCGACTGCGCGGGACCTGTTCGATCTGTGCCTGGTCATCGAGCGGGAGCCGGAAAGCTTGATGGAAGCCGGTGCGTTCCTCGTTCGGCATCGCGACACGTTTCTGCGTCTGCTCAACGAGCATCGCGCCTTCGTACAACCGCGGTTCGACGACATCCGGACACTCGGCTACACGCCGTCGTTCGACTATTGCGTTCAACTCGCCGACGCATTCCTGCGAAAACTCCCCGGCGGCACGCCTGAACCCAAATCGCGCCGCCGCTGATCCCTACCGCGCCCGCGAACGTCATCCACAGGAAGTCGTCAAGCACCTCCCAACCCCGCAAAACACCCGCCCAACTCCGGCGAAACCGCGATTGCCCGCGCTGCCCTGCCATGTTAAAAGTCGTCGCACGCATTTGAAAATGAAATGCCCGAATCCCTAGAAGTGCATAAATGAATAGACCCCTGTTCGACATCGACCTGCTGCGTGCGCTGGTGATGGTCGCCGACTGCGGCAGTTTCACGACGGCGTCCGCGCGCCTGCATTCGACGCAGTCGACGGTCAGCCAGAAGGTGCGCCGGCTCGAGGAAATCGCCGGCCACCGCCTGCTCGACCGCGGCGCGCGCGACGTGCGGCCGACCGATGCGGGCGTGACGGTGCTCAGTTATGCGCGACGCATGCTCGCGCTGAACGACGAGATGCTGGAGGCGCTGTCGGGCGCGACGGTCGCGCTGACGATCCGGCTCGGCGTGCCCGACGATTTCGCGGCGGGCCGCACGACGCACGCGCTCGCGGCGTTCAAGCGCGAGCATCCGCAGGTGAAGCTCGAAGTGACGTGCGGGCTGAGCCGCGACATCAGCGCCGCGTACGATCGCGGCGAACTCGACCTCGTGCTGATCAAGCAGCGGCGCGACAGCCGCGAGGCCGTCGTGCGCTGGCCGGAGAAGCTGCGCTGGATCGACAGCGCGAAGCATCCGTCGATCGATCTCGACCCGGTGCCGATCGTCGTGTTCCCGCCGCGCGGACTCTACCGCGACGACATGATCAAGGCGATCGAGGAGCGCGGCCGCCGCTGGCGGATCAGCTTCACGACGTCGAGCCTGAGCGGCATCCAGGCGGCGGTCGCAGACGGGCTCGGCATCAGCGTACTGCCCGCGCGCGTGGTGACGGACGAGCATGTGGTGCTGACCGCGAAGCAGGGCTTCGCGCCGATCGAGCATATGGACATCGCGATCCTGCATCGGCCGACGGCCGACCCGATGGTCCGCGCGCTGACGAAGACGCTCGCGGCGATGCTGGAACTCGAAGGGCGGTAGGCGAAGCGGATTTCGAACGGGAGCGGCGCGCAGGGGGGCGCCGCGCGCCACACGTGTCAGAACATCGTGTTGCCGTTCGCCGCCTGCTCGGGCACCGGCTGGTTGACGTCCCAGTGTTCGACGATCTTGCCGTGCTCGAGCCGGAAGATATCCGTGATCGCGCTGCCGCGCGTGCCCGGTTCGCGCACCGCGTGCACGTGCAGGATCACGTAGTCGCCGTCGACGAACGAACGTTTGATCTCGCTGTGCGACTGCGGATATTTGTCGCGCAGAAACGCGACGAACTTGCGGAAACCGTCACGCCCGTCGGCCGCGTTCGGGTTGTGCTGCACGTAGCGATCGCCGACATACGCGAGCGCGGCGTCCGCATCCTTCTCGTTCAAGCCTTTCTCGTAGAACGCGAGCACCGTGCGCCGGTTGGCTTCCTGCTGCGCGTCGTCGGCCGAGCCGGTCGCCACCGCATGCGCGGCGCTCACGGCGAACAGGGCCGCCGCCATCCATCGTGCGGCCCGTGCCGCGGTCGTGCGTCGCATCGTCGTCTCCCGACATCCGGTTGAAAACCGGATCATACCGGGGCGACGCGGCGCTCAGACCAGCGCGCCATGACGCGCGACGATCTTCCCGGACGATACGACGAGACGCCGCACCGGCCGCGCGACGACGGCCTCCGCGAACGTCAGCGCATCGACGAGCACGACATCCGCGCGGCTGCCGGGCTGCAGCCCGTAATCCGCGAAACCGCAGCCGCGCGCCGCGCCGTGCGTCACGCAGTCGAGCGCGACTTCGAGCGCATCGTCTCGGCGGAAATCGTTGCGCATGCCGATCAGCAT
Source organism: Burkholderia sp. AcTa6-5 (assembly GCF_017815075.1). Taxonomy (NCBI): domain Bacteria; kingdom Pseudomonadati; phylum Pseudomonadota; class Betaproteobacteria; order Burkholderiales; family Burkholderiaceae; genus Burkholderia; species Burkholderia sp. AcTa6-5. The sequence goes on along the minus strand of NZ_JAGIQE010000004.1, from coordinate 99,844 downwards.
CGCGCGTTCGAGCATGTCGGGCGAACCGTACGGCGTCCACGTGTCGCGCACGCCGTCGTTGCCGCCGATCACGGTCACGCCCGCCGCGCGGCACGCGGCCACCGGCGGCACCGGCACCGCGGCCGGCGCGGTCGTGACGATGCCCACGCCGAGCTCGGCCATCCGCGCGAGCAGCGCATCGCGCTCGCGCTCGGCGAGATCGCCGAGACAAAAGCCATGGCTGATCGTGACCCTCCCCTGCATGCCGTGCGTCGCGGTGCGCTGCAGGATCAGGTCGAGCGAGTACGCGCCCATCGACCCGCGCTCGTGCAGATGGATGTCGAGTCCGCGGCCGTGGCGTTCGGCGATCGCGAACAGCACGTCCACCGCCTCGACCGGATCGCCTTCGATCGCGCACGGATCGAGCCCGCCGAGCAGGTCGGCGCCGGCGTCGAGCGCGTCGGATAGCAACGCATCGGTGCCCGGCCGCTTGAGCACGCCCGACTGCGGAAACGCGACGATCTGGATCTCGACCTGCCCGCGCAGCGTCTCTCGCGTCGCGAGGACGCCGTGCAGATGGCGCAGCCCGGCTTCGGTATCGACGTCGACGTGCGTGCGGATGCGCGTCGTGCCGGCCGCGAGGAACGCGCGCGCCAGCGCGAGCGACGCGGCGCCCGCGTCATGGCCGCTCGTCGCGCGATAGCGGCGTTCGTTCTCGATACGGTCGACGAGGCGCGGTCCGACCGCGTTGCGATACCACGGCATCCCCCAATGGGTCTTGTCGAGGTGGGTGTGGCCTTCGACGAGGCCGGGCAGCGCCAACGCGAGCGCGCCGTCCTCGATCGCGCAGCCGGCGGGCGCGTCGAGCGACGGGCCGACGCGCGCGATGCGATCGCCTTCGATCAGGATATCGAGCGCGGCGTCGGCGTTCGTGCGGACATTGCGGATCAGCAGGTTCGTCATGTCGGTTCCGGTCGGGTCGGTCGGTGCAAGGTGCCGCGGGTCGGGCGGATCAGCGCGTGAAGCGCAGCGACGGCGCGAGCGGTGCGCCCTGATCGCTTTCGCCGCGGCGGAATACCCAGCGTTCGGCCGGCACGCCCGCGACGGCCGCTGCCGCGTTCGGCGCACGCACCGCGACGAAGCTCGCGTCGCAGCCGACCGCGATTCCGTAGTTTTCCTTGCCGATCACGCGCGCGCCGGCGTGCGTCGCCATGTCGAGTGCGATGCCGAGCGCTTCGTCGGTGTAGAAGCCCGACCGGTAGCCGACCATCATCGCGCGCTGCAACATGTCGCCGTTGCCGTACGGCCACCACGCGTCGCGGATGTTGTCGTTGCCCGCGAACACGTGCACGCCCGCGTCGCGCAGCCGTTGCACCGGCGGGAACGCGCAGTCGCCCGGTGCATTCGTCAGGATCGATACGCCGGCGTCGGCCAGCACCGCGGCGGTGCGCTGCACGTCGTCGGCGCTCACCTGGCCGAGCGCGTACGCATGGCTCACGTTCACGCGTCCGCCGAGCCCGGCCGCGCGCGTGCGCGCCGCGATCCGCAGCAATTGCGCGATGCCCGTTTCGCCCGGCTCGTGCAGGTGGATGTCGATTTTCGCGCCGCGCTTCTCGGCGATGCCGAACACGATGTCGAGCTGGCCGTCCGCATCGCCGTCGAGCGTCGTCGGGTCGATTCCGCCGACCACGTCCGCGCCTTCGCGCACCGCCGCATCGAGGATCTCGGCGGTGCCCGGGCACGTGATCACGCCGGCCTGCGGAAACGCGACCAGTTCGATGTCGACGATCCCGCGCCACTGTTCTCGCGCGGCCATCACGGCGTGCAGGTTCGACAGCCCCGTCGTCGCATCGACGTCGACGTGGCTGCGCATCGCGATCGTGCCGAACGCGGCGGCCTGCGCGATCAGCGCGTTCGCGCGCTCGACGATCGGCGGCGCGGCCGCGAGCTGGCGCTTCTCGACCGCGAGCCGCTCGCGCAGCGAGCCGACCGGTTCGTGCGGCACCCAGCGATCGCCGACGAAGCTCTTGTCGAGATGGATGTGGCCGTCGACGAAACCAGGCAGCACGACGCGGCCGTCGAGGTCGATCGTCTGCGCGCCGGGCGCGGCGGTGCAATCGGCGCCGATCGCGGCGAAGCGGCCGTCGCGGACGACGAGATTGACGGGTTGGCCGCTGGCGTCGCGGGCGTTGATGAAGAATCGTTCGGTCATGGCTTCGATTGGGGCGGTCGCGGCGCGACACCGGCGCGGACAGGGGAGGAACCGCGGCCGGCGCGGCGCGACCGTTGGCAGGGAATCCGGCCACGATATCGGACGCCGCTGCGCGAGGCCAATTAAAAGTCGCGATGCCGCGCATTCGATTTCGCGATGTGTGGCGCGCATGGCCGGCGGACCGAACGCGGAGACGGGTGTCGTTGGCCGTGGAAGCGGCTGGAATGTCGGCGGCCGCGCGGGGGTGCAGCGCCCGCACGCGTGCGCCGGGAAACCGCGTCGCGCCGTTGCCGGCCGCCCCTTCGACGCCCCACCCCACCGGCGATTTACGCGGCAACAGACTTTACACGTTGTTACCCGGCCGCACCGGACGCGCATCCGGCCATTCCTTATACTCACGCCGAGTTCGCCACCCTGACGGGAATCCAGCGGCGGACACGTTGCCGATGCAGGAAACATCATGATGCGCATGCCTTCCACGAAGACCGTTCTGTTCGCCTCGCTCGTCGCCGTGGCGGCGCTTCCGCTCACCGCCTGCGTCGCGCCGGGCTACTACGGCGCGCAGCCGGGCTATCCGCAGCAGCAGCAATACGCGACGCCCGGCTATGCGCAGCCCACGTATTCGCAGCCGGGCTACGTGCAGCAGCAACCGGCGTATCCGAACCAGGCGCCGCAACCGTACGATCAATACGGCTCGCAGCCGTATGACCAGTACGGCAACCCGCAACAGCAATACGCGACCCCGTACGGCAACGGCTACGGCACGCAGTACGGCACCGTGTCGAACATCCAGCCGGTCAACGGCTCGGTCGCTCCGTCGGGCATCGCCGGCACCGTCGTCGGTGCGCTGGTCGGCGGGCTGGTGGGCAACCAGTTCGGCCGCGGTCACGGCCGCGATGCGGCGACCGTGATCGGCGCGCTCGGCGGCGCGGTGGCCGGCAACCAGATCGGCCAGCAGATGGGCGCCGCGCAAGGCCCAAGCAGCTACCGGATCGACGTGCAGGTTAGCGACGGCTCGATGCGCTCGTTCGACGTGCAGTCGCCGGGCAACCTGCGTCCGGGCGACCGCGTGCAGATCAACGGCAATCAACTGTCGCGCTATTGATTCCCGTGGCGTGCGCGTGAGTCGATCGCGCGCACGTCGCCTGTTCGACGTCGTGCGCCAGACCGGCGCGACCGCGCATGCGCTTGACGCGCACCCTCCTTGATCGCGGTACGACACGCCGCCATCAGTGTCTTCTCGTTCACGCCCGTGCGACGCACCGCGCATCGCCACGCGGCATCCGAATTCCTATTAGGATTAGGACGATGCATCCCCGCGACCGCCGCAGCGGCGCGCCGGCATGCACGCCCCTCAACCGGAATGCCGCCGATGACGATCACGATCCGCCTGCTTGACGCCGCCGACGCGGCGCAGTTCCAGACCGTCCGCCTGCGCGCGGTCGACACCGCCCCGACGTCTTTCCTGCCGACGCTCGACGAAGAGTCGCAGGTGCCGGTCGACGAATTCGCGAAACGCCTCACGCCGACGCAGGCACAGGCCGTGTTCGGCGCGTTCGACGGCGGCACGCTCGTCGGCATCACCGGCGTACGCCGCGATGCGCGCACGAAGATCGCGCACAAGGCGACGATCTGGGGCGTGTACGTCGACGCCGCGTATCGCGGGCAACGCGTCGCGCAGGCGCTGCTCGACCGCGCGACCGCGCATGCGGCGAACGCGTGGGGATGCAGCCAGCTGATGCTGTGCGTGAACGAAGTCAACCACGCCGCGGAGCGGCTGTATGCGTCGCAGGGATTCGTGCGGTTCGGCACGGAGCCGCGCTCGATGTGCGTCGATGGCCGCTTCTACGACGAGCACTACATGGTGAAGACGCTGGCGTAGCGTATTCGTATTCGTGTTCGCGTGCAGGTATCGATCGGCCGCACGCGAACGTCGTGGCGCGTCGCCTCATCTCACCGCTTGTCGGTGATCGTCGTGTTGACGACCTGCCCGGCGATCGTCACGTTCGTCAGCGTCATCGCGCTCACGTTGAACGCATAGATCGGCCCCGGCGACGTGACCGTCGGCGTGCCCGACGCGACCGGCGTGCCAAAGTCGCAGTTGCTGATCGTCACGCCGGAAATCGGCTGCACGGCCGGCGTCGGCGGCGTGCCGTTGTAGTCGAACGCGACTGGCCCCTGCGCGACGATCGCCTGGAAGCACGACGCGCTCACGCCGTTCAGCGTCACGTTGCTCGCCTTCACGTCGGAGATCGTCACGTTCTGCACGACCGGCGCGCGCGTGCGCACCGCGTCGTTCGCCGGCTGGTAGTCGCAGTCGAACGTGACGATGCCGCCCTGCGCGGCCGACGGATTGCCTGCCGCAGGCGTGACCACGCCGAGCGGCACGCTCGCGTTGACCGGGCTGCCCGCGAGCAGCGCGCTGCCGTAGCCGCCGCCCTTCAGCGTCACGCCGTTCGGCAGCGTGACGCCCTTCACGTGGAAATCCTTCACGTAGCCGCCGCGGTTCATGTTGGTCTTCACGCGAATCGCGATGTTCAGCGGGTTGGTCTGCCAGTTCGCGTTCAGCATCGACAGGTTCGTCGCATAGATCTGCTCGACGCCGCCGCCCATCTCGCTGCCGAGCGTGATGCCGCCGTGCCCGCTGTTCATCGCGCAGTTGCGGATCAGGTGCCGCTTCGCGGGCCCGTATTCGGTGTCGCGGTCCTTGCCCGACTTGATCGCGATGCAGTCGTCGCCGGTGTTGAACGTGCAGTCCTCGCACAGCACGTCGGTGCATGCGTCCGGATCGAAGCCGTCGTTGTTCGGGCCGATGCTGTTGGTCGTCACGCCGCGGATCACGACGTTGCGGCTCGCGGTCGGATGGTGCTGCCAGAACGGCGTGTTCTGCGTCTGGTAGTTCGCCATCAGCACGTTCGTGCAGCCGATGAATTCGACCATGCACGGCCGCAGGTAGTGACCGAGGCCGAAGATGCGCTTCTCGACCACCACGCCGGCCTCGGACAGCGCGGGCAGGTAGTTCTGGTCCTGCTGCCATGGCGTGACGGACGACGTCAGCAGCGCATAAAGCGCGTCGGAAATCGCGGGCACGACGATCCGCAGGTCGACGTTGTTCGGGTTCGGGGTGTTCTGGGCCGGCACCGTCGCGCTCGCGCCGTACGCGCCCGACGAGCCCTTGTAGGTCCACCAGCAGACGCTGTTCGCGCCGCTGCCGGAGAACGGCGTCATCGCCTGCCCGTTGAGCACCGACGTCGGGCCTTCGCCGGTCAGCGCGATGTTCGTCGCGTTGCGCGCGTAGACGGGCGCGCCGTAGTTCAGGCAATCGTTCGCCTGCCAGCGGCTGTAGTACAGCCGGCCGTTCGCGCCGCAATCGACCGGGCCGTCCTTCGCGTAGTCGGCCGGGTTCGGGCTGAAGTAGATCGTGCAGTTCGCGCTGAGGTGGAACGTGACGTTGCTTTGCAGCACGATCGGCCCCGCGCAATACCAGGCGCCGGCCGGCACGACGACGCGGCCACCGCCTTCGCGCCGGCATGCGTCGATCGCCGCGAGAAACGCCGGGCGCGAATCGAATGCGCCGGGCGCGGTCGTCAGGTCGGAACCGGGGCTGACCGGCGACTTCGCGGCCGGGTACGGCGACGTCTGCGCGACCGTCGCGCACGGGCGCGCGCCGTAGTGCGTCACGTCGAAGTCGCGGCCGTGCCGCGCGAGCCGCGACACGTGCGCGAGCGACGCCGCGATGCGCGCCGCCGCGCCGTGCTCGGCCCACACGAGATCGACCGCCGACGCATTCGCCGTCGCGCCTGCCGCCAGCGCCCGGCGGGCCGCGAATGGGCTGCCGAGCATCGCGCCGCCGGCGAGTGCGCCGGTCCAGCCGATGAACGCGCGGCGCGAGACCCGTTTCGATGCAGGCGATCGGACGGACGAAGACGAACGACGGCGATGGGCGGCCATGGGCACTCCTTCAGGGCAGGGGTATCGATGCACCGAATAGCGGATCTCTATTTATACGTCGTCGTACTACATTGAGCAGTCTAGACGCGATTGAGCCGCAACATGTATCTGTCGTTTACCCTGTATTTACAGCACTAATCTACGGTATGTGTGCGCACACTCACATTTGAGAACGGGTCCCGCGAGATACGTTATCGTATGTTTATGCGCAAAAACTTCCATCGAAAAGCCCCGGCCGACGATGTCTGCCGGGGCGAGGTCCCCTACTCGCCAGCCGCCGCGACCGCTGCTCCCGTCGTCGGCTCGCGCCCCGCCGAAGCTGTCGGCTCGAACACCAGCACCAGATCGCCGCGATAGTGCCCGTTGATCGGTGCCGTCCCGCCGACAGCCGGCGCTTGTGCGCTGACCTTCACGTTGCGGGTTTCGTCATAGCCGTCGAATCCGTCCCGCCCCGGTTTCACCAGCATAAGCGTGCGGCCAACGCCGGGCGCGATTTCCGCGTCTTCGGCCTTGTCCGTCAGCACCACCTGCGTATTGGCAAGATCGTCGAGACCGTTCGACAGGCGCAGCGGCTGCAGCAGCGTGACGTTGATATCGGGATTCGTCGTGCGCACACGGATCGGCAGCGTCGTCGCAAACGTCCGTTGCCTGCCGTCGGTCGCGCTCAGCTCGACCACGCCGTATGCGGTGTTGTCCGGCTGTGAAACGAACAGGCTGTCGCCGATGTGCGCGGTCAGCGTGATTTTCTTGACAACCGCTTGCGGCGACGTCGAGCCCGCATGGGCGATGCCGGTCAAGACGCCACATGCGACGAGTACGGTGAGAGAAGTTCGGATTTTCATTGTGTAGTCCCGCATTCCGGAGGGTTGGGATTCGGGCGTCCGCGCCTTCCTTTGCCGGAAAATTCGAAACCCACTTATCCCGAAATTAACCGGCGCGATCTCCGTGGCATTCGATGCGCCCAGCCGCGGCGCGCGCGGTCGAGTCGGCTGGATTCGATCGAAAACACGTAACGGATTCGCTCAACAGCCAATACTGGCCTCGTTGTGCGAACCCTCCGCGCCACGGCATGCAACAACGATAGATCGCGGGAAGTCCGTTAAAAATCCATGGAAACCTTCACGGGTTTTTACGGTTTTCATTCACCAGTGCCATCTCGAAATCAAATAGAACGCACTCGCGAATTGCCGCCGCCGACCCGCCTCGGTAATTCCGCCTCTGTTCAGCTCCCTGCTGCCCGCGCTATCGTTTCCCCTATCCCCCAGCCAGGAGCTGCCTTTGCCTACCCACCACGGAGTCGACCTCATCCGCGCCCGCGCGCTGTTCGATCGCGAGCGCCGCGCGTTCACCGAAGCCATGCCGGTCTCCCGCGCACTCTCCGCGGAAGCGTCCGAGCACTTGCTGTTCGGCGTGCCGCTGCACTGGATGCAGGATTGGTCGACCCCGTTCTCGCTATACGTGAAGGAAGCACGCGGCGCGACGTTCATCGACGTCGACGGTCATCGCTACGTCGACTTCTGCCTCGGCGATACGGGCGCGATGTTCGGCCATGCGCCCGAACCGGTCGCCCGCGCGCTCGTCGAGCAGGCCACGCGCGGCTATACGACGATGCTGCCGAGCGAGGACGCCGCCTGGGTGTCGCGCGAACTCGCGCGCCGCTTCCAGCTGCCGGTCTGGCAATTCGCGCTGAGCGCGAGCGACGCGAACCGCTTCGTGCTGCGCTGGGCGCGCGCGGCCACCGGCCGCAACACGATCGTCGTGTTCAACGGCTGCTATCACGGTACCGTCGACGACGTGTTCGTCGATCTCGTCGACGGCCGCCCGGTGCAGCGCGACAGTCTGCTCGGGCAGTCGTACGACCTGCTCGCGAACACGCGCGTCGTCGAATTCAACGATCTGGACGCGCTCGAAGCGGCGCTGAAGGACGGCGACGTCGCGTGCGTGCTCGCCGAGCCCGCGATGACGAACATCGGGATGGTGCTGCCCGACCCCGGCTTCTGGGAGGCCGCGCGCGAACTGACGCGCCGCCACGGCACGTTGCTGGTGATCGACGAGACGCACACGATCAGCAGCGGGCCCGGCGGCTACGCGGTCGCGCACGGCCTCGAACCGGACATGCTGGTGGTCGGCAAGCCGATCGCGGGCGGCGTGCCGTGCGCGGTGTACGGCTTCAGCGCCGCATTCGCGGAACGCGCGAAAGCGGCGAAGCTGAACGCGCCGCCCGGCCATTCGGGGATCGGCACGACGCTCACCGCGAACATGCTCGCGATGCATGCGATGCGCGCGACGCTTGCCGAAGTCGCGACCGACGCCGCGTATGCGTACATGTTCGCACTCGCCGCACGGCTCGCGGCTGGGCTCGACCAGGCGATCGCAAAACACCGGCTGCCGTGGTGCGTGACGCGCATCGGCGCGCGCACCGAGTTTCAGTTCGCGCCCGTGCCGCCGCGCAACGGCACGCTGGCCGGCGCGCAACTCGACAGCGAACTCGAGCACATCGTGCACCTGTACCTGCTGAATCGCGGCGTGCTGATCACGCCGTTCCACAACATGATGCTCGTGTGCCCGCAAACGACGGCCGACGATGTCGATACGCTCGTCGCACAGTTCGATGCGTGCCTGGGTGAACTGGCCGGTTGATCGAATGCGACGACGGACGATCCTCGACGCGCCGGCAAACCGGTGCGCTCGAGCATCGATGCGTCGTCAATGACGAAGGTACGCCGCACGCGCGGCGAACCGAATACGCAGCGACCCGCCTCCGCTACACCGCCTTCAACGCGCGCCGCGCCACTTCCGCGAAATAGCGCGCGCCGGTCGGCAAGATCTCGTCGTTGAAATCGTACGTCGCGTTGTGCAGCGGCACGCCGCCCTGACCGGCCACTTCGCCGTTGCCGATGAACACGAAATTGCCCGGCACCGCCTGCAGGAACGCGCCGAAATCCTCCGAGATCATCATCGGCTGCACGTCGGCGTTCACAGCATCGGCGCCCGCGACGTGCGCGGCGGCCTGCACGGCCGTGTCGACCCATTCCGGCGAATTCACCGTCGGCGCGAACTCGTGCGTGTACTCGAACGTACAGGCCGCACCGTGCGTACGGCAGATCCCTTCGCCGATCTCGCGCATCCGCGCCTCCAGCAGCGCCTGCACGTCGCGCGAATAGCTGCGCGTGTCGCCCTTGATCGTCACCGTCGACGGCAGCACGTTGCGCAGCCCGTCGGTGATGAATTCCGTGCACGAGATCACCGCCTGCTGGCCCGGGTCGAGATTGCGCGACACGATCGTCTGCAGCGCGAGCACGATCTGCGCGCCGATCACGATCGGATCGATGCCCATGTGCGGCCGCGCCGCATGCGTGCCGCGCCCGTCGATCCGGATCACGAAATTGTCTTCGCTCGCCATGATGCCGCCCGCACGCGTCGCGAACGTGCCCGCGCGCATGCCGGGCATGTTGTGCGCACCGAAGATCGCGTCGACCGGAAAGCGCTCGAACAGCCCGTCGGCCATCATCGCCTTCGCGCCGCGGCCGTGCTCTTCCGCCGGCTGGAAAATGAAGCGCACCGTGCCGTCGAAATCCTTGCGCTCGGCCAGCAGTTGCGCGGCGCCGAGCACCATCGACATGTGGCCGTCGTGCCCGCACGCATGCATCTTGCCGGGCGTGCGCGACACGTGTTCGCGGCCCGGCGCGTGCTCGACGATGTTCAGCGCGTCCATGTCCGCGCGAATGCCGATCGTGCGCTGGCCCGTGCCGGCCGTCAGGTTCGCGACGAGCCCCGTGCCGCCGATGCCGCGATGCACGTCGAGCCCGAGCGTCGTCAGGATCCGCGCGACGTAGTCCGACGTGTTCACCTCTTCGAATCCGGTTTCCGGGTGCTGGTGCAGATACCTGCGCCAGGTCTTCAGTCGGCCCTGCAGCGTGCTTTCTGCCGTTGCGTCGATTGCATCCATTGCGTTCGCCTCGTCGGTGGTCATGTCGTTCAGGCCGCCGCCGCCGCGCGGCTCAGCCAGTCGCGCTGGCGCGCGAGCACCGCATCGGCCGTCTCGCCGACGCAGTTCCGGTACACGGACGGCGCGGTCGCCCCTTCCGTGTTGATCGCCAGCACGCGCGCGTTCGCGTCGAGCCCGACCTGCCGCGCGCGCGCCGGGTCGCGCATCAACACGGCCAGCCCCGCCACACCGGCCGCGCCCGATTCGCCGGCGACGAGCGGCACGTCGCGTTCGCTGCCGGCCGCGAGGCCGCGCATCGCCTGCACCGCGTCCGCGTCGTCGATCAGCATGAAGTGGTCGATGCACATCTCGAGAAAATCCCATGCGAGCGGCGACGCCTCGCCGCACGCGAGCCCGGCCATCACCGAATCGACGCTGCCGCTCGCCTTCGTCGCGCGGCCGGCCAGCGCGCTCTGGTACAGGCAGTCGGCCTGGCGCGGCTCGACGACGACAAAGCGCGGCCGCTGCACGCCGTCACGCTCCCACAGGTAACTCGCGACGCCCGCGGCGAGGCCGCCCACGCCGCCTTGCAGGAACACGTGCGTGAACGGCCGCCCGTCGTCCTCCGCGGCCTGCGCGGCCGCTTCGGCGGCGATCACGCCGTAGCCCTGCATCACGTCGCGCGGAATCGCTTCGTAGCCGTCGTACGACGTATCCGACACGACGTACCAGCCGTTCGCCTGCGCGAGCTGCGCCGCGCAGACGACCGATTCGTCATAGTTCCCCGCGATGCGCACGATCCGCGCGCCGTACGCGGAGATCGCGCGTTCGCGCTCGGCGTCGACGTGCGCGTGCAGCACGATCACGCAGCCGCAGCCGATCGCACGCGCGGCGGCAGCCAGCGCGCGGCCGTGATTGCCGTCGGTCGCGCTGATCACCGTCAGGTCGGCCAGCGCCGACGCGTAGCGGCCGGTGACGAGCCCTTGCGGATCGAGTGCCTGCGTGCGGCGCAGCCGCTTCACGAGCCGCACCAGCGCGATCGGCGCGCCGAGTGCCTTGAAGCTGCCGAGCGGCGAACGGCACGACTCGTCCTTCACGCTGACGCTCGCGACGCCGAGCCGCGCGGCGAGATCGGGCAGCGCGCGCAGCGGCGTGCGTGCATTGCCGACGAGCGGCCAGTGCGCGAGCCATGCGCCGCTTTCGTCGGCCGACGCGATGTTCATCACGCGGCGCAGCGCGTTCGGGTAGGCGGTGCGCGACGCGCGCGGGTTGGCGATCAGCATGGCGAAAGGCTCCGGAAGCGGGACCTCGGGCGGTCCGTCGGGTGAGTCGGGTCGGGCAGGCGCGGGTTGCGCGCCGTCGGTTGGAAAAATAATATTGCGCAGGCGGGTGAACGAAATCGCCAAATCGACCACTTCGACGCAAAAATTTCTCATTCTTTCGAGGTTGCGCGCGCCATCATGACGACTCCACTCGATGCGTTCGATCGCAAGCTGCTGATGGAAGTCCAGCGCGACGCGCAGACGCCGCAGGCCGAGCTCGGCGCGCGCGTCAACCTGTCGACCGCTGCCGTGAACCGGCGGCTGCGGCGTCTCGCGGAAGCGGGCGTGATCGAGCGTTATACGGCCATCGTCGCGCCGGACAAGGTCGATCATCCGCTGACGATCGTCGTGAACGTCGAGGTCGAGAGCGAGCAGATCGACCAGCTCGACGCGATGAAACGCGCGTTCGAGCGCTGCCCGCAGATCCAGCAGTGCTACTACGTGACGGGAGAATGGGATTTCGTGCTGATCCTCGCGGTGCGCAACATGGATCAGTACAACGCGCTCACGCGCGAGCTGTTCTTCGCGAACAACAACGTGAAGCGGTTCAAGACGCTGGTCAGCATGAGCCGCGTGAAGGTCGGGCTCGACGTGCCGGTCGACCCCGGCGAGTGAATGCAGCGATGAAGCGGCCGGCGCGTGACAGCGTGCGCCGGCCGCTTCCCATCGACGGCTACGTCAGCGACAACTGAAGCTCGCCGCCGAGTTCAAGTCGCCCGAACCGTTGTAGCGCGCAACCTGCGGATACGGGCACAGCGGCCGCGTACGCCCCGCGCCCCACGACGCGGGCACGTCCGCGTTCGGCACCGCGTTCGCCGTGTCGCGCGCGGCAGCCACGACCGCCGCGGGCGCCTGCCCCTGTTCGACCCACGCGACGAGCGGCGTCAGCATGTCGAACTGGTCGGCGGCCGGCCCGCCGGAGCAGTGGTTCATCCCCGGCACCGGATAGAAGCGTGCGAAGCTCGACGCATCGCCTCCGTTCGCCTGCGCGACCTGCGCGTACCAGTCGCGCGTGTCGTTGAACGAGAACACCGGGTCGCCCGTGCCGTGATAGACGAGCAGCTTCGCGCCGCGCGACTTCAGCGCGGCGAGGTTCGTCTCGTCGGGCGGCGTCATGAACGACCATGACGATTGCGTATAAGTGCCGTTCGTCGCGAAGATTGCCGGCGCATCGTTGTCCATGTCGAAGCCGAGCGCGAAGCCGGCGAGGTTCGCGAGCACCGCGGCGGTTTTCGGCGGCGTCATGAACGTGAACGCCATCGCGGCCGGGTCGAGCATGATCGAGTTCGACTGCTTCCATGCAGCCCAGCCAGGGCCCGACAGGCCCGGATCGTACGGAAAGCTCGCGTACAGCGCCGTGCCCGCGCTGTTGCGCGCCCCGGCGAACACGTTCTCCAGCGCGGTTTTCTGCGCAGGCGTCAGGCACGACCCGGTGCGCGTGCCATTCGCGCAGGTGGGAACATCGGCATCGACGCTGAAGTGCGCCTGGCACGCGGCGACGTCCTGCACCATCCCGTCGGCCGCGCCGTCGAGCACGTCGCATTTTTCGAGAATCTTCGCGCCGACGAACTGGCGTTCCGCATCGTTGAAACCGCTGCGGATATCCGGCAACCCGTTCGTTCCCGTGGCCGATGCGATCTTCGCGAACTGCTGCGCGCCGTACATCTCGCCGATCGCCGCCTTCGGCAGATGGAAGCCCGGATCGCCCGCGATGATGCCGTCGTAGTCGGCCGGATTGCGCACCGCCGTGACCATCGCGTGACGGCCGCCGTTCGAGCAGCCGCCGAAATAGCTGCGATCGGGCGCCTTGCCGTACGCGAGCCGGATCACCTGCTTCGCCATCGGCGTCAGCGCGTCGACGGCGCCGTAGCCGTAGTCGATCCGCGCCTGCGGATCGAGGCCGAACAGCGGATTCTGCGCGGCGCTGTGCCCGGAGTCCGAGCTGATCACCGCGAAACCCTGGTTCAGCGCGTTGGTCAGCGGCCCGCCGCCGCCGATCTCGCCGGTCGCGGTCACGACGTTGCCGTCGAGCCCGCCGTTCGCCTGGTAAAAGAAGCGGCCGTTCCATGCTTTCGGCAAGCGCATCTCGAAGCCGATCGCATAGGTCTTGCCGTCCACCGCGCTCACGCGCTCGTTCATTTTCCCCGCGATCACGCAGTGCTCGGCGACCGGCTTGCCGGCCACCGTCAGCGCGCCGGCCGCCGCGGTCGTCACCGACGTGAACGACGTGTTCGCATACGCGAGCTTCGCGGCGAGCGCGTCGCAGGTCTGCGCCATCGCGGCCGGCGTCGCGGCGCTCAGGTGCGTGGGCGGCGCGCTGATCGAATCGTCGCCGCCGCAACCGGCGAGCAGGGCGGCGGCGGACAGCGGCGCAATACAGAGGAATGCAGATTTCCTGTTCAAGATAACTCCCATTCGGTTCGTCACGCCGCTGAATCAGAACATGTGCCGCACGCCGACCATCGCGCCGAGCTGCCCCATCCCTGCGCCGGGCGTCGTGCCGGGCCCGCCGCCGCTGACCGAGTAGCGCGCGTGCGCGCTGTTCCACAGATACGACGATTGCGCATAGACGGCCGTGCGCTTGGTCAGCAGATAAGTCGCGCGCAGCGTGGCCATCGTCGCGCGCGTGTCGTGCGCGCTGTTGACGATCCGGTAGCCTTCGCCGTCGACGATGAAATCGGGCTTCACCGCATACGACGCGCCGACGAAGAACAGGTCCGAATGCGCGCCGGGCGCGGCCGGCGAACCGGTCGACACGCGCCGCCCGATCCAGCCCGCGCCGATCTTCGCGCCGGCCGCCTGCGCATACGCGCTCACGTGCGTACGCGCATCCTTGCCGCCGCTGCTCGTGAAGGGAACGGGCGCCACGCCGTCGAAGAAGTTGGCGGCCGCGCCGGTGCCGCCGCGCTGTTCCTCGTACGATGCCGCCGCACCGAAGTACGCGCTGTCGTACTTGAGCATCACCGACCAGTTGCGGCACTGCACCGCGTCGCCCGGCACCTGCCCCGCGCACGTGCCCTGCCCCGGCGAGTTGCCGGTGCCCGCGCCGTCGCGGCCGAACGAATACGCGGCGCCGAACGTCACGCCGCGATACGCGCCGACGTAGGTCACCGCGTTGTCGGCGCGGCCGTTCGGCACGTACGCGTCGAACGAGCCGAGCCCGTAGATGTCGGGGCCGATGATGTCCGCGCCCTGCAGCGCGAGATAGGTCATCGTGTACTGACGGCCGAACGCGAGCGTACCGAAGCCGCTCTTCAGCCCGACGAAGGCCTGGCGCCCGAACAGCCGGCCGCCCTGGCCGAGATCGCCGCCGCGTACGTTGAAGCCGCTTTCGAGCGTGAACACCGCCTGGTAGCCGCCGCCGAGATCCTCGGTGCCGCGCAGCCCCCAGCGCGACGGCAGCTCGCCCGTCACGCCCGGCATCCGCACGACGTGGTCGCCGGCCGCGTTCGCGTGCGACACGAACTCGACGCCCGTGTCGATGATCCCGTACAGCGTCACGCTCGACTGCGCGTGCGCGCCCGGCGCGGCAAGCGCGCAGCACGCGCCGGCGGCCAGCAGGCCGTTCCTTGTCTTCGTCTTCATTTCGTTGCGTCTCCAGACCGTGTTGAATTGCGCGCTCTGACGGCGCGCCTTGAAAAAACGAAACGTCAGTCGTCGGCTTGCGGGCGACGAATCAGCACGAATGCAGCGAAGGCCGCGACGAGCGTGACGGGGATGCTCGCGCCGATCACGACCGGCGCGCTGCGGCCCGCGGCCAGCAGCGTCGCGGCCGCGAGCGGCCCGACGACGGAGCCGAGCCGGCCGACGGCCACCGCCGCGCCGACGCCGGTGCCGCGCATCGCGGTCGGGTAGTAGATCGCCGCGAGCGCATACAGCACCGACTGCCCGCCGACGACGAACATCCCCGCCGCGAACGCGGCCGCCGCGAGCGACGCGAAACCGGGCGCGGCCGCGAGCGCGGCGAGCGACAGCACGATCCCGACATACATGCCGCCGACCACGCGCGACGCGCGCATCCGGTCGAGCGCCGCGCCGATGCCGAGCGCGCCGAGCCCCGCGCCGACGTTGAACGCGATCTGCACGAGGCCGACGTGTGCGCGATCGAGCCCGCGCGAAGCCATCAGCGACGGCAGCCAGTTCAGCAGGAAGTAGAGGACGATCAGCGTGCAGAAGTAGCTGACCCACAGCGCGACCGTCGACGTCGTGCGGCCGTCGCCGAACAGCGTCTTCCCGACGCTCGTGCGTGATGCCTGCGTGCCCGCGACGTCGAGATACGCGCGCGATTCCGGCAGGCACCACACGAGCAGCGGCACGAGCAGCAGCGGACCCACGCCGCCGACGTAGAAAATGTGCCGCCATTCGGTGTCGCCCGCGAGCAGCACGCCGATCACCGACGCGATCACGCCGCCGAACGGGATCCCGCAGTACATCGTCGCGACCGCGCTGCTGCGCGAGCGCGGCTCGACCGCTTCGGACGACAGCGCGATCAGGTTCGGCATCGCGCCGCCGAGGCCGATGCCGGTCAGCACGCGCACGACGACGAGCATCGCGAACGTCGATACCTGCGCCGTCGCGATCGACAGCAGCCCGAACAGCACGACCGATGCGATCAGCACACGCTTGCGGCCGATCCGGTCGGCGAGCCGCCCGCCGAGCATCGCGCCCGGCAGCAGCCCGAAGGTGCCCGCGCTGAACGCGATGCCCATCTGCGACACGGACAGCCCGAATTCGCGCGCCATGCGCGGCGCGGCGACACCGACCGACTGCAGGTCGAGCCCTTCGAGGAGAGCGATCGCGAAACACAGCGCGAGCGTGGTCGCGACCGTGGATTTTTCGGCAACGTAAGTGTTCATGTCTCCATTCCCATGTCTTTGTAGTCGGTCGGCCCTGCAACGGCCGCCGCGCGCCGCCGCCGGCCAGTGGCGGTTCGGCGCGCGAGGTGTCGTATGAACGGCCGCCTTTATCAGGCAACCTGATTCACTGGCCGAAAAAATGCCTGCCGGTGTCGTGGCCGGCCGGTCGTTGTGCGTGCTGCTTACGCGTAAATCACGTCGGGATCGCGTCGCGCCGGGTCGTACAGCGCGTCGATCGTCGCCGCGCGATGCTTCTGCACGGCCGCCTGGTTCAGCGAACCCTTGTCGGTCACTTCGCCGAGATCGAGCGACGGCGGCGTGTCGATCAGCCGGATCCGCGCGACGAACGTCGACCCGCCGCTCGCGTTCCGGTTCAGCGCAGCGAGCCACGTCGCGAACGCCGCGCGCACGGCCGGCGCGCGCAGCACGTCGGTCACGGATGCGTCGGCCGCCAACCCCGCCAGCGCACGGCACGCATCGACGCGCGGGAACACCAGCAAGCCGATGTCGTCGCGATTGATCCCGGTGACGACCACGTCCTGCACGTACGGCGCGCCGGTCGACACCGCATTCGCGCGCAACGGCCCGACGCTGACGAACGTGCCGCTGCTCAGCTTGAAGTCCTCGGTGAGCCGCCCGTCGAACAGCAGCCCGAGTTCCGGTCGCTGCGGATCGGCAAAGACGCCCGCGTCGCCGCTGCGGTAGTAGCCTTCTTCGTCGAACACGTCGCGCGGATCGACGTCCGCATGCCAGTAGCCGCGCATCACGTTCGGCCCCTTGAAGCGCAGTTCGTGCTTGCCGCCGCACGGCACGAGCTTCGCGTCGCAGCCGGGCGCGGGCAGCCCGATATAGCCGGCGCGCATCAGCGGCCCCGTCGTGAACAGGCACGACGGCGACGCCTCCGTCATCCCGAGGCCGGCCATGATCCGGATGCGCTCGCCGCAATGCGCTTCGGTCACGCGGTCGAGCCGGTCCCATGCGGCCTGCGACAGCCCCGCGCCGCCGAAGAAATACAGCTTCACGCGCGAGAAGAACGTGTCGCGCAGCTCGGCATCGCGTTCGAGCGCGGCGGTCAGCTCTTCCCAGCCCTTCGGCACGTTGAAGTAGATCGTCGGCGCGATCTCGCGCAGGTTGCGCACGGTTTCGTCGAAGCGGCCGGGCATCGGGCGGCCGTCGTCGATATACAGCGTGCCGCCGTTGTACAGCGCGATGCCGAGGTTGTGACTGCCGCCGAACGTGTGATTCCACGGCAGCCAGTCGACCAGCACCGGCGGCTCGCGCGTGAGTTCCGGCATCGTCTGCCGCAGCATCTGCTGGTTGCTGCACAGCATCCGGTGCGTGGTCGGCACCGCCTTCGGCTGCTTCGTCGAACCGGACGTAAACAGGATCTTCGCGAGATGGTCGGGGCCGACCGCCGCGTGGATCGCGTCGATCGTGCGCGGAACGGTGGCGAGCAGGCGCGACAGCGGCACTGTGCGGCTCTCGACATCGGTTTGCGCATCGGCGTCGCGGGCCACGATCAGCGTTGCATCGGCCGGCAACGTCGCATCGAGCGCACGCGCGAACGGCGCACGTTCGGCGACGAACACCGCGCCCGGCCGCAGCACGCCGAGCGTGTGACGCAACTTGCCGTAGTCGGTCGACACCAGCGAATACGCGGGCGAAATCGGCGAATACGGCACGCCGGCCAGCATCGCCGCGAACATCATCTGCAAATGCTCGAGATCGTTGCCGGACAGCACCGCGAGCGGACGCTCGGCCGACAGCCCGAGATCGACGAGGCCCTGGCCGAGCACGCGCGCGCGTTCGAGCATCTGCGCGTACGTGATCTCGATCCAGCGGCCATCGGCGCCACGCCGCGCGGCCAGCACGCGGTCGGGATGCGCGTGCGCGCCGCGCACGAGGCAGTCGGTGATGCGCGTCGGGTAATCGCCGAGCGGCTCGCGCGAGCGCAGGTACCAGGTACCGTCGTCGGCGCGGCGAATCTCGGCCGCGCCGACCGCGACGGCGGCCGCGCGATAGCGCACGGCGTCGGCGTCGGCGTGTTGGCCGACCTGAAGCGGCGCCTTCTCTGCATTCATCGTCGGCTCGCTCATATCGGGTAGTGGCGCGGCGCGGTCTGCACGGTGATCCAGCGCAGCTCGGTGAATTCGGCGATCGACGCGCGGCTGCCGAAGCGGCCGTAGCCGCTCGCCTTCGTGCCGCCGAACGGCATCTGCGCTTCGTCGTGCACGGTCGGCCCGTTGACGTGGCAGATCCCCGATTCGATCCGGCGCGCGACCGCCATCGCACGTGCGATATCGCGGCTGAACACGCTCGCCGACAGCCCGAATTCGCTGTCGTTCGCGAGCGCCACCGCTTCGTCGTCGCTGTCCGCACGCAGGATCGCGACGACCGGTGCAAAGGACTCCTCGCGATAGAGCCGCATGTCGCGCGTCACGCCGTCGACGATCGCCGGCTGCATCGTCGCGCCTTCCACACGGCAGCCGAGCGGCAGTTGCGCGCCAAGCGCACGCGCATCCTCGACCAGCGACGCCGCGCGCGCGGCAGCCGACGCATCGACCATCGTGCCGAGCGCATGACCGGCCAGCGGATCGCCCGCGACCAGCGTGCGCGCCTTCGCGGCGAGCCGCTCGACGAGGGCGTCGGCGATCGGCCGTGCGGCGATCACGCGCTCGGTCGACATGCAGATCTGCCCCTGGTTGAAGAATGCGCCGAACGCGATCGCGTCGACGGCCGCATCGAGATCGGCATCGTCGAGCACGAGCACCGGCGCCTTGCCGCCGAGTTCGAGCAGCACGGGTTTCAGGTGCACGGCCGCGTGGCGCGCGATGATGCGGCCGACGTGCGTCGACCCGGTGAAGTTGATCCGCTTCACGTGCGGATGCGCGATCATCCGCTCGACGAGCTCAGGCGCATCGGCCGCCGCGTGCGTGATCACGTTGACCACGCCCGCGCCGAGCCCTGCCTCGTCCAGCACCGCACCGATCAGCGCGTGCACACCGGGGCACGCCTCGGACGCCTTCAGCACGACCGTGTTGCCGCACGCGAGCGGCATCGCCAGCGCCCGTGTGCCGAGGATCACCGGCGCGTTCCACGGCGCGATGCCGAGCACCACGCCGCACGGCACGCGCATCGCGAGCGCGAGGTTGCCCGGTACGTCGGACGGGATCACGTCGCCGGCGATCTGCGTCGTCATCGACGCGGCCTCGCGCAGCATGTTCGCCGCGAGCGTCGCGTTGAAGCCGAGCCAGCCGGGCGTCGCGCCGGTTTCGGCGACGCCGGTCGCGATGATCTCGTCGATGCGCGCGTCCATCAGGTCGGCCGCCTTCAGCAGCCGGCGGCGCCGTTCGGTCGGCGCGAGTGCCGCCCACGCGGGGAACGCGCGATGCGCGGCGTCGATCGCCGCGTCGGCGTCGGCCACGCCGGCCGCCGGCGCGCGCGATGCGAGCGCGCCCGTCGCGGGGTTGAAGCGGTCGAAGGTGCGGCCGTCGCGGGCGTTGCACCACTCGCCGCCGATCAGCATCCGTCTGTCGGTCATGTCGTCTCCTGCCTGTCTCTTGCGATTACGCCGGCGGGGAAGCCGGCGGCTGCGTCCGCGCTTGTCTCAGCGCTTGTATGCCTGCAGGCCCGGCTTGATCGTCTTGTCGTCGAGGAACTGCTTCAGCCCCTGTTCGCGGCCGCGCTCCGGGTCGCGCAACTGCGCCTGGTCGAGCTTCGCATACAGGTAATCCTCGCACTGCTCCCACGTGAGTTCGCGCGAACGCTTGAAGCCGTGCTTCGCCGCGCGCAGCACGACCGGGTTTTTGTCCATCAGCCGCGCGGCCAGCGCGATCGTCGCGTCGCGCAGCCCGGCGAGCGGCACGCTGCTGTTCACGAGGCCCATCTCCGCCGCTTCCACGCCGGTGAACGTATCGCCGGTCATGATGTAGTGCAGCGCGCGGCGGTGCCCGACCGTGTCGGCCATCGCCTTGCTGACGAGGTTGCCCGGCGGGATGCCCCAGTTGATCTCCGACAGCCCGAACACCGCTTCATCGGCCGCGATCGCGAGGTCGCACGCGACGAGCGGCGAGAACCCGCCGCCGAAGCACCAGCCGTTCACCATCGCGATGGTCGGCTTGTTGTACATCCGCAAACGGCGCCACTGCCATTCCGATGCGTCGCGGCGCACCTTTTCCTGCAGCGCGTCGGAGCCGCCATCGATCTCGCGGAAATATTCCTTCAGATCCATGCCGGCCGTCCACGCGGCGCCCGCGCCGGTCAGCACCAGCACCTTCGCCTCGTCGTCGAACTCGACCGCGTCGAGGACTTCCAGCATCTCCCGGTTCAGCGTCGGGCTCATTGCGTTGCGCTTCTCGGGGCGATTCAACGTCACCCACGCGATGCCGGCCTCCACTTTCACTTCAACGGTCTGCCAGCGGTTGTCGTACTTGCTCATGTCTGTTCCTGTCGTTCGTTTCCAGTGCGATTCGGTGCGCAGCATCCCTGCTGCGGACGACTTCATTTAATATCAGGCTACCTGATATTGCAAGCGGCACGAGCGCCGGTGTAAACCCGGAGCGGACGCGGAGAAAGCGGCGGGGAAATCAGGGAGCGGTCGGGAGGCCGCCGATGGCGTGGACGAAGCGAGCTCGGGCCTGACGGCAGGCCCGCGTCGTGAAAACCGGGGAAGCGGTCAGCCGCGCAGGTTGCGCGAGAACAGTTCGAGCGCGCGCTGCACGTGCGCGGCGTCGTCGGCCGGGATGTCGCCGAGCATGCGCTTTTCGAGCGGGCGCAGCACGGCTTCGCATTCGCGCAGCATCGCCGCGCCTGCATCGGTCAGCGTCAGCAGGATGATGCGGCCGTGCGACGGGTCGGCTTCGCGCGTGACGAAACCGCGGGCGGCCATCACGCTCATCACCTCGTTCGCCGACTGCGGTGTGATCCACGAGCGCTCGGCCAACTGCGCGTTCGACGATGCGCCGCGCGCCTCGAGCACCGACAGCGCCGTGTACTGCGCGAGCGTGATGCCGAGCGGCGCGAGCGCGTCGGTCATGTGGCGGCGCAGCAGCCGGTCGAGGCCGCCGATCACGTAGGTCAGGCGCTGTTGCACGCGCGGCTTCGGCTTGTCGGCCGGCGTGCGGGCGACGTTCTTCGCGGCGGGTTTCGAACGGGCGGGCTTGGTCGGGGTGGAACTCATGGCGCGGGCTGGGTGGAATTGCGGGCCATCTTACCAGCAGGTGGGGGGACGGACGCATAGTCGCGACATCACGCTTAACGTCCCTCCATGTTCTCAGTTGCCTCGTATAAGTACGAAATTACCGGTCCGCACATCCATTAAATTACCGAAAACAATCGATTCTCATCTTGAAAATGGTTCGTCACTTCGTGATGGGGTAAAAGAACAGCTTCATTCCAATCTTCACAAGGCGGAGTGACTGCGATACCGCAACCAACAAAGGTTAATATGAGACGAGAATTTTATGGCTGACGTAAAAAAGATTCCTTACTATAGACCTCAAAAAGGGTTGCTAGGGCCAGAATTGAAAAAGTACGATGGCGCACAAGGATGCATCCCGCTCGAGACTCAAAAAACTGTATCGATCGATAAACTGGCTCCAGGCGAAAAGCCGCCGCCTCCACTGCCACCAAAGCCGGTAGTGAAGCCGCCCAAAACTCGAAAGCAAGCAGAAGCACCGCAGTCGAAGCAACAGCCGAAGACCAAAGAACCACCAAAGCAGGACGAGGCCGAAGTTTGCGAGAATCCCCCGCCCTTTGATTTACAAGATGTAGCTATTGCGATGGATAACTTGGGCTGGAGAGTGTCAGCCAAACTCGCACGCACTTGGTTTGCGAGTGCCGAGCACATTTATAATGACAATGCCAAGTCAATTCAACCAATAAACAACGATAGCGTAACTCTTGACTGGACATTGAAATTTGGAAGTGTTCGGAGGAAATATGAAAAGCTTCTTTCCGAGGATATTTATCGAGACGCCGCCATAGTCGAAGCAAAAACAAAAATTCTTGCAAAAATTAACAAGATGTTTTCAGAAGATCGACAGGCAAACCTCAATATCAATACGACTCAATTTTTGTCTGACATTCGTCATTTTCATATAGATTGGCAATTCCAGCTTGCTTCAATCAGCAATTGGGACACACTCGAAAATCTCGCACCGACGGATCTCACGGGAGCCTTGGCGAATTTTAATATATATTCAGCCATAGGCAATCTTGAGATCACTGGTGAAAAATATTTCAGATATGAGAAAACGAGCAATTTTTATTGCGTAGACGCCATCGGAAAAATTACGCATGTGTACCTTTACGTCAAAGACAACTACTCATTTAATGGAATTCAATATTTGGGGCATTGGAATAAGCGTGGCGTGATCATCGCGCCGGGGCCCGTGATAAGTGAGTCGGCGTCTAGTTCGCCAAAGCGCGATACTGATGTGGATATCTGGGTAAAAAGCATCAACAAGCCCGTGGACACGAGAAAGAGCCTTTTCGGGAAATTCAAAGAGCCCGACGTGTTCTATCCGATCTACAACTCCGACTATAGTCGATGGCGCGCCAAGCATCATAGGGGCGGGGACTTTATGATATATTCAAAACCCGTCTATCTAAAGTTGAAGAAACCTGTCGAAATAAAACTTGGTGAAATATGCAGATTAGCGCCCTCCGAATCACTGGGCTAGCCATTCTTCTGTTTTTTCTGATTGGCTTTTCCATTCATATGAGCAGACCAAATTATGGTCGGTGTGATTTTTTTGAAAAGGAACTGAATGGGGGGAAGAAGGAATTTGGAGGCATGGAATATTACGCAAAGTTGTGTGGAGCGAATGTTCGGAATGGGCATGAAGTGAGGCTTCAGCTTTTTGACGGAACCGGAGAATTGCGCGCTCAACGCTATTTTTCATACTATGTAAATTCAGCAACCGAGCGAGAACTGGTAGATGGTGTCGGTGGAATCATATTTTACGATAGCTCGAGCAGTGATGTGATGCAGTTGCTTGCGATTCCGCCTACCAAGTGGGATTGGATTCGTGCCCGACTACCTTTATTTTAATTGTGGTGATTGCGTGTAAAAGAAAAGCCCCCGATCCTTCACAAGCCGGGGGCTTTCGTTGTTCTGCGCCATTTCGGGTTGCCAGCCGATAGCACCTGCCGTCCACATCCGCCATTCATCCAGTACGTGTCCCGGCAAACCGCGCAGTCGGCAGCCCCACATACCGCGTCTGCGCGACGAACACACCGCCGGCGTGCGCATCGCCGGCCAGCGCATCATCGCTCAGGCCAACACGTGCACTCGTCACATACAACCGGCCGTCACCATCGATCGCAACGCAACTCGGCTGCGCGGTCGGCACTTCAACGCGATCCGTCTCGACCCCGCCCGGCCCATAACGCACCACCCGCCGCCCACCCCACTGCGCATTCCACAGCCCGCCATCACGATCGACGATCGAGCCGTCCGGATCTCCGTCCACATCCGTCAGCCGCGCGAACGACCGCACGTTCGCGACGTCGCCACCCGCCCGGTAATCGCACACAAAAATCTCGCGCACCAGCGAATCACAGAAATACATCTTCGACCCATCCGGCGAGAACCCGATGCTGTTCGCGATCGCGGCCGGCGGCAGCGCAAGCCGCTCGAGCGTGAGGTCCGGATTGAGCCGATAAAACCCGCCGACCGCGCGCGGCGGATCGCCACCTTCGTCCTTCATCCCGAACACGAACGCGCCGGAACCGTCGCAGCGCCCGTCGTTGAGCCGCGTCGGCAAATCGGGCTCGACGTCGACGATCCGCGTGAACGCGCCGCTGCGCAGATCAAGGAACGCGAGATGCGTAGCGAGCCCGACGAGCAGCACGTCCGGATCGTCGGTCAGCGCAAAGCACGCGAGCCGCTCGGGCATCGCCCACTGCGCGAGGTCCGAACCATCCGCGCAGCAGCGCCACAGCTGCGCGCCTTCGATATCCACCCAGTACAACGCGTGCGTCGCGTCGCACCACGTCGCGCCTTCGCCGAGCGTGTTGCGGCTGTCCGCCAGCAGCGTCGCCTGCGTGGCAGGATGAATCTGTTGCATGCCGTCTCCCGATATCTGTCGCTTATGCAGGCGGTCGCGCGTTCGCCAGGGGTCAGATCTTCATCGCGCGCCGCTGGTTGCGACGATACTGGTCGAACAGCACCGCGAGCAACAGAATTCCGCCGCGTATCAGATATTGGTAAAAGGTCGGCACGTTCAGCAGGCTCATCGCGTCCTGCACGGAGCCCATGATCAGCACGCCGACCAGCACGCCGGAGATCGTCGCGACGCCGCCCGTCAGCGACACGCCGCCGAGCACGCACGCGGAGATCACGCCGAGTTCGAGGCCGACCGATGTCTTCGGGTCGCCGAGGCTCATCCGCGACGCGAGCATCACGCCGGCGAAGCCGGTCACGAGCCCCTGCAGCACGAACACGGCGATCTTGATGCGCATCACCGGCAGCCCCGCGAGCAGCGCGGCCTCGCCGTTGCCGCCGACGGCCAGCACGTTCTTGCCGAACACCGTCTTGCGCAGCAAAAAGCCGAACACGACGAAGCCGATGATATTGCTCCAGATCGGAAACGAGATGCCGAGGAACGACCCGCCGCCGAGATCGAAGAAGCGCTCTTCCGAGATCATCACCG
Organism: Burkholderia sp. AcTa6-5; assembly: GCF_017815075.1. NCBI lineage: Bacteria > Pseudomonadati > Pseudomonadota > Betaproteobacteria > Burkholderiales > Burkholderiaceae > Burkholderia > Burkholderia sp. AcTa6-5. The sequence continues at coordinate 74,939 of NZ_JAGIQE010000004.1, read as the reverse complement.
CGTCGCCGTTCGACGTGATGAATGCGAGCCCGCGCACGACTTCCATCATCGCGAGCGTGACGATCAGCGAGTTGATCCGGTAGCGCGCAATCAGCACGCCGTTCACGAGCCCCACCGCGCCGCCGGCGAGCACGCCGGCCGCGACGCCGAGCACGATGCTGTGCGTCGCGGTAATCAGCGTCGATGCGACCACACCCGAGAACGCGACGATCGACGCGACCGACAGGTCGACTTCGCCGAGCGCGAGCACGAACATCATCGTCACCGAGATCGAACCGATCAGCGTGACCGATAGCAGCAGGCCCTGGATGTTGCGCGGCGTGAGGAAGTCCGGCACGGTCAGCGACAGCGTCGCGAACAGCACCAGAAACACCATCACGATGCCGGAGCGGTTGATCAACTGCCACACGCCGCCGCGCGCGCGCGCGGGCACGGCGGGCGTATCCGGGGAGGGGGAAGTACGTTGGGGTTGCATTGCCTGGCTCATAACGTTTGCTTTCCAGTTTGACTGCGGGCCGCTAGCGCGGCAGCGCGAGCTTGATCAGCGCATCGGGCGTCGCCTGCGCCTTTGCGACCTCGCCCGCGATCCGTCCTTCCTTCATCACGACGATGCGGTCCGACACGCCGATCACCTCGGCCAGATCGCTCGACACGAGGATCACCGTACGGCCCGCTTCCGCGAGTTCGTAGAACAGGTTGTAGATTTCGGCGCGCGCACCGACGTCGATGCCGCGCGTCGGCTCGTCCATCAGGAACACGTCGATGCGCTCGGCCAGCCAGCGCGCGAGGACGACCTTCTGCTGGTTGCCGCCCGACAGCGCGCCGATCGGCGTTTCGCCGTCGCGGGTCTTGATCGCGAGGCGCTCGATGTATTTCTGCGCGAGCTCGCGTTCGCGCCGCCCGTCGAGCAGCACGCGCGCCGGGCTGAAATGACGGCGCGCGCTGATGTTGAGGTTGTCGGCCACCGACGCGATCGCGACGATGCCTTCCTGCTTACGGTCTTCCGGGCACAGCGCGATGCCGGCACGCACCGCGTCGCGCGGGCTGCCGAACGCCACCCGCTTGCCGTTCAGCTCGACGTGGCCGGCGGTCGGCCGTACCGCGCCGTACAGCAGCTTCATCAACTCCGAGCGGCCCGCGCCGACGAGCCCGAAGAAGCCGACGATCTCGCCGCGCCGCGCGGTGAACGACACGGGCTCGGCCAGCCCCGGCCCCGCCAGCCCCTTCGCTTCGATCAGCACGTCGCCGGCCGGGCGCGGCCGGTAGCCGTACACGTCCTCGATCGAACGGCCGACCATGCAGCCGATCAGCCGGTCGCGGTCGAGATCGGCGACGGAATCGAACGTGTCGATGCGGCGGCCATCGCGAAACACCGTCACGCGGTCGCACAGCTCGTACACTTCCTCCATCCGGTGCGTGACGTAGATGATCGCGCGGCCTTCCGCGCGCAGCGCGCGGATGATCCGGAACAGTTGCGTGGTTTCGCGTGCGGACAGCGAACTGGTCGGTTCGTCGAACGCGATCACGCGCGCATCGCGCATCAGCGCCTTGCCGATCTCGATCATCTGGCGCTGGCCGATCGACAAATACTTCACCGGGATGCCCGGATCGATGTGCTCGCCGAGCCGCTCCAGCGCATCGAGGGCGCGCGCGGCGAGCGCACGTTCGTCGACCACGCCGAGCCGGCTCGGCAATTGCCCGAGCATCAGGTTTTCCGCGACCGTCAGCTCGGGCACCAGATGCAGCTCCTGGTAGATGATCGCGATGCCGGCCTCGAGTGCCGCGCGCGTCGACGCGAAGCGCTGCGCCGTGCCGTTCAGCGTCAGCGTGCCGGCCTGCGGCTGGTTCACGCCGGACAGCACCTTCAGCAGCGTCGATTTCCCCGCGCCGTTCTCGCCCATCAGCCCGTGCACTTCGCCCGCGCGCACCGACAGCGACACCGCGTCGAGCGCACGCACGCCCGGAAACGTCACGGTGATGCCGTCGAGCGCGAGCAGCGGGCCGTCCGGCGGCGTACCCGCTTCGGCGTCGTGGCCGGACGCGGCCGTCATCGTCTGCATCGTCATCGCGTTCTCGCCTCGCCCCGCTCAGATACCGAGTTCGGCGCGCACGGCCTGCCAGTTCGCGCGCGTCATCAGCTTGCCGCTCGTCTGCGTGTCGGCCGGCGGCGTCTTGCCGTTGCGGATCCAGTCGACGAGGTTCTGCGTGCTGTCCTTGCCGTGGTTCGTCGAGCTGACCGCGATCGTCCCGTAGAAGCCGGTCGGCTCCTTCTTCTGGAACTCGGCGAACGCCTCGCCCGCGCCGTTGATGCCGACGCCGATCACGTCGGCCGCCGGGATGTGCAGCTGTTCGGTCGCGCGCACCGCGCCGAGCACGGTTTCCTCGTTCAGCGCGTAGACCACCCATTTCTTCACGTTCGGATGGCGCGCGAGCACCGGCGCCGCCGCGCTGAAGCCGCCTTCGTCGTCGGTCGTCTTCTGCGGCGCGTCGAAGATATTCTCCTTGCGGAAGCCGTTCGCGAGCAGCGCCTGCGTCGCGCCGTCGGTGCGCAGCTTCGCGGTCGGCAGCTCGTAGTTCGTGATGCGCAGCGCGCCGACTTCCTCGGGCTTCCAGCCGCGCCGCTTCATCTCGTCGGCGATCGCCTGGCCGACCTGGTTGCCGATCTTGGTCGCCGACATCCCGAGGTGCGGCACGTTCGGCAGCGGCTTGCCGCTCGAATCGACGAGCTGGTCGTCGACGGTCACGAACTTCATGTTGTAGCGCTTCGCGCGCGACGCGATCGCCGGTCCGAGGCGCACGTCCGGCGCGCAGATCACGAAGCCCTGCGCGCCTTGCGAGCCGAGGTTGTCGATCGCGGCCAGCACCTTCTCGCCGTCGGGCGTGCCGATCTTCACGACCGAGAAGTTCTCCTTCTGGCCGAGCGCGGATGCCGCATTCTGCTCGTTGATGAACCACGCCTGCTCCGGCATCTTCACGAGGAAGCCGATCTTCAGCGGCGCATCGGCATGCGCGGCGCCCGTCATCCCGAGCGGCGCGATGCAAAGCGCGGCCAGCAGCGCGCGCAGGGTGTGTCGACGGATCGTGTGAGTCGTGCGGTTCATGGGTGTCTCCTTGGTATCGGCTGATGCCGTGATGCGTGTCGAAATATCAATCAATCGTCGCGTGCGCTTCATGCTTCATGGCGAAGCGCACGCAGGTTCAGCGGCCGAACGCGTCGGTCTGCACGCGCCGGCCGAACAGGAAGGCATCGGCGACGAGCCGCAGCGGCCGCACGTCGACGTCGCTTTCTCCACGCGCGATCAACGCGTGGAAATGCGCATACAGCGCCGGGTATTCGCGCTCCGGCCCGATCTCGACCGGCTCGCCCGCGATCGACAATTGTGCGCCGCCGCGGCTGATCGCGAGCACGCCGTCGGCCGTGTCGACCGCGATCTCCCATTGCTCGACCGGGCCATGCCGCCAGTCGAATTCCGCGCGCACCGGTACGCCGTCGGTATCCGCGCAATCGAGTTCGGCCGCGATCGGCATCTGCGCGTCGCTCGGTACGATCAGCGTCGCCTCGCGCAGCACCAGCTCGCGCGGCAGGATCCGCGTGACGATCGACAGCGCGTTGATGCCCGGATCGAACACGCCGAGGCCGCCCGGCTCCCAGATCCACTGCTGCCCCGGATGCCAGCGCCGCACGTCTTCCTTCCAGCGCACCTGCACCGCGCGGATCGTGCGTTGCGCAAGCCATGCACGCGCCGGCTCGACCGCGCTCGCGCAGCGCGAATGCCAGGTCGCAAACAGCGTGAGGCCACGCTCGCGGGCCAGCGCGTCCAGCGCCGCCACTTCGCCGAGCGTCGCGCCCGGCGGCTTCTCGAGCATCACGTGCTTGCCGGCTTCGAGCGCCGCGCGCGCCTGCGCGTAGCGCACCTGCGGCGGCGCGCACAGCGACACCGCGTCGAGCTCGGGCTCGGCGGCCAGCAGCGCGTTCAGATCCGGATAATTGCGCACGCCGTTGACTTCCGCGTGACGGCTCGCGCAGGCAGTCAGCGCGAAACCCGGTTCGGCGGCGATCGCCGGCAAATGCTGGTCGCGGGCGATCTTGCCGATCCCGACGACACCCAGCGAAATTGGATGGCTCATCGTGCGTCTCTCCTTCGCGAATCGCTCAGCGCGCCCAGCGCAGCACGAGCGGATCGAGCCGGCGCGCGATCGCGAGCAATTCCGCGCGCGTGTCCGGGTGCAGTTCCGGCATCGGATGCCGCGGCCGCTCGCATGCGATCACGCCGCCCGCGCGCATCAGCGCCTTCGCGGTGAGGATCCCGGACTGGCGGTTCTCGTGATTGATCAGCGGCAGCCACGTCTGGTAATGCGCGAACGCATCGTCGTGGCGCCCGTCGCGCCATGCTTCGAGGATCGGCCGGATACCGTCCGGGAAGCCGCCGCCCGTCATCGCGCCGGTCGCGCCCGCATGGAGGTCGGCGAGCAGCGTGATCGCCTCCTCGCCGTCCCACGGCCCCTCGATCGCGTCGCCGCCGAGCCGGATCAGCTCGCGCAGCTTGTGCGCCGCACCCGGCGTCTCGATCTTGAAGTACGCGACCTGCTCGATCTCGCGGGCCATCCGCGCGAGGAACGGCGCGGACAGCGGCGTGCCGCTCGCCGGCGCGTCCTGGATCATGATCGGGATGTCGATCGCATCGGACACGCGCGCGAAGAAATCGAAGATCTGCGCTTCCGGCACGCGAAACGTCGCGCCGTGATACGGCGGCATCGCCATCACCATCGCCGCGCCGAGCTGCTGCGCGCGCAGGCTGCGCGCCGCGCAGACCTGCGTGCTGTAGTGCGACGTCGTGACGATCACCGGCACGCGGCCGGCGACGTGTTCGAGGATCGTGCACGTGAGCACGTCGCGTTCGTCGTCGGTGATCGCGAACTGCTCGGAGAAGTTCGCGAGGATGCACAGCCCGTCCGAGCCGGCGTCGATCATGAAGTCGACCGCGCGCTTCTGGCTCGCGAGGTCGAGCTCGCCGGTGTCGGAAAACGTCGTCGGAACGACGGGGAAGATGCCGCGATAGCGCGGTGTGCTGCTCGATGTCATGGTGGGTCCTGCGTCAGTCGAATCGGCGTTCAGCCGGAAAACAAGGCGTTCAGGATTCGCGGGCGAATGCGCCCGCGGCCGGCTCGGGCGCGCGCAGCGCGGCCCGGACCACGAACGTCATCAGCACCGCGAACAGCAGCGTCGCCGCGAGAAAGTACAGGCCGGCCGCGAGGCTGCCGGTCGATGCCTTGATCAGCCCGATCCCGTACGGCCCGACGTAGCCGCCGAGATTCGCGAGCGAATTGATCGCGGCGATGCCGACCGCGGCGCTCGTGCCGGCCAGGAATTCGCCGGGCAGCGCCCACACGACGGCCTGGATCGAATAGAGCGAGAACGCGGTCAGGCAGATGAACATGAATTGCAGCGCCGGCTGCCGCACCCACGCGCTCGCGGCCATCGTCACGGCGGCGGCCGCCGACACGACGACGATGTGCCAGTAGCGCTCGCGCTTGCGATCCGAATGGCGCGGCACGACGAGCAGGCCGACCACCGCGAACAGGTAGGGCACGGCGGACAGCAGGCCGGTCGTCGCATCGCCGGCGCCGAACGCGTGGATGATCGTCGGCAGCCACAGCGACAGCCCGTAGATGCACAGCGGGAACGGCAGGAACAGCGCGGCGAGCAGCAGCACGCGGCGGTCGCGCAACGCGGCGAGCGGATTGCCGTGCGAATCGGGGCGATACGTGTCGCGGTCGGCGGCGAGCTGCCGCGCGATCCAGCGGCGTTCGTCGTCGTTCAGCCAGCGCGCATGCGCGGGCGATTCGGGCAACAGCCGCAGCGTCGGCCATGCGAGCAGCACGGCCGGCAAGCCGCTGACGACGAACAGTGTCTGCCAGTCCGACAGGCCGAACCACCCGTGCGTCGACAGCAGCCATCCGGCGAGCGGCCCGGTGACGATACCGGCGAGCGGCTGCGCGAGCACGAGCAGGCCGATCACGCGGGCGCGATCCCGCATCGGGAACCATTGCGTGAGGAAGTACAGGATGCCGGGATAGAGGCCGGCTTCGGCCGCGCCGAGCAGGAAGCGCAGCATGTAGAAGCTGGTCGGCCCCTGCACGAGCGCCATCGCCATCGTGATCACGCCCCACGTCGCGAGGATGCGCGCGAACCACACGCGTGCGCCGAAGCGGCCGAGCGCGAGGTTGCTCGGCACCTCGCACAGGAAGTAGCCGATGAAGAACAGTCCGGCGCCGAGCCCGTACGCGGCGTCGCCGAGGCCGATCGCCGCGTTCATGTGGAGCTTCGCGAAGCCGACGACGGTACGGTCGACGTACGCGACCACGTAGATCAGCGCGAGGAACGGCACCAGCTTGCGCGTGAGCAGGCGGGTCAGTTGCCGTTCGTCGACGGCTGCCGGCGAATCGGACTGTTCCGCCGCGGCCTGCGCGGGCGTGTACTGCGTCGTCATCTTGTCTCCTGTCGGCCCACGTTAGCGCTTCAGCGCTTACGTGGGCCCCATGCTTCGCGGTCGGCCCACGTTAGCGCTTCAGCGCTTACGGCGGCCCCATGCTTCGCGGTCGGCCCACGTTAGCGCTTCAGCGCTTACGCGGGCCGTATCTCTGCACAATCGGCTGTCACCGCCCGCCACTCAATGCGAATGGCTCGGCACGTCCGCGCCGCGCATGCCGACCAGGAAGTCGAGGTCGCACCCCTCGTCGGCCTGCAGCACGTGATCGATATACAGCCGTGCGTAACCGCCCTTGCCGAGCTGCCCGGCCACGCCCGGCGCCGCGGTCGGATCGACGTCCGACAGGCGGCGCTGCAGCTCCTCGTCCGTAATGTCCAGATGCAGCGTGCCGGCCTCGCAGTCGAGTTCGATCCAGTCGCCGTTGCGCACGGCAGCAAGCGGCCCACCGGCCGCGGCTTCCGGCGCGACGTGCAGCACGACCGTGCCGTACGCGGTGCCGCTCATCCGCGCATCGGAAATCCGCACCATGTCCTTCACGCCCTGGCGCAGCAGCTTCGGCGGCAGCCCCATGTTGCCGACCTCGGCCATGCCCGGATAACCGCGCGGCCCGCAATTCTTCAGCACCATCACCGAGCTCGCGTCGATGTCGAGCGCTTCGTCGTTGATCGTCGCCTTGTAGTGGTCGAGGTTCTCGAACACCACCGCGCGGCCGCGATGCTTCAGCAGTTCGGGGCTCGCCGCCGACGGTTTCAGCACCGCGCCGCGCGGCGCGAGATTGCCGCGCAGGATGCAGATCCCGCCGTCCGCGATCAGCGGGCGGTCAAGCGGACGGATCACTTCATCGTCGTAGTTCGGCGCTTCGCGCACGTTGTCCCACAGCGACTTGCCGTTCACGGTCAGCGCGTCCGGGTGCGGCAGCAGCCCGCCTTCGCCGAGCCGGCGCAGCACGGCCGGCAGGCCGCCCGCGTAATAGAACTCTTCCATCAGGAAGCGCCCCGACGGCATCAGGTCGACGATCGTCGGCGTGTCGCGGCCGATGCGCATCCAGTCTTCCAGTTCGAGCGGCACGCCGATGCGGCCGGCGATCGCCTTCAGGTGAATCACCGCATTGGTCGAACCGCCGATCGCCGCGTTCGCGCGGATCGCGTTCTCGAACGCCGCGCGCGTCAGGATCTTCGACAGCACGAGCCCTTCGAGCGCCATCTCGACGATCCGGATACCCGACATGTGCGCGAGCACGTAGCGGCGCGAATCGACGGCCGGAATCGCCGCGTTGTGCGGCAGCGCGACGCCGAGCGCCTCGGCCATGCACGCCATCGTCGACGCGGTGCCCATCGTGTTGCAGGTGCCGGCCGAGCGCGACATCCCGGCTTCGGCCGACAGGAAGTGATGCACGTCGATCTCGCCGGCCTTCAGCGCTTCGTGCAGCTGCCACACGGCCGTGCCCGAACCGATGTTCTTGCCCTCGAGCTTGCCGTTCAGCATCGGGCCGCCCGACACGACGATCGCCGGCACGTCGCAGCTCGCCGCGCCCATCAGCAGCGCGGGCGTCGTCTTGTCGCAGCCGGCGAGCAGCACGACCGCGTCGATCGGGTTGCCGCGGATCGCTTCCTCGACGTCCATCGACGCAAGATTGCGCGTGAGCATCGCGGACGGGCGCAGGTTCGATTCACCGTTCGAGAACACCGGGAACTCGACCGGGAAGCCGCCCGCTTCCGAGATTCCGCGCTTCACGTGCTCGGCGAGCTTGCGAAAGTGCGCGTTGCACGGCGTCAGTTCGGACCACGTGTTGCAGATGCCGATGATCGGCCGGCCGTCGAATTCGTGATCGGGAATGCCCTGGTTCTTCATCCAGCTTCGGTACATGAAGCCGTTCTTGTCGTTCGTGCCGAACCATTGAGCGGAGCGCAGCCTGGGTTTTGTTGCCGACATCGTCAGTCCTGTGGTGACGGGATACCGGCGCAGTCTAGGCAGAATTTTGATAACTGGCTAATGACGATTTAGGCGATTACGATATCGATTCAGATATCGATATAAACCCGTACGATGACCGAAGCCAGCCCGTGGGGAAACCGCGCCCGCCTGAAGACGCGCCAGTTGCTGCTGCTCGTCGCGCTCGCCGACGAAGGCAGCATTCACCGCGCGGCGGCCGCGCTGAACATGACGCAGCCGGCCGCGTCGAAGCTGCTGCGCGAACTCGAGGAATCGATCGGCGCGGTGCTGTTCGAGCGCCTGCCGCGCGGGATGCGGCCGACGCTGTACGGCGACGCGCTGATCCGCCACGCGCGCGCGGCGCTCGGCAGCCTCGACCAGGCGCGCGAGGAGCTGGCCGCGCTAAAGGCCGGCCATCTCGGCCACGTCGCCGTGGGGGCGATCACGTCGCCGGGCCTGCGGCTCGTGCCGCCGGCCGTCGCCGCGGTGAAGGGCACGCATGCGGGCCTGCACGTGTCGGTCGAGATCGACACCAGCAACGTGCTGCTCGAACACCTCGCACAGGAAAAGATCGACATCGTGCTCGGCCGGCTGTCCGCCGAACACGACAAGCTGCGCCTGCGCTACGAACCGCTGACCGGCGAGTCGGTGGCCGCCGTCGTGCGGCCCGGCCACCCGCTGCTCGCGCAGGCGCCGCTGTCGCTCGCGGACGTGCAGCGCGCCGCGTGGGTCGTGCCGCCGGCCGGCAGCGTGCTGCGTCACCGCTTCGAGCTCGTGTTCCAGCGCGCGAGCCTCGCGCCGCCGGCGAACGTCGTCGAGACGGCCGCGCTGCTGTTCATCACGCAATTGATCGAGCAGAGCGACATGATCGCGGTGCTCGCCGAGGACGTCGCGCACTACTACGCGCGGCACGGCATCGTCACGGTGCTGCCGCTGGAGATGGATTGCCGGATGGACGATTTCGGGCTCATCACGCGCACCGACCGGCTGCATTCGCCGGCCGTCGCGGTGATGGTCGATGCGATTCGGGCCGCGGCGCGGGAGGTTTACGGCGTCGCGCCGTGACTGCGCAGCCGCGGTTGCCTACTCCGCGGCAAACTCGACCACCGGTTCGCAGCGAATCGGGAAGTTGACCGAATTCGCGATGTAGCACTGCGCATGCGCATCGTGATGCAGATGCGCGGCCCGTTCGCGATCGTCGCCGACCCGGATCGTCACCTGCGGCCGCAGCACGATCTCGGTGAAGCGGCCCGCTCCGGCGCCGTCGACCATCATGCCTTCCGCGTGGTCGACGTAGGCCAGTACGCGGATGCCGGCCTCCGCGCACAGATGCAGATACCAGAGCTTGTGGCATGCCGACGCCGACGCGAGCAGCAGGTCTTCGGGGTTCCAGCGCGCCGCGTCGCCGCGGAACGCCGGGTCCGACGAACCGGGGATATCCGGCTTCGAACCGGCGCGGATCACGTGATCGCGGCCGTACTCGCGATACCCCGACGTGCCGGTGCCGCGATTGCCCGTCCACTCCACTGCGACGCGATAGTGATGTTCACCCGATGCCATCTCGCTCTCCATTGATGTCGGTTGTCTTGACCGGTCCGAACGGGCCGGACGCCGTTACGTGAAGCCCGCCGGTGATCGCCATTCTGGCACCGGATCGTCGTTTGGTATACCATTATTCCAAAATAACGGAACACGCAGGCATGGAAGCCAAACTTGACTCCACCGCCGACGCGGTCGCCGCGTCGCTGCGCGACATGATCATCAACGGCGAGCTGGCGGCCGGCGAGCGGCTCGTCGAGCGCGACCTGGCCGAACGGTTCGGCATCAGCCGAATTCCGATGCGCGAAGCGATCCAGCGGCTCGAACGCGAAGGCTTGCTCGATATCTTCAGGAATCGCGGCGCGGTCGTGCGGATGCTGAGCGCGTCCGACGTGCAGGAAATCTACGATTTGCGCGTGCTGCTCGAAGGCGATGCGATCTACCGCAGCGTGAAGCGGCTCGACGACGAGACGCTCGCGCGCGCCGAACTCGTGCATCGGCTGCTCGGCGATGCAACGGCGCCGCGCCGGCAAGGCGAGCTGAACCGCGAATTCCACGCGTTGCTGTATGCGTGCTGCGGCAACGCGCGGCAGTTGAAGTCGATCGCGGAGCTGCGCAGCCAGGTCGAACGTTACGAGCGCCTGCAGGCCACGCTGCTCGCGGATACGCCGTCGTTCCAGGTCGATCACGAAGAGATTCTGCAGGCATGTCGCGAACGCAATGCGCGGGCGGCACGCGCGATGACCGTCGCGCATCTCGATTCGGCGCGACGCATCGTGCTGCGGCTCGTCGAAGGTGGTTGAGGCCGGCGCGACGATGCGCGCGGCCCACATCGTCAGCGGGATATCAGCGTGAAGCGCGGCGCTTGCCGGTTTTCGTGGGCGCCGGCGCAGGAGATTGCGCCATGTCCGTGATGTGCCGCAGCGCGATTTCACGCCAGAGCGCGAATGCGGCCCGCGCCACGGCAGGGTCACTGCCCGTCACGACATCGATGGTCAACCCGCGGATCATCGATCCGGCCAGTAACTGCAATTGCGTGATCTTGAGCGCAATCGCACGATCGAAACCCGCGACGGCATCGTCCATCAATGCGCGAAACCCCTCGCCGAACGGCCTGAGGATACGCGTCACCGCCTCGTCGAGCTCCTTGTCGGCGCGCCGCGCCAACTGGATCTCCATGCTGGCGGCGAATAGCGGCGTGCCGATGAGCACGCCCGCGACATCGAGCATCCGGTCGATCCGCTCGAGCGGCGTCGTGGCGCTGCGCGCCGCGCGTTCGAACTGCGCGAAGCGATCGCCGGTGAGCCGTTCCTGCACCGCGGCCATCAATTCCGCCTTGGTCGGAAACTGGTGCTGCATGGCGCCCATGCTGACGTCGGCCTCGCGCCGGATCGCGAGCGTCGTCGCGCCAGAATAGCCTTCCCTGTGCAGCAGCGATATCGCGGCGGCAATGACGCGCTCACGCGTCGCCTGGCTGCGCTCCGCCTGCGTGGGCCGGCGTGCGCGCGCCGTGCCGGAAGCCGGTGCCGTACCTGTCTTGACGGTTTTCTTCATTCACGTATTGGATCGAGCGCCGAAGCGGGCGCGGGTCGGCGGTCTGGCGTAGCCGCCGGCTGGCTGGGTCGCTGCCGGCGGCTGTCCACGGATGCGAATTCTACCAACGAACCTCGCGCCGCCACCTGGCCGGTTCGCGGCCTTACGTGCGGTGCGACCGCCCGGCACGGTGCGGTGCGCGGCCGTGCACCGGCCCCGTCGTACCGCGCACCGCCAGCGTCGGCGGTGACGCGACCCGCACGCGCGATGCGTCGTCACCCTGCCCGCCCGCCTCGCGCAGCGTATTGAGCAATTCGACCGCGATGCCGGCCGCCTCGGCGGTCGGGATCGCGACGGTCGTCAGCGTGGGCCGCGTGTCGCGGGCGAGATGGATGTCGGTGATGCCGACGATCGACAGATCGTCGGGCACGCGCCGGCCGCGATCGGCCGCCGCGTGCATCGCGCCGATCGCCGGCAGGTCGTTGGTCGCGACGAGCGCGGTCAGCTCGGGATGCGCATCGAGCAACTGCCCGGCCGCGCGCACGCCGCCCTCGATCGAATCGTGCCCGGCGCCGACGCGCGACGCGTCCAGCCCGGCTTCGCGCATCACGTCGACGCAGCCGTCGTAGCGCGCGGCCTGCACGCCGTTTGCCGACCCGCCGACGATCACGCCGATCTCGCGATGGCCGAGTTCGAGCAGATGCCGCGTCGCGATCCGCCCCGCCTCGCGGAAATCGATCGCCACGCATGGCAGCCCGTCGGGCGGCGCCTCGGGCCGCTCCCACAGGCACAGCACGACCGGCACACCGCGCCGCGCGACGTCGAGCAGATCCGGCAGATGCAGGTTCGCGTTGGTCACGAGAATCCCTTCGGAGACCGTGCCGGCGATCTGGTCGAGATACGCTCGCCCCTGCAACGGATCTTCGTTCGTGTTGCAGACGATCAGGAACTGCCCGTTGCGGCGCACCGCGCGCTCGACCGCCAGCGCGAACTCCGGATAGAACGGGTTCGCGATGCTCGATACCATCAGCGCGACCGTCGGCGCGCGCCCTTCCGCCAGCGCCCGCGCGGCGAGATGCGGCCGATAGCCGAGCGCGTCGACCGCTTCGAGCACCCGCGCGCGCGTCGCGTCGCCCACCCGGCCGCGATCGCGCAGCACGTTCGACACCGTCGCGGCCGTCACGCCGGCGCGGCGCGCCACTTCATCCAGTGTTGCCATCGTTTGCCCACTATATGAGACGTCGATCCAGTATTTGCTTCGCTCACCGAAGCGGCGCACTATCGCCGCACACCTTGCCGCCCGCCAACGGGCGCGACTCGGCCGCGATCGCATCGCCCCTTTTTTTGATCGCGGTGATTAAGCGCTTAATCAAGTCGTACGGCGCATTAGAACATGGAGCGGAGACAATGGCGAGCATCTCGATGCGACGCGTGCAGAAAGCCTACGGCGAGCACGCGCCGGTCATTCGCGACGTCGATCTGGAGATCGGCGCGCACGAGTTCTGCGTGTTTCTCGGGCCGTCCGGATGCGGGAAATCGACGCTGCTGCGCATGATCGCCGGGCTCGAGGATCTGAGCGCGGGCGAGTTGTCGATCGACGGCCGCCGCGTCGACGACGTGCCGGCCGCCCAGCGCGGCGTCGCGATGGTGTTCCAGAGCTACGCGCTGTTTCCGCACATGACGGTGTACGAGAACATGGCGTTCGGGCTGAAGCTCGCGCGCGTGCCGAAGGCCGAGATCGACCGGAAGGTGCGCGACGCCGCGCGCATCCTGCAGCTCGACACGCTGCTCGAGCGCAAGCCGAAGGCGCTGTCCGGCGGCCAGCGGCAGCGCGTCGCGATCGGCCGGGCGATCGTGCGCGAGCCCGGCGTGTTCCTGTTCGACGAACCGCTGTCGAACCTCGACGCGGCCTTGCGCGGCCAGACCCGCATCGAGATCGCGCGGCTGCATCGTCAGTTCGAACGCGCGAGCGTCGTCTACGTGACGCACGACCAGACCGAGGCGATGACGCTCGCCGACAAGATCGTGCTGTTGCACGCCGGCGCGGATACCGCGCAGCACGGCAGCATCGCGCAGGTCGGCGCGCCGCTCGACCTCTACCACCATCCGGCCAGCCGCTTCGTCGCGGGCTTCATCGGCTCGCCGCGGATGAACTTCCTGCCGGCCGTCGTGACCGCATGCGACGCGCGTCGCACGGCCGTCACGCTCGTGCCGTCCGGCGAAACCTTCGTGCTGCCGCGCGACGGCTCGGCGCTCTCCGCCGGCGCCGCCGTGACGCTCGGCATCCGCCCCGAACACCTGACGCTCGGCGCCGCGCCCGACGCGACGACGCTCGCGCGCGACGTCGCGCTCGTCGAACGCCTGGGCGAGCAGACCTACGTGCACCTCGATCCGGCCGGCCAGCCGAACGCGACGCCACTGATCGCGAAAGTGCCCGGCGACGCGCAGGTGCGCACCGGCGAACGCGTGCACGTGCACGCGCCGGCCGCGGCCTGCCACCTGTTCACCGAAGACGGCCGCGCGGTGCCCGCGTGCGCCGACCTTCCCGTCCACCACTACGCATAAGGATCGGGCATGCGCCTCGGAGTCTGTTACTACCCGGAACACTGGCCGGAATCGATGTGGGCCGACGACGCCCGCCGGATGAAAGCGCTCGGCATCGAGCAGGTGCGGATCGCCGAATTCGCGTGGAGCCGCATCGAGCCGTCGCCGGGCGAATACGACTGGGGCTGGCTCGATCGCGCGGTCGACGTGCTCGGCGCGGCCGGCCTCGAGATCGTGATGTGCACGCCGACCGCGACGCCGCCGAAATGGCTGGTCGACCGCCATCCCGACATCCTCGCGATCAGCGCGGACGGCCGGCCGCGCAAGTTCGGCTCGCGCCGCCACTACGACTTCTCGTCGCCGACCTATCTCGAAGCGTCGCGCCAGATCTGCACGGCGGTCGCCGAACGCTACGGCCACCACCCGGCCGTGCGCTACTGGCAGACCGACAACGAGCTGGGTTGCCACCAGACCGTCGTCAGCTACTCGCCGGCCGCGCTCGTGCGCTTTCGCGAATGGCTGAAAGCGCGCTACGGCACGATCGACGCGCTGAACCGCGCGTGGGGCACCGTGTTCTGGAGCATGGAGTATCGCCATTTCGACGAAGTCGACGCGCCGGTGGGCACCGTGACCGAAGCCCATCCGTCGCATCGCCTCGACTACCGGCGCTTCGCGTCCGACGAGCTCGCGCGCTATCACCGGATGCAGGTCGACGTGATCCGCGCGCACTCGCCGGGCCGCGTCGTCGCGCACAACTTCATGCAGCTGTTCACCGAGTTCGATCACTACGAAGTCGCGCGCGACCTCGACGTCGCGACGTGGGACAGCTATCCGCTCGGCGCGCTCGAGGAGCTGTGGTTCGCGCCCGACGTGAAGGCGCGCTGGCTGCGTACCGGCCATCCCGATTTCGCGTCGTTCAATCACGATCTCTATCGCGGCATGTCGAAGCTGCCGTTCTGGGTGATGGAGCAGCAGCCGGGCCCGGTGAACTGGGCGCACTGGAACCCCGCGCCGCTGCCGGGCATGGTGCGGCTGTGGAGCTGGGAAGCGTTCGCGCACGGCGCCGGCTGCGTGTCGTACTTCCGCTGGCGGCAGGCGCCGTTCGCGCAGGAGCAGATGCACGCGGGCCTGAACACCCCGGACAACCGGCTCGACGAAGGCGGCCGCGAAGCGCAGCGCGTCGCGCAGGAAATCGCCGCCGTGCTCGACGCCGGCGCCGATGCCGACGCAACCGGCCCGGTGCGTGCGCCGGTCGCGCTGGTGTTCGACTACGAAGCGAAATGGCTGTTCGAAGTGCAGCCGCAGGGCGCCGATTTCCACTACCCGCGTTTCGCGTTCGAGTACTACTCGGCGCTGCGCTCGCTCGGCCTCGACGTCGACATCGTGTCCGCGCATGCGCCGCTCGACGGCTACCGGCTCGTCGTCGTGCCGCCGCTGCCGGTCGTGCCGGACGATTTCGCGTCGCGGCTCGCCGCATCGGGTGCGCACGCGGTGTTCGGCCCGCGCACCGGCTCGAAGACGGCCGACCTGCAGATTCCGCCGGCGCTGCCGCCCGGCCCGCTCGCATCGATCCTGCCGGTACGCGTGTGGCGCGTCGAATCGCTGCGGCCGAACCTGACCGAACGGATCGACGGCACGCTGCGCGACGGCTCGCCGCTCGCGGGCGAAGCGCGTCACTGGCGCGACCTCGTCGAATTGAACGACGACGGCGCCCGCTGCGTCGTGCACGCACGCTTCGCCGACGGCCATCCGGCCTGCGTGTCGCACGGCGCGCTGCACTACTGGGCCGCGCTGTTCGACGACGCGACCACCGCGCGGCTGTTCGCCGATGTCGCAGCCGTTGCGGGCCTGGCCCCGACGCCGCTCGGCGACACCGTGCGCGTGAGCCGGCGCGGCGGCCTGACCTACGTATTCAACTATCGCGACACGCCGCATGCGATCGACGGCGTACCGCCGTCCGCGTTCGTGGTCGGCGCCGCGCAGGTCGAGCCGCAAGGCGTGGCCGTGTATCGAAGCCGTTCGTAGCAACCGCCCCCGGCGCCGCCACGCGCCGGTCACGCACAAACAACGACACACAGGACTGGAGACACTCATGACCCATCGCCCCCTTCGCGTCGCTGCCCGCCTGGCGAGCGCCGCCGCCATCGCGTTCGCGTCGTTCGGCGCCACGACGCCCGCCGATGCCGGCACGCTCACCATCAACATCGCGTTCAAGGGCGCGAGCCAGCGCGCCGTGTGGCAGTCGACGATCGAAGCGTTCCACAAGGCCCATCCCGACATCGACGTGAAGCCGACCTTCGTCGACGAGGAAGCGTACAAGGTGCAGCTCCCCGCGTGGCTCACGACCGTCGCGCCGGACGTCGTGAACTGGCACGCGGGCGAGCGGATGGCGTACTACGCGAAGCGCGGACTGTTCGAGGACCTGAGCGGCGACTGGACGAAGAACGGCTGGGACGCGATGTACGCGTCGACGCGCAGCGCGTCGTCGTATAACGGCAAGCAGTACGCGGCGCCGACCGTCTACTACTCGTGGGGCCTCTTCTACCGCAAGGACCTGTTCCGCAAGGTCGGCATCGCCGACGAACCGAAGACCTGGGACCAGTTTCTCGATGCGTGCAAGAAGCTGAAGGCGGCCGGCATCACGCCGATCGCGATCGGCGGCCGCGACGCGTGGACGCTCGCCGGCTGGTTCGACTATCTCGACCTGCGCCTGAACGGCAACGCGTTCCACCAGCAGCTGATGGCCGGCGACGTGGCGTACACCGACCCGCGCGTGAAGAAGGTCTACACGACGTGGAAATCGCTGATCGACTCGGGCTACTTCATCGACAACGCGCTGTCCTACGATCTCGACGGCGCGCAGCCGTTCCTGTTCCAGGGCAAGGCCGCGATGATGCTGATGGGCACCTTCATTGCGGCCGGCTTTCCGCCGAACGTGAAGCCGGAAATGGGCTACTACCGCTTCCCCGTCATCGACCCGAAGGTGCCGACCGCCGAGGACGGCCCGGTCGAATCGCTGCACATCCCGACCAAGGCGAAGAACAAGGCCGACGCGCACACGTTCCTCGCATTCGTCGAAACGCCCGAGATCGGCGCGAAACTCGCCGAAGGGCTCGGTTCGCTGTCGGCCAACAGCAAGTCGCCGGAGCCGGCCGATCCGATCTCGCGGATCGGCTTCCGGATTCTCGCCGACACGAAGGGCGGCGTCGCGCAGTTCTACGACCGCGACATGACGAAGGAAATGGCCGACGAGGGGATGAAGGGCATGCAGCAGTTCGTCGCGAATCCCGCGCAGCTCGACACGGTGCTCGCGCAACTCGAACAGACCCGCAAGCGGATCTACAAGAAGTAAGCGCGTGACCCAACCGGCGGCGGCGCGCCGCCGTGTCCGTTTCAGGAGGCTTGCCGTGTCCAGTCCGATCGCGTCCCCCCCGCCCGCCGGCGCCGCGCCGCCGTCGCGCGGCTCATCCGCCGACGCATTGCCCGCGCGCCGCCCGTCGCCCGCCGTGCGGCGGCAACGGCGCGCCGCGTGGCTCTTTCTCGCGCCGGCCTGCGCGATGGTGGCCGTCTATGTGATCTGGCCGATCCTGTCGACGCTGTGGCTGAGCTTGTACAACTGGGACGGGATGACCGAGCGCACCTTCGTCGGCCTCGCGAACTACGCGGAGCTGGTGCATGCGCCGACGTTCTACACGGCGCTGCGCAACAACGTGATCTGGCTCGCGCTGTTCATGCTCGCGCCGCCGCTCGGCCTCGCGCTCGCGCTCTACCTGAACCAGGCGGTCGGTGGCATCCGGCTCGTGAAGTCGCTGTTCTTCGCACCGTTCGTGCTGTCGGGCGTGGTCGTCGGGCTGATCTTCTCGTGGTTCTACGATCCGACCTTCGGGCTGCTCGCGCTCATCGCCGGGCACGGCATCCCGGTGCTCGGCGACGCGCGCTACGCGACCTTCGGCATCGTGTTGGCCGCGCTGTGGCCGCAAACGGCGTACTGCATGATCCTGTACCTGACCGGCCTCACGTCGGTCAACCCGGAACAGATCGAAGCCGCACGGATGGAAGGCGCGCGCGGCTTCGCGCTGCTGTGGCACGTCGTGCTGCCGCAGCTGCGGCCGACCACGTTCATGGCGATCGTCGTCACCGTGATCGGCGCGCTGCGCAGCTTCGACCTGATCTCGGTGATGACGGGCGGCGGCCCGTTCGAAAGCTCGACCGTGCTCGCATATTACATGTACGACCAGGCGATCAAGTACTACCGGCTCGGCTATTCCGCGTCGATCGCGGTCGTGCTGTTCGCGATCATGCTCGTCTACATCGCGTTCCAGTTGCGCCGCATGCTGCGCAACGAACAGTGACCTTTCGGGAGTTCATTCATCATGTTTCCGACACCCGTTGCCCACTGGAAGCCGGTATCGCGCCGGCTGTACAAGCTGTCGCTGCCCGTCGCGCTCGTGATCTGGCTGCTGCCGATGATCGCCGTGTTCGTCACGTCGGTGCGCTCGACCGAGGAACTCGTCGAAGGCCATTACTGGGGCTGGCCGCGGCATTTCTCGATGATCGAGAACTATCGCGACGCGCTGACCACGTCGCCGATGCTGCACTACTTCTGGAACAGCGTGCAGATCACGGTGCCGTCGGTCGTCGGCTCGATCGCGCTCGCGGCGATGGCCGGCTTCGCGCTCGCGACGTACCGGTTTCGCGGCAATACCGCGCTGTTCGGCACGTTCGTCGCCGGCAACTTCGTGCCGGTGCAGGTGCTGATGATTCCGGTACGCGACCTGTCGCTGCGGCTCGGCGTGTTCAATACCGTCGAAGCGCTGATCCTGTTTCACGTCGCGTTTCAGACGGGGTTCTGCACGCTGTTCCTGCGCAACTTCATCAAACAGTTGCCGTTCGAGCTGATCGAGGCGGCGCGCATCGAAGGCGCGGGCGAATGGACGGTGTTCTGGCGCATCGTGCTGCCGCTGATCCGGCCGGCGCTGGCCGCGCTCGCGATTCTCGTGTTCACGTTCGTGTGGAACGATTATTTCTGGGCGCTGTGCCTCACGCAAGGCGACGAGGCCGCGCCGATCACGGCGGGTGTCGCGGCGTTGAAGGGGCAATGGACGACGTCATGGAATCTGGTATCGGCCGGGTCGATCCTCGCCGCGCTGCCGTCGGTCGCGATGTTCTTCGCGATGCAGAAGCATTTCGTCGCGGGGCTCACGTTCGGCGCGACGAAAGGCTGAACGCGCGCCGGTTGCGTTTTCGCATCTCCCCCTCCGCATCGTGAGGTTGCCCGCTTCGGCGGGCTTTTTTCATGCCTTGCGGGTTGGGCGGATGTCGGTTGGTGAGCCTGATCCGCCATCCAGGCCTCAACGCCGTCGACGATCGCCTGTCGTCGATGCCGTTTATCCGGATGGTCGGGCTTGCGATTACTCGCCGCGACCCGAAGCGAGGTTGGCATGGATCCACGACGCCACGTCGGTGACCGGGATGGCGTGGCGCTGATTGAACGTCCCGCTCTTGTCCCATGCGACGCCCCGCCCTTGAGCAAATGCCGCACGGTACTTGCCCATCATGTTGTTCGGATCGCGCGCCAGCTCGTCGAGCAAATACTGCTCACTCCATACCGAACGGCTGAAGGGGCGGCCGAGGCCCGCTTCCAGCTTGTCGGCGACCTCCCCGTAAGTCACGGTGTCGCCGGCCAGATACACGATCTCGTTCCGGATACGGGGTTCGGCGAACACGATCGCGGCAGTCAGCGCGCCGATATCGTCGGGCGTCGTCAGCGTCACGGCGGTGTCGAGGCTACCCAGCGCGTGGACTGCGTCGTTTTTCAGGTCGACTACGCCGAAGTCCGGCTCGAATAGATAGCTCGTGAACATGCCGGTCGAGATGATGACCCACTCGGTCTCGTGCTGACTACGCAGCAATTCGCGCACGTCCAGCTGGGCGTCGAAGATGTCCTGCGGACTACCGCGACCGATCACGTCGAAATCGACGCCGAACTGCCAGGGGAAGTACCTCGGGATGCGCGCCTGCAACGCAGCCCGCGCCAACTTCATCGGCGTGTCGATGCCGGCTGTAATGCCCGCGCAACCGATTACCGTGTCATATCGCGCGAACAGGGCGGCGAGTTCATCGATGGAATGCTTCACGAAATCGCCTACGACGATCTCGATTCCAAGCGCGCGAATCTCCGCGATATCATGCCGCTTGGCGGGTGCGCTGGACTCGAGGGCACTCGCGCGCAGCAGCACGCTGACCTTCGCGCCGGCGACGTCCTTCGCTCTACGTGCAAGATTGCGGAGTACCGGGAGGCCGAGTTCGCCGGCACCGAGCACGAGGATGTTCCGAGAAGTCGCGTGAGGGTCTGTTGGGTTCATCGTCCAGCCTGCTGAGGAATGTGTTGCACGCAGTCTAGCGATGCACGGACGTGTATGAAAGAAGGTACACGCGTGATACTGGGAGCCGGATAGTTGGATCGAGACGAACTTCTCCGATATTCGCAGACCGTGTGTGACGGCCTGCGAGACGATGATGACGGGTTGCGGCGGGAGGTGCTCGCCCATGCCGGAAGCCGTTGGTCGCTCGGTGTCGTCCACACGCTCGGCGTGTACGGCAGACTGCGCCATGCGGAAATCGGCAGGCGCATGCACGGGGTGACTCAGCGCATGTTGACGCGTACGTTACGGCAGCTCGAGCGTGACGGCCTGGTGCTCCGTCACGATTTCGAAGAAGTACCGCCTAGAGTCGAATACGAGTTGTCCGACACGGGCATGGACCTGCTCGTCAGGATGGTTCCGCTGTGGACCTGGATCGTCGAGAATGCGGACCGCTTCCGGGAAGCGAGGCAGAATTTCGACAGAGCGCACCGCGACACAGACGCGTAGCTTGCCGGGATTTCGACGCGCCTCGCAGATGGGTACGACTTCGATCGACATCGGTCGTCGAGACATATTTCGACCGGCTGACAAAACCTGGGAGACAGCGTCCGCGGAAGTTTGGCGTCGTGCGGAACTGCCGTCCGCACACGCCAGCCTTCGGCATCGAGCGACACCGATTCGACTACGCGTACTTGTCGCCGACCGTACTGCGAATCGGATGGGTGTCGTAGACGATGATCATCCGTTCGATGAGCCCCGCAGTGTCGAACTCGAACACGTCGACGCACTCGAAGTGCGCCACCGAACCGTCGTTCAGCGCCCAGTCGTAGATGAAGTAACCTGTCGCACGTCGAGCGCCGGTCGTGCTGACGCAGATATCGATCGGTGTAATCTTGCTTTCTCCCGATACGGCGGCGACCTTCGAAAAGAAGGGCCCGGGGTGCATCCAGCCGAGAAATGGCGAGAAAATCGGCGCGTCCGGCGTGAATAGCGCGCAGATGGCGCCGACATCGCCGCGCTCCAGTTCCCGCAGGTAAGCGCGAACCTGTTCCGTGTAGAGTGATTCCGACGTTGAGCCCAAAATTATCCTCCGATCGTTCGTCGACAACCCCGTTCATCCGCCAGAACAGGGCATCCGGTAGACGCACGATAGCGACGCACCGATGACCGAACAATCGAAAAATTTGCAACCCGGGTATGCGGCGCATGCATATCCGCTGGCCGACCTGACGCGGCCGCTCCCGCCGCTGGCGGCAATTCAGTCGTTCGTCGCCGCGGCGCAACTGGGCAGCGTCAGCAAGGCCGCGGATCGTCTATGCCGCACGCAAGGCGCGGTGAGCCGCCAGATACAGCAGTTGGAAACGCATTATCGATGCGCACTCTTCGTGCGCCATGTCTCGGGGCTGACGTTGACGCCGGAAGGCAATGCACTGCTGACGGTCGCGGTCAACGTGCTCACGCAACTGGTTCAGCATGCGGATTCCCATGCACGGGCGACCTCGGTGCTCACGTTGAAGTTGCCGTCCACGTTCGCCGTTCGCTGGTTGCTCCCGCGGCTGCCGGACATTCATCGCGCGATGAGCGGCACGGAGCTGCGTATTTCGACCTCCGCGGACGACACGCCGGATTTCACGACGTCCGACGTCGACGCCATCGTCGTGCGCGGCACGGGACAGTGGACCGGTATGGAAGCAGTACCGCTCTTTTCCGAGCGGCTCACGCCGATGTGCGCGCCCGCGTTGGCGACATCGCTGCGATCCGTTGCCGACCTTGCGCAGGTCGATTTGCTCCATCCCGGGCCCAGCCACGCAGAGTGGAGATGCTGGCTCGATCACGTGGGGGCACGCCAGACCGATGCGGGACGCGGGCTCGTATTCGATACCCTCGAATTGACGCTCGCGGCGTCGATGGAAGGACACGGCATTGCAATCGGCGACCCGCGAATGGCGAGAGACCGACTCCGCGCCGGATCGCTGGTGACCCCGTTTGAGGAAGTGGTTGAAGACGGCCTTTCCTACTTCCTCGTCTATCCGCCCCAACGGGCGGCACAACCGAAAATTCGGGCCCTCGTCGATATCTTGCTACGACTGGCGCGAGAAGATTGATCGATAGGCGAGCGTCCGATACGTGGTGCGAAGCCGACCTTCAAATCGCGCACCAACGTACCGACGAACGACGCGCCCGGTCAAAGATCCCCGCGCACTTCCCCGGTTCCCAACGCGCTCCGCTGCCGGTTGACCTCCGCCCACAGTTCATCGCTGTCGTCGTCGCGCAGCACGATCATCCAGTCCAGTTGCTCGTCGGTCACGCCGAAGTACGCCATAATTTCCCGCCGCACCCCATCGATGAACGCCGCGTATTCCGGCGTGGCCTGTGCCCGCGCGTGCAGTGCGTCGTATTCCGCATCGTCCACGCCGCCGCCCTGCTCGTCGATATAGCGCGAGATCCACTGGTCTCGTTCGTGGTCGTAATCGGCCTCGGCGCGCATCGCTTGCACAGCCGTGTAGAAATCCAGTTGGGCAAACGCGGCGATCGCCGCCGTTGTCGCCTCGTCGAATGTCGTCGTCATTCCATCTCTCACTTCAGTCATCGCACATCATGGGTCACGCGGGGAAGCCGCTATCGCGCGCGGTTTCAGGTCGCTCACGAGAAAACCGGCAGCGCTGTTCCGAACCACCCCTATGCGTTCACTGCATCGGACGGTTCGATCGTATCGGGCACTTTGAAAGGGAAGGATTCAGGCTACCTGGACGGTTTGCCAGGTTTGCCGCGACCACCAGCAGATTTACCGGCAGCCTTCCCCGGCGCCGGCTTGCCGGCCGGTTTGCTGCGCGGCTTGTGCACGCTGAACGGGCTGCCGATGGTGTAGTCCGGGCCTTGACCGGCACCATTGGCCGCCGCGTGCTGCACCCCAGGCTTGCGCTTGCCTTCGCCACCTTGCGTATGCGGCTTCTTGCCCGGCGTCTGCTTGGCCACCGGCGCAGCTTGCGGCACCTTCGGTTTCTTCGGCTTTTTGGGTTTCTTGATGATCTGGCCCGTCGCGCTGGTTTCCGGCACGCGGTGTTCGGCTTCGAAACCGGGCTCTTCCTCCCGGCGCAGCGTCTGCAGGATCAGCGCTTCGATCGCGGCCAGTTGTGGCGCTTCATCCGCGCACACGAGCGACACCGCGACGCCGCTGGCGCCCGCGCGGCCGGTCCGGCCGATACGGTGCACGTAGTCTTGCGCGACGATCGGCAGATCGACGTTGATCACCAGCGGCAGATCGTCGATATCGAGCCCGCGCGCCGCCACATCGGTAGCGACCAGCATCTGCACCTCACCCGTCTTGAAGCGCTCCAGCGCGCGCAAACGTGCGGGTTGCGGCTTGTCGCCGTGGATCGTATCGACCGCATAGCCGGCTTTCTCCAGCATCACCGCCAAATAGTCGACACCATTGCGGGTCTTGACGAACACCAGCGCGTGCTCCCACTTGTTCTGGGCCACCAGATGCATGAAGAGGTCGGGCTTGTTCCGCTTGTCGACCGGTACGACCCACTGCTTGATCTTGCTGGCCGTGGCGTTGGGCGGGCTGACGCTGATGTCGACCGGGCTGCGCAGAATGCCGGCCGCCAGCGTGCGGATTTCGTCGGAGAACGTCGCGGAGAACAGCAGCGTCTGGCGCTTGGCGGGCAACGCGGCAAACACCGCGTCGAGTTCGCGCGCGAAGCCGAGATCGAGCATGCGGTCGGCTTCATCGAGCACCAGCGTCTGGACCTGATCGAACTGCACGGCGTTCTGCCGATTGAGGTCGAGCAAGCGGCCGGGCGTCGCGACGAGCACGTCGACACCCTTGCGCAGCTTCATCATCTGAGGATTGATGCTCACCCCGCCGTACGCGGCCAGAAAGCGCAGATCGAGGCCCTTCCCGTACTCTACGAAGCTTTGCAGCACTTGCTCGGCCAGTTCGCGCGTGGGCACCAGCACCAGCACGCGCGCACGGTTGCTGGACACCGCCGGGCCGTGTTGGACGAGCCGTTGCAACAGCGGCAGCGCAAAGCCGGCCGTCTTGCCGGTGCCGGTCTGTGCGGCGGCCATGACGTCCTTGCCGCCGAGCACGACGGGAATCGCTTTGGCCTGCACCGGCGTGGGTGTCTGGTAATTGAGGCCCTGCAGATTACGCAGCAACGGCTCGATCAGGCCAAGCGAGGCAAAAGACATGGACGTGTTCCGGGCTAAAACCGCAATTCTAGCGGTTACCGCGTCGGCCAGGCCCGCCCGCTCATGTCCACCCTTCGAGCCGCAACGTCGAACGCACGAGCCGCTGTTCCTCCTGCTCGATCTCGCGCAGATAGTCGACGCACTGACGGATATGTTCGCTCGCGGCCTTGCGTGCCTGGTCGGGCAGCCGGCCGGTGACCGCGTTGTAGAGCCGCGCATGCTGGCGGTCGATCTGCTTCTTCAGCGGTTCGCGGTGATAGAGGTTGTTCACCGACGCGAACACCGAGCTGAGCAGCAGGTCGGTCAGCGACTGCAGCGTGTTGACGAGCACCGGGTTGTGCGATGCCTCGCAGATCGCCAGATGAAACGCGTGGTCGAGCTTCGCACGCGCAGCGGGATCGAGATCCTGCGCGTCGGCCGCCGTCATTTCCTCGTAGCGGCGCCGGATCAGGATGAAATCGGCCGGCGTGCCGCGCAACGCCGCGAGCCGGGCGGCCTCGGCCTCGAGCATCCCGCGCACCTCGAACAGGTCGTACAGCGTGCGCGGCTGCGAGCCGAGCAGATGCATCATCGGCGTGATCGCGCGCTGCGGGGTCAGGCTCGCGACGAACGAACCCTTGCCGTGCGTCGTGTCGATGATCCCGCGCGCGTGCAGCAGCTTCATGCCTTCGCGCACGGCCGTGCGCGATACGCCGAGCTTCTCGGTCAGCCGCCGCTCCGACGGCAACGCCTGCCCGGCCTTCAGCACGCCGTCGACGATCAACTGCTCGATCCGCTCGGCGACGACGTCGGCCACGCGCCGCGCCGGCCGCTCCCGATCCTGCATTTCCATACTGGTATGACCACTTTTGAAGGATGCCGTCTATTTTCGCACAAAGCCTTGTCTTGATTGGGTTTTATCGATCATTCATGAAACCAGGATCGATGCCTTTCCAAAAACTGGTACGACCACTGTCAAGACGGCTGGACAGGCCCGCGCGTCCCGCCAAGAATGCCGTCCATCCGGCGTGTCGCGCATCGCGCGGCCAACTGCCTGGTGGAGACGGAGACACACGATGAGTTTCATCTACGACGAACGGATCGACGGCCCGTTGGCGACCGTCGACCGCGCCACGCTCGTCGCCGCGCTGCGCGCGGCGGCGCCCGGCCTCGACGTGCTGCACGAACGCGAGGCGTTGAAGCCGTTCGAATGCGATGGCCTCGCCGCGTACCGCACGGTGCCGCTCGCGGTCGTGCTGCCCAATACGGTCGACCAGGTGCGCGCGGTGCTGCGCGTCGCGGCCGCGCACCGCGTGCCGGTCGTCGCGCGCGGCGCCGGCACGGGGCTGTCGGGCGGCGCGATGCCGCTCGAAAAAGGCATCCTGCTGGTGATGGCGAAGTTCAACCGGATGCTCGATATCGACCCCGATGCCGGCATTGCGCACGTGCAGCCCGGCGTGCGCAACCTCGCGATTTCGCAGGCTGCCGCGCCGCACGGCCTTTACTACGCGCCCGACCCGTCGTCGCAGATCGCGTGCTCGATCGGCGGCAACGTCGCCGAGAATGCGGGCGGCGTGCATTGCCTGAAATACGGGCTCACGGTACACAACATCCTGAAGGTCGAGATCCTGACGATCGACGGCGACACGCTCACGCTCGGCGCCGACGCGCTCGACGCACCTGGCTTCGACCTGCTCGCGCTGTTCACCGGCTCCGAGGGGATGCTCGGGATCGTCACCGAAGTGACCGTGAAGCTGCTGCCGTTGCCGCCGAGCGTGAAGGTGCTGATGGCGAGCTTCGACGACGTCGCCGAGGCCGGCGCCGCGGTCGCGCGGATCATCGGCGCGGGCGTGATCCCAGGCGGCCTCGAGATGATGGACAACCTCGCGATCCGCGCGGCCGAGGATTTCATCCACGCCGGCTATCCGGTCGACGCGCAGGCGATCCTGCTGTGCGAGCTCGACGGCGCGGCCAGCGATGTCGAAGAAGATGCCGAACGCGTCGCCGCGCTGCTGCGCGACGCGGGCGCAAGCGAGATTCGCGTCGCGCGCGACGAAACCGAACGCCAGCGCTTCTGGGCCGGCCGCAAGAACGCGTTCCCGGCGGTCGGCCGGATGTCGCCCGACTACTACTGCATGGACGGCACGATCCCGCGCCGCGAGCTGCCGCGCGTGCTCGAAGGGATCGTCGCGCTGTCCGCCGAATACGGGCTGCCGGTCGCGAACGTGTTCCACGCGGGCGACGGCAACCTGCATCCGCTGATCCTGTTCGATGCGAACCGGCCGGGCGAGCTCGACCGCGCGGAAGCGCTCGGCGGCAAGATCCTCGCGCTGTGCGTCGCCGTGGGCGGCAGCATCACCGGCGAACACGGCGTCGGGCGCGAAAAGATCAACCAGATGTGCGTGCAGTTCAACGCCGATGAAATCACGTTCTTCCACGCGGTGAAGGCCGCGTTCGATCCGCAGCGCCTGCTCAATCCCGGCAAGAACATCCCGACGCTGCACCGCTGCGCCGAATTCGGCGCGATGCACGTTCATCACGGCGAGTTGCCGTTCCCCGAACTGGAGCGCTTCTGATGCGACGCGACATCGAATCCATCGAGTCCATCGACGACAGCGCGGCGCTCGTCGCGCAGGTCGACGCGGCGATCCACGCTCGCCAGCCGCTGCGCATCCGCGGCGCCGGCACGAAGGCGTTCGTCGGCCGGCCGGTCGAAGGCCGCACGCTCGACGTGCGCACGCATCGCGGCGTCGTGTCGTACGACCCGACCGAACTCGTCATTACCGCGCGCGCGGGCACGCCGCTCGCCGATCTCGATGCGATGCTCGACGCGGCCGGCCAGATGCTGCCATGCGAGCCGCCGTCGTTCGGCGGCGCGGCGACGGTCGGCGGCATGTTCGCGGCGGCGCTGTCGGGCCCGCGCCGCCCGTGGGCCGGCGCGGTGCGCGACTTCGTGCTCGGCTGCCGCGTGATCACCGGCCACGCGAAGCATCTGCGCTTCGGCGGCGAGGTGATGAAGAACGTCGCGGGCTACGACGTGTCGCGGCTGCTCGCCGGGAGTTTCGGCTGCCTCGGCGTCGTGACGGAGGTCTCGCTGAAGGTGCTGCCGAAGCCGCGCGCGACCGGCGATCTCGCGTTGACGCTCACGGCGAGCGAAGCCGTGCATCGCGTCGCCGCGTGGCGTCGCGCGGGGCTGCCGCTCGCGGGCGCGTGCCACGCGGACGGCGTGCTGCGCGTGCGGCTCGAAGGCGGCGACGGCTCGGTGAAGGCCGCGCGCGACACGATCGGCGGCGACCGGATGGACGACCGCGACGACGCGTTCTGGGCACATCTGCGCGACCTGTCGCTGCCGTTCTTCGACGATCCGCGGCCGCTGTGGCGCGTATCGGTGCCGGCCGCCGCGCCGCTCGACGCGCTCGCGGGCGCGCAGCTCGTCGACTGGGGCGGCGCGCAGCGCTGGCTGAAGACCGACGCCGCGCCGGCCGACGTGCAGCGCTTCGCCGCGCAGTGCGGCGGCCACGCGACCTGCTACACGCCGGGCACGACAGCGGAGCCGTTCCAGCCGCTGCCGCCCGCGCTGCTGCGCGTGCACCGGCAACTCAAGGCGCAGCTCGACCCGCACGCGATTTTCAATCCCGGCCGGCTCTACGCCGACTTCTGACGCCAACCCGACTTCGACCCGCCGATGCAAACCAACCTCAGCGAAGCAAGCAAGGCCCTCGCCCGGGCCGACGAAGCGGAAGCGATCCTGCGCGCCTGCGTGCACTGCGGCTTCTGCAATGCGACCTGCCCGACCTACCAGGTGCTCGGCAACGAGCTCGACGGGCCGCGCGGCCGCATCTACCTGATCAAGCAGCTGCTCGAAGGCGAGCCGTGCGGCGAACGCACGCAACAACACCTCGACCGCTGCCTGACGTGCCGCAACTGCGAAACGACCTGCCCGTCCGGCGTGCGCTATCACACGCTGCTCGACATCGGCCGCGCGGAAGCCGAGAAGCGCTCGCGGCGGCCGGCGCGCGAGCGCCTGCTGCGTGCGGGGTTGCGTCACGTCGTGCCGCGCCCGGCGACGTTCGCCGCGCTGCTGAAGGCCGGCCGCGCGCTGCGCCCGCTGCTGCCCGGCACACTGCGGGACAAGATCCCGGCCGCCGTGCCCGCGGCCGCGCCGCGCCCGGCCGTGCGTCATGCGCGGCGCGTGCTGATGCTGGAAGGCTGCGTGCAGCCGTCGCTGTCGCCGAACACCAATGCGGCCGCCGCGCGTGTACTCGACCGGCTCGGCATCAGCGTGACCCCGGCGCGCGAAGCCGGCTGCTGCGGCGCGACCGAATATCACCTGAACGCGCAGGACGCGGGCCTTCAGCGCGCACGCCGCAACATCGACGCGTGGTGGCCGGCGATCGACGCCGGCGCGGAAGCGATCGTGCTGACCGCGAGCGGCTGCGGTGCGTTCGTGAAGGAATACGGCGACCTGCTGCGCTCCGACCCCGTCTATGCGGAGAAGGCACGGCGCGTCGGCGCACTCGCGCGCGATCTGGCCGAAGTGATCGCGGCGGAGCCGCTCGACGCGCTCGCCGACGCGACGCCACGGCGCGTCGCGGTTCACTGCCCGTGCACGCTGCAGCACGCACAGCGCCTCGGCGGCGCGGTGGAAAGCATTCTGACGCGGCTCGGCTTCGATCTGACGAATGTCGCCGACGGCCATCTGTGCTGCGGCTCGGCCGGCACCTATTCGCTGACGCAGCCCGCACTCGCGACGACGTTACGCGACAACAAGCTCGATGCGCTCGAAGCCGCGCAGCCGGACCTGATTGTCACCGCCAACGTCGGCTGCCAGACTCACCTGAACGGCGCGGGCCGCACGCCCGTGCGCCACTGGATCGAGCTCGTCGACAACCGGCTGGTCGACTGACCGCCTATTCCGGAGGAAAGCCATGCAAACGAAACCCGAACTCGAACTGGCCGATGCCGAGCGCATGCTCGCCGCGGCCCGCGCGGAGGCGGAACGCCACGGCTGGGCCGTGTCGATCGCCGTCGTCGACGATGGCGGCCACCTGCTCGCGTTCGCGCGGCTGGACGGCGCATCGCCGGCCAGCAGCACCATCGCGCAGGACAAGGCGCGCGCGGCGGCGCTCGGCCGTCGCGAGACGAAGGCGTATGAGGATATGATCAACGGTGG
The DNA here is from genome assembly GCF_017815075.1 of Burkholderia sp. AcTa6-5. Taxonomy (NCBI): domain Bacteria; kingdom Pseudomonadati; phylum Pseudomonadota; class Betaproteobacteria; order Burkholderiales; family Burkholderiaceae; genus Burkholderia; species Burkholderia sp. AcTa6-5. The sequence goes on along the minus strand of NZ_JAGIQE010000004.1, from coordinate 45,186 downwards.
CCGCACCGCGTTCCTGAGCGCGCCGCTGACGGGGTTGCTCGAAGGCGGCGTGCCGGTCACGGTCGACGGCCGGATTGCAGGCGCGATCGGTGTGTCTGGCGTAAAGTCCGAACAGGACGCGCAGATCGCCCGCGCCGGTACACAAAGCGTCGTGGCATAGCCAGCCAACGCGCGCGCGTTTTTCAATTCCCCGGGAGGAATCACGATGATCGACCAAGCAGGACTGCAAGTCGCGCCAGCGCTGAGCCAGTTCATTGAAAACGAAGCGCTGCCGGGCACCGGCATCGACAAGGCCGCGTTCTGGAGCGGTTTCTCGGCCCTGGTGCACGACCTCGCGCCGCGCAACCGCGAGCTGCTCGCCGAACGCGACCGCCTGCAGCAGGAACTCGACGCGTGGCATCGCGCGCACCCGGGCCCGGTACGCGACCACGCCGCGTATCGCGCGTTCCTCGAACAGATCGGCTACCTCGTGCCGGTCCCGTCGAACGTCGCGGCCGCCACCGCGAACGTCGACAGCGAGATCGCCACGCAGGCGGGCCCGCAGCTCGTCGTGCCGCTGTCGAACGCGCGCTATGCGCTGAACGCCGCGAACGCGCGCTGGGGCAGCCTGTACGACGCGCTGTACGGCACCGACGCGCTGCCGGAAGACGGCGGAGCCGAACGCACCGCGGCCTACAACCCGACGCGCGGCCAGCGCGTGATCGACTATGCGCGCAACGTGCTCGACAACGCGGCGCCGCTCGCGAGCGGCTCGCACCGCGACGCGCTGCGCTACCGCGTGCAGGACGGCCAGCTCGCGGTCGAAACCGCGAAGGGCAACGTCGCGCTCGCGCAGCCGGCGCAGTTCGTCGGCTACCAGGGCGCGGCCGACGCGCCGTCCGCGATCCTGCTGAAGCACAACGGCCTGCACGTCGAGATCCAGATCGACGCGTCGACGCCGATCGGCCGCGCCGATCTCGCGAACGTGAAGGACGTCGTGCTCGAAGCCGCGGTCAGCACGATCATCGACTGCGAGGATTCGGTCGCGGCGGTCGACGCCGACGACAAGGTCCAGCTCTACCGCAACTGGCTCGGCCTGATGCAGGGCACGCTCGTCGAGGAAGTCGCGAAAGGCGGCAAGACGTTTACGCGCCGCCTGAACGCCGATCGCGAGTACACGACGCCGGCCGGCGGCACGCTGTCGCTGCACGGCCGCTCGCTGCTGTTCGTGCGCAACGTCGGCCACCTGATGACCAACGGCGCGGTGCTCGACCGCGACGGCAACGAGATTCCGGAAGGGATCCTCGACGGCGTCGTCACGACGTTGTGCGCGCTGCACGACCTGAAGGCCGAGCGCAATTCGCGCACGGGCTCGATCTACATCGTGAAGCCGAAGATGCACGGCCCGGCCGAAGTCGCGTTCGCCGACACGCTGTTCGCGCGCATCGAGGATCTGTACACCCTGCCGCGCAACACGCTGAAGATGGGCATCATGGACGAGGAGCGCCGCACCAGCGTGAACCTCGCCGCGTGCATCGCGGCAGCGGCCGCGCGCGTCGCGTTCATCAACACCGGCTTCCTCGACCGCACCGGCGACGAGATGCACACCGCGATGGAAGCGGGCCCGATGATCCGCAAGGGCGACATGAAATCGTCCGCGTGGATCCAGTCGTACGAGCGCAACAACGTGCTTGCGGGCCTGTCGGCCGGCCTGCGCGGCCGCGCGCAGATCGGCAAGGGCATGTGGGCGATGCCGGACCTGATGCATGCGATGCTCGAGCAGAAGATCGCGCATCCGCGCGCCGGCGCGAACACCGCGTGGGTGCCGTCGCCGACCGCCGCGACGCTGCACGCGCTGCACTACCACCTCGTCGACGTGCAGGCCGTCCAGCAGGAACTCGAAAAGACGCCGTACGCGAGCGAGCGCGACGCGCTGCTCGAAGGGCTGCTGACGGTCCCGGTCGTCGAGCGCGCGGCGTGGAGCGAGGCCGAGATTCTGAGCGAGGTCGAGAACAACGCGCAGGGCATCCTCGGCTACGTCGTGCGCTGGGTCGAACAGGGCGTCGGCTGCTCGAAGGTGCCGGACATCCACGACGTCGGCCTGATGGAAGACCGCGCGACGCTGCGCATTTCGAGCCAGCACATCGCGAACTGGCTGCGCCACGGCGTGATCACCGAGGCGTTCGTGCTCGACGTGTTCAAGCGCATGGCCCGCGTCGTCGACCAGCAGAACGCGGGCGATCCGAACTATCGCCCGATGGCGCCCGGCTACGACCAGTCGACCGCGTTCAAGGCCGCATGCGCGCTCGCGCTGCAAGGCACGTCGCAACCGAGCGGCTACACCGAGCCGCTGCTGCATCGGTTCCGGCTCGCGTTCAAGGCGCAACAGCACGGCGCCTGAACCTGCGCACGCGGGCTCGCCCGCATGCCGGGCGCCGGTCGTACGCCGACCTTGCGAAACGGGCAGCCCGCGCGGCTGCCCGTTTTCATATTTGCGTGCACCGTGCCGTTGAAACCGATAATCGGTAGATATCGCGCGCTTTCGCATGCGGTGCTCACCCGACGTTAATCCCGGTGCGTCCGCGGACGTGCGCCGCACGGCCTTTTCCGCACTGCCGCACAGCCTTGCGCGACAACGCTTCGCCGATATTTGCAAGCCCGGGATTACGCGAAAATTTGATCCCGATCAACAGGTTGCAACATTTTCCGCGCACACAAACACGCGCGTTATACTCCGTTCAATTCGCGTCGCGATTCGTCAGATGGTCGAATTGCAGCAGACGTTACCTGTGAATACCCGGTTTATCGGTTTCTCGGGCCGCGATTGTCGATAATCGGTGCCCGGTTTCTCCGCTGAACGGAAGGCTGGCACGGGAAGGGCGCGCACCGGATCGCCACCGGTAGTCATACGAACAATCGCATCGGCCCGCCGCCCGGCGACGATGCCCCCGATCCACGGACCATGGCAGAAACCGACTACGCAATGCCCAGCGAATCCGGCGTGACGAGCCGTGTCGCCGCTCATCTGCGCCGGTCCCTGCTGCCGCACCTGATCTTCTATACGGGGCTGCTGATCGCGCTGATCCTGCTGCTGCTGTGCGGGATCGTGCTGTACGAAGGCCGGATCGACGCGCGCGACCGCTCGCGCAGCATGCAGCAGAACCTCGCGCTGATGGCGTCGTGGGACATCGAACGCAACATCGAGATCTATTCGCTGTCGCTGCAGGCGGTCGTCGAAGGCGCGAACGACCCGGCGGTGACCCGGCTGCCGATGGCGCTGCGCCGCCAGGTGCTGTTCGATCGCGCGACGACCGCCAAGTACCTCGGCGGCATCTACGTGCTCGACGCGAAAGGCGACATCGCGGTCGACGGCATGAGCGACGTGCCGCGCAAGGCCAACTTCGCCAACGAACCGTACTTCACCGTGCACCGCGACCGTCCCGACGTCGGCCTGTACGTCAGCCCCCCGTATCACTCGCGGCTGCGCGGCGGCTCGCCGAGCATCGCGCTCAGCCGGCGAATCACGCGGCCCGACGGATCGTTCGGCGGCGTCGCGGTGATGTCGATCCGGCTCGAATATTTTCAGAACCTGTTCTCGCGGCTGTCGCTCGGCGATCGCGGCTCGGTCGCGCTGATCAACACGGATGGCAGGATGGTCGCGCGCGAGCCGTACGACCCCAAGATCGTCGGCCGCGACATCAGCCGCGCGAGCACGTTCCGGCACTTCATGACCGCCAACGAAGGCAGCTTCGCCGATACCGCAACGATCGACGGCGTGCGGCGCCTATACGTGTTCCGGCACCTCGAGCACCTGCCGCTCATCGTCATGGTCGCGCGCTCGGAAGCGGACACCTACGCCGCGTGGTACGACCGTGCGATCCCGATCGGCTCCGCGATGGTCGCGCTCGCGATCGGCTTCGTCGGCCTGTCGCTGCTGCTCGACGTGCAGTTGCGCAAACGCCATCGCGCGGAAACCGAGCTGCAGGCGCTCGCGCGCACCGACGGCCTGACGGGCCTCGACAACCGCCGGATGCTCGACGTCACGCTCGCGCGCGAATGGCGCCGCGCCGCGCGCTCGCAACATGCACTGTCGCTGCTGTTCATCGACGTCGACGACTTCAAGCGCTACAACGACACGCAGGGCCACCAGGCCGGCGACGACGCACTCGCCGCGGTCGGCCACTGCATCGCCGGCTGCCTGCGCCGCCCGGCCGACTATGCGGCGCGCTACGGCGGCGAGGAATTCGTCGTCGTGCTGCCGGATATCGACACAGACGGCGCGGTGACGATCGCCGAAACCATCCGCACGGGCATCCTCGATCTCGGCATCCGGCACGACGCGGGCACGGTCGGCCGCCTGACGGTGAGCATCGGCGTGACGACCAGCTACCCCGAACACGACGACAACATCCAGGCCGCGCTGAAGCGGGCCGACGATGCGCTGTATCGGGCGAAGGAAGGCGGGCGCAACCGCATCGCCGTGCAGGCGGCCACGTCGCCCGACACTCGCGAATCGCGGCGGGCCTGAACGCACGGGCGGCGGCCGCCGCCCGCCTGCAAAATCGCCGACAATACCGGCTCGATATGCCACCGCGCCGCCGCGCGGCCGATGCGCCCGGCCTGCGCGCCTGGCCGGCCGCGTGGGCCGGCCGCTTCGCACCACCATGAGACTCAAGGCAAAGATCTTCCTTCTGGCCATCGTGCCGTTCCTGCTCGCGATTGCCGGCATCGGCTTCGGCGTGCGCCAGCAGGCGACGACGCTCGCGCGCACGCAGCACGCGACGATCCAGGCCGCGTACCTGTCGAGCAAGGAAGTCGAGCTGAAGCACTACGTCGAACTCGCGACGAGCGCGATCATGCCGCTCTACGACGCGAGCGGCCGCAACGCGCGCGACGACGCGCTGCTGCGCACGCAGGCGCTCGCGATGCTGCAGAAGATGGATTTCGGCCCCGACGGCTATTTCTTCGTCTACGACCTGCACGGCAATTCGCTGATGCATCCGCGCGAGCCCGAGCGCGTCGGTCACAACTTCTGGTCGATGCGCGACCCGCAGGGCGCGCTGACCATCCAGAAGCTGATCGGCGCGGCGTCGCAGGGCGGCGGCTACGTGCGCTATGCGTGGCAGCGGCCGTCGACGGGCCGCGTCGCGCCGAAGCTCGGCTACGTCGTCGCGCTCGAGCGCTGGGGCTGGATGGTCGGCACCGGCATCTATCTCGACGACGTCGACACCGCGCTGCAGCGCATCGATGCGCGCGCGTCCGCGAACATCGAGCGCACGATGAGCTGGCTCACCGCGATCGCGCTCACCGGCGCGGCGGCGATCGCCGTGTGCGCGCTGGTACTGAACGTCAGCGAGTCGCGCAGCGCCGACGCGAAGCTCAAGCTGCTCGCGCAACGCGTCGTCGAATCGCAGGAGCAGGAGCGTGCGCGGCTGTCGCGCGAACTGCACGACGGGATCAGCCAGATGATGGTGTCCGCGAAGCTGATGCTCGAATCCGCGCTGGCGCGCTTCGAGCGCGGCACGTCGCGCGTGCCCGAAGCCGAGCAGGCGCTCGCGTCGGGCGTCGGGCGGCTCGGCGACACGCTGCGCGAAGTCCGACGCATCTCGCACGCGCTGCGCCCGTCGATGCTCGACGATCTCGGCCTCGCGGCCGCGCTCGAGCAACTCGTGCGCGAGCTGGGCGCGGAAAGCGGCATCGACATCGGCTACACGCAGGTCGCGCACGGCGGCACGCAGCCGCTGCCCGAAGCCGTCAACACCGCGCTGTTCCGGATCGCGCAGGAAGCGCTGAGCAACATCGTGCATCATGCGCGGGCGTCGCGCGCGGCCGTCACGCTCGACGTCGGCGCACAATCCGTCACGCTGACCATCGCCGACAACGGCTGCGGCTTCGACGCCGAACGTTCGCAGGCCGACGCGCGCCGCGGCATCGGCCTGCGCAACATGCGCGAGCGCCTCGACGCGCTCGACGGCACGCTGACGATCACGTCGCAGGTCGGCCATACCGTCGTGGCCGCGCGCGTGCCGCTGCGGCGCGCGGCCGCCTGAGCACGCACACCCTACCCGGAGACCTTGCCCATGAGCGCCCCCGATCCCGCCCGGCCCGCCGCCCGACTGCTGCTCGTCGACGATCACCCGCTCGTGCGCGACGGCTTGCGGATGCGGCTCGAAGCGGCCGACCTGTCGGTGGTCGGCGAGGCCGGCAACGCGGACGAGGCGCTCGCGCTGGCCGCCTCGCTCGAACCCGATCTCGCGCTGATGGACGTCGGCATGAACGGGATGAACGGCATCACGCTCGCGGGCGTGTTCCACGAGCGTTTTCCGGGTATTCGCGTGCTGATGCTGTCGATGCACGACAACATCGAGTACGTGACGCAGGCGGTGCGCGCCGGCGCGAGCGGCTATCTGCTGAAGGATTCGCCCGCGAGCGAGATCGTGCGTGCGATCGGCGTGGTGCTGGGCGGGCAGACGTTCTTCAGCGAAGGGCTGGCCGCGCGGATGATCCAGGCCAGCGCGACGGCGTCGCCGCTGGACCGGCTGACGCCGCGCGAGCGCGACATCCTCGACGCGCTGGCCGAAGGGCTGTCGAGCAAGCAGATCGCGCAACAGACGGGGCTGTCGGTGCGCACGGTCGAGACGCACCGGCTCAATCTGAAACGCAAGCTGGAGATCGAAGGGCAGGCCGAGCTGATCAAGTTCGCGGTCGAGCATCGGCGGCGGTAGGCGCGAACCCGTACGCAGTCCACGCGCCACCATGAAAAAAGGACGCCCGAGGGCGCCCTTCGTGCATCCGGACCGCGGCCTTGCAACGCCGTCAGTTCGTCCGCGAATTGTGCTTCTGCAGATACGCGATCAGGCCGTCGATCCCGCCCGTCGCGAGCTGGCTCTTGAACTGGCCCTGGTAGACCTGGATCAGCCACGCGCCCGACATGTCGATGTCGTAGATCTTCCAGTCGTTGCCGACCTTGCCGAGACGATAGCCGACCGACTGGCTGTCGCCCGGCGTCGTGACCGTCGACTGCACGAGCGCATCGGCACCCGACGCGCCGCCTGGCTTGAACGAGAACTTCGCGTCCTGGTTGCCGAGCTGCGCGAGCGACGCGGCGTAGGTGCGCGTCATCAGCAACCGGAACTGCTTGTACAGCTCCTGCTGCTGTTGCGGCGTGGCCTGCTTCCACGCGTCGCCGACCGCGATGCGGGTCGTGCGCTCGAAGTTGGTCACGGGCAGGAAGCGTTGCTCGACCACCTGCGTGATCTTCGCCATGTCACCGCCGCGGGCGGCCGGATCGGCCTTCATCGCGTTGACGGTGCCCTCGACCGCCGTGCGAACGAGATCGACCGGCGCGCTCTGCGCGAAAGCGGAAACCGACACGGCGGCCGCCGCGACGAAAGCAAACAGATGACGTTTCATACGAATTTCGCACTCGATGGGAAAAAACGGCCGGCTCTTTGCATCGGCCGGTGGAGCAAAGTATACCGGGCCCGACGCCGCGTTGCCGCCCGGTGACCGACTGTTACCTTTCAGCGCCGTTTGTCACAGGCGCTCCGCGGCGTGTCGACGCATCGCCGCGGCGATTATGTAAATATCTGCATACAAATGATCCGGCCGCGCGATCCGATTGCCACGCCGGTAGCAAATATCCTTCCCGCCCCGATTCTCCGCAACGTCACGACCGTCGCCGCGCCGCGCCGGTATACTTGGCTACTTTGCCCTAGCCAGCCGCTCCCCACCGCCACATGGTGACATCTCTCATCGTCCGACTCGTTGCGTGGTCGGTGCGCCGCCCCGTCTGGGTCGTCGTCCTGTCGCTCGTGATCGCCGCCTGCAGCGGCGTCTACGTCGCGCAGCATTTCAAGATCAACACCGACATCAGCAAGCTCGTCGATGCGGAACCGCAATGGGCCGCGCTCGGCCAGGCCGTCGACAAGGCGTTCCCGCAACGCAACGGCACGATCCTCGCGGTCGTCGAGGCGCCCGCGCCCGAATTCGCGACGGCCGCCGCGCATGCGCTGACCGAAGCGCTGCAGAAGGACGCCGCCGCCGGCCGCATCGGCCCGGTCGCCGAACCGGGCGGCGGGCCGTTCTTCGAACACAACGGGCTGCTGTTCCTGTCGCCGCAGGAGGTCTCCGATACGACCGCGCAGCTCGCGAGCGCGCGCCCGCTCGTCAACGAACTCGCGAAGAACCCGAGCCTCACCGGGCTCGCCACCACGCTGTCCACCACGCTCGGCCAGCCGCTCCTGACCGGCCAGGTGAAGCTGCCCGCGATGGCGAAGCTGCTCGCGCGCAGCGCGGCGACGGTCGACGACGTGCTGGCCGGCAAGCCGGCCGCGTTCTCGTGGCGCGCGCTGGTCGACAGCGACGCCGCGCGGCAGCCCGCGCGCGCGTTCGTCACCGTGCAGCCGGTGGTCAACTACGGCGCGCTGAAGGCCGGCGCGGCAACGAGCCAGGTGATCCGCGACGCGGCCCGTTCGCTCGACCTCGACAAGCGCTACGGCGCGGCCGTGCGCCTGACCGGCGAACAGCCGCTCGCCGACGACGAATTCGCGTCGGTCGAAGACGGCGCCGCGCTCAATGGCGTGCTCACGCTGCTCGCCGTGCTCGTCATCCTGTGGCTTGCACTGCGCTCGAAGCGGATGATCGGCTCGGTGCTCGTCACGCTGTTCGTCGGCCTCGTCGTGACGGCCGCGCTCGGCCTCGCGATGGTCGGCTCGCTGAACATGATCTCGGTCGCGTTCATGGTGCTGTTTGTCGGCCTCGGCGTCGACTTCTCGATCCAGTACGGCGTGAAGTACCGCGAGGAACGCTTCCGCGACGAGCGCATCGATCACGCGCTGATCGGCGCCGCGCACTCGATGGGCATGCCGCTCGCGCTCGCCACCGCGGCCGTGGCAGCAAGCTTCTTCTCGTTCATTCCGACCGCGTATCGCGGCGTGTCCGAGCTCGGCCTGATCGCGGGCGTCGGGATGTTCGTCGCACTGCTGACCACGCTCACGCTGCTGCCCGCACTGCTGCGCCTGTTCGCGCCGCCTGGCGAATCGAAGACGCCGGGCTTTCCGTGGCTCGCGCCGGTCGACGATTATCTCGATCGCCATCGCAAGCCGATCCTGATCGGCACGCTGGCGGTCGTGATCGGCGCGCTGCCGCTGCTCGCATTCCTGCATTTCGACTTCAACCCGCTGCACCTGAAGGACCCGAACAGCGAATCGATGGCGACGCTGCTCGCGCTGAAGGATTCGCCGGAAGCCGCCGTCAACGACGTCACGCTGCTCGCGCCGTCGCTCGCGCAAGCCGACGCGGCCGCGAAGCGCCTCGACGCGCTGCCCGAAGTCGGCCGCACGACCACGCTGTCGACCTTCATCCCCTCCGACCAGCCGGCCAAGCGCGCGGCGATCGCTGCGGCCGCGAGCGAACTGCTGCCCGCGCTGACGCAGCCGGCCGCGCCGCCCGCGACCGACGCGCAACGCGTGGCCGCGCTCAAGCGCGTGTCGGACCTGTTGAGCTACGCGGCCGAGGATCACCCGGGCCCGGGCGCCGCGGCCGCGCAGCACCTGTCCGCGTCGCTCGCGAAGCTCGCCGCCGCCGACAGCGCGACGCGCGACCGTGCCGAACGCGCGTTCTCCGATACGCTGCGCATCGCGCTCAACCAGCTCGCTGCGCTGCTGCAGCCGCAGGACATCACGCGCGAATCGCTGCCGCCGCAGGTCGTGCGCGACTGGGTTGCGCCGGACGGCCACGCGCTCGTGCAGATCTCGCCGAAGGTGCCGAAGGGCGTCGACCCGAACGACGACACGATGCTGCGCCGTTTCGCCAAGGCCGTGAAGGCCGCGGAACCGGGTGCGACCGGCGGGCCGATCTCGATCCTGCATTCGGCCGACACGATCATCAACGCGTTCCTGCACGCGGCGCTGTGGTCGATCATCTCGATCACGGTCCTGCTGTGGGTCACGCTGCGCCGCTTCGGCGACGTGCTGCGCACGCTGGTGCCGCTGCTCGTGTCGGGCATCGTGACGCTCGAGATGTGCGTCGTGCTCGGCATGTCGCTGAACTTCGCGAACATCATCGCGCTGCCGCTGATGCTCGGCGTCGGCGTCGCGTTCAAGGTGTATTTCGTGATGGCGTGGCGCGCGGGGCAGACGGGGCTGCTGCATTCGAGCCTCACGCACGCCGTGCTGTTCAGCGCCGCGACGACGGCGACCGCCTTCGGCAGCCTGTGGCTGTCGCACCATCCGGGCACGTCGAGCATGGGCAAGCTGCTCGCGCTGGCCCTGACCTGTACGCTGATCGGCGCCGTGGTGTTCCAGCCCGTCCTGATGGGCAAACCGCGCGTCAAGCGCGCCCAGAACCAATCGCAAGGAATCAATGAATAAGGTGCGAATCATTGCGGCGACCGTCGCCGCCAGCGCGATGCTGACCGGCTGCGCGACGGGACCGAACCGCAATCCCAACGACCCGCTCGAGCCGATGAACCGGGCGATGTACACGTTCAACGACACGGTCGACACGCACATCGCGCAGCCGATCGCGAAGGGTTACCAGAAAGTCACGCCGACGCCGGTGCGCACCGCGATCAGCAACTTCTTCTCGAACCTCGGCGATCTCGGCAACATGGCGAACAACCTGCTGCAGTTGCGCATCACCGATGCGACGCAGGATCTGATGCGCGTGGCGATGAACTCGCTGTTCGGCGTCGCCGGCCTGATCGACATCGCGACGCCGGCCGGGCTGCCGAAGCATCACCAGGATTTCGGGCTGACGATGGCGCGCTGGGGCATGCCGTCCGGCCCGTACCTCGTGCTGCCCGTGTTCGGGCCGAGCACGATCCGCGACGGCGTCGGCCGCGCGGTGGACGTGCGCTTCAACCTGCTGAACTACATCGAGCCGGCCGCACGCAATCCGATGTACATCGCGCAGTTCATCAGCGCGCGTTCGGACCTGCTCGGTGCGACCGATCTGCTGAAGCAGGCCGCGCTCGATCCGTATTCGTTCGTGCGCGACGCGTACCTGCAGCAGCGCAAGTCGCTGACGTATCACGGCCAGTCGGCATCGGCCGCGGCGCCGAACTACGCGGAGCCGGGTGAAGCCGGCGCGGTGCCGGCGGCCACGCCGACCACGCCGGGCGGCTTGCCGAACTATGAGGATCCGGGCGATGCGGGCGGCGCATCGGGCGCCACGCCGAACAACGCACCGGCCGCGCCGGGATTGCCGCAGTACGACGATCCGGGTGCGGATAGTGCGATGCCGGCGAGTGCGCCGGCGGCTGCATCGGCGGGCGCCACGACGGCGCCGGCCGCCAACGGTGCGCCAATCGCCCCGGCGATGCCGACCGTGCCCGCGAGCAGTCCGGCCGCGCAGTAACGCCGCAACGGCGGCCGCGCAAAAAAAGAGCGCTGCGTCATGCAGCGCTCTTTTTTTGTCCGCGCGAAACGGCAGACCGGGAAGCGGGGGAAAGGCCAGCAGCGAACGCCGCTCAGACGATCTGCAGCGCGCCCGCACGCTCGAATGCGTGCCGCGCCTGGATCAGCGTCGTGCGCGCCGCGCGCGCATCGCTGGCGACCTGCAATAACGGGCCGAGCTGCGACGGCTGCTTCAGCAGTTCGCGCAGGATCGGCAGGATCGCCGTGCTGCCGTCGTCGCGCAGCCCGGCCGTCGCCGCGCGCGGCAGCGTGCGCCACGCCGGATCGACGATCGCGCGGCACACCGCGAACGGCACGCCGCGCGCGGCCGCGAAGGCCGCCGCGATATGCGATTCCATGTCGACGGCAAGCGCGCCATTCGCACGATGCAGCGACGTCTTGTCCTGCTCGCTGACCACCGGCGCGCCGACGGCCGCCATCGTGCCGCGCGTGACACGCGCCCACACCGGCGTGTCCTGCAGCGCGGCGACGAGCCGCGCGCTCCAGCCCGTATCGGTCTGCACGCGGCCGAACGGCCCGTCGATCGCGTCCGCGATCACGAGCGCGCCCGGCGCGAGGTCGGGCGCGAGCCCGCCCGCGGTACCGAAGCTGACGATGCCCGCGCAGCCGCGCGCGGTCGCTTCGGCCAGTGCGCGCTCGAGCCGGTCGGCCCGCGCGGCGAACACGGCCTCGACGCCGTCGCCGCGCGCGATGCGCGCCTCGAACGCCATCCCTGTGACCGCGATGACGGGCAATGCGCCGTTGTGCTGCGTCGTCGCCACGCGTTACATCCCGACCGTCACGCGCGTCGCGTTCGCGCGCTTCAGGTTGCGGTAGCGCGCGAGCGCCCACAGCGGGAAGAACTTGCGATAGCCGTGGTAGCGCAGGTAGAACACGCGCGGGAAGCCCGTCGCCGTGAAGCGCGTCTCGTCCCACAAGCCTTCTTCGTTCTGCTGCGCGACCAGGTAGTCGACGCCGCGCGCCACGGCCGGGTTGTTCACTTCGCCGGCCGCCATCAGGCCGAGCAGCGCCCAGGCCGTCTGCGACGCCGTGCTCGGCGCCTGCTCGTAACCGCGATAGTTGAGCTTGTAGCTGTCGCCGTCCTCGCCCCAGCCGCCGTCCTTGTTCTGGATCGACAGCAGCCACTGCGCACCGCGCTTCATGCGCGGGTCGTCCGGCGTCAGGCCGGCCGCGTTCAGCGAGCACAGGGCCGTCCACGTGCCGTACACGTAGTTCATCCCCCAGCGGCCGTACCAGCTGCCGTCCGGCTCCTGCTCCTTCAGCATGTAGTCGAGCGCGCGGCGGGCCGGCTCGCTGTTCAGCGGCGTCTCGCCGAGCTGCGACAGCATCGACAGGCAGCGGCCCGACACGTCGGCCGTCGGCGGATCGAGCAGCGCGCCGTGATCGGAGAACGGGATGTTGTTCAGGTAGTACTGCGTGTTTTCAGGTTCGAACGCGCCCCAGCCGCCGTCGCTGCTCTGCATGCCGACGACCCATTCGCGCGCACGCGCCATCGATTCGCGATACGTGTCCGACTGCGTGAGCTTCTGCGCACGATCCATCGCCATCACGACCACGGCCGTATCGTCGACGTCCGGGTAGTGCGCATTCGCGTACTGGAACGCCCAGCCGCCGGGCCGCACGTTCGGGCGGCGCGAGATCCAGTCGCCGCGCACGTCGAGGATCTGCAGCGGACGCAGCCATTCGAGGCCGCGCAGCACCGCTTCCTGCGCACGCGCATCGCCGGTCTCGAGCAGCGCATGCGCAACGAGCGACGTGTCCCACACGGGCGACAGGCACGGCTGGCAATACGCTTCGTCGTCGTGCACGACGAGCAGCTTGTCGAGCGCCTTGCGCGCGATCGCGCGGTTCGGATGGTCTTCCGCATAGCCGAGCACGTCGTACATCATCACCGCGTTGGCCATCGCCGGATAGATCGCGCCGAGGCCGTCCTCGCCGTTCAGGCGCTCGTCGACGAACGACACGGCCTGACGGATCGCGCGTTCGCGCGTATAGCTCGGGAACAGGCCGTCGACCGCGCGCAGCGCATGGTCGACCACGCGGAAGAACGCGAACCAGCCCGCGCTCTGGTGGCCCTGACGCGGCAGCAGCCCGGCGTTGACGGGCGGGTCGATGAACAGCTCGTCGATGCGCACGCCGCGCGGGTTCTTCGCGAGCGGACGCTTCGCGTTCAGCACGAGCAGCGGCACGATCACGGTGCGCGCCCAGTACGACACCTTCGACAGATGGAACGGGAACCACTGCGGCAGCAGCATGATCTCGACCGGCATCATCGGCACCGCGCGCCACGGAATCGCACCGTACAGCGCGAGCTGGATGCGCGTGAACACGTTCGACATCTCGGCGCCGCCCATCGCATGGATCGCGCGGCGCGCGCGCTGCATGTGCTCGGCGTTCTCGTCGTCGCCGATCACCTTCAGCGCGAAATACGCCTTCACGCTCGCGCTGATGTTCGGTGCGCCGTCGGTAAACAGCGGCCAGCCGCCGTCGGCCTGCTGGATGCGGCGCAGATACTTGCCGATCTTCTGTTCGAGCTCGAGGTTCGGCGTCTCGCCCAGATAGTGGACGAGCAGCACGTATTCGGCAGGAATCGTCGAATCCGCTTCGAGTTCGTAGACCCAGTGTCCGTCCGCTTGCTGCGCGGCCAGCAGCGCGTCGGTCGCACGCGCGACAGCCGCGTCGACGTCGGCCGGCACGGCGCCGGCGGACAAGGTAGCCATTTCGGTGAGATCGTTCATCGGTCCCTCTCTTTATTGCGTCTGGAGCACGTCCGCGGCCAACTGGCCGGAACGGATCGCGCCCTCGATCGTGGCGGGCAGGCCGGTGGCAATCCAGTCGCCCGCGAGTACAAGATTGGTCCAGCGCGTACGCACGGCCGGCCGTTTCATTTCCTGCGACGGCACCGCCGCAAAGCCCGCGCGCGGCTCGACGACGAGTTGCCACGCGGGGATGGTTTCCGGGTTCGTGCCGGTCACGCGCGCGACGTCTTCCCAGATGCGCCGCGCGAGCGTGTCGCGCGGCATGTCGAGCCAGCGGCCCGCATCGCGGATCGTCGCCGCGAGCTGGCCGTCACCGGTCCGCACCGCATCGACGACGCCGTTGACGACGGTCGTCTGCAGTGGATGACCGGCCGGCGATTCGACCGCGAAATACGCGGTCACGACCGCGCTGAAGGTATCGGGCGCGGTGAGTTCGGGCACGAGCGGCTGCGCGACCTCGGGCGGCACGGCCAGCACGACCGCGTCGCCCGGCGCGAGATCGATCCGCTCGCCGCCGACCGACACCGCATCGACCGCATTGCCGTGCGCGCCGAATTCGAACGCGTCGAGCCGCGAATTCAGGCGGATCTGCGCGCCGCCGTACTGCAGCATCCGCAGCGCCGGTTCGACGAACGCGCTGCCGAGCCCGCGGCGCGCGACGAGCGGACGGCTGCCGGGGCCGCCCGCGGCAAACGTGCCGCACAGCGCGGCGCGCGCGAGTTCGGCGCTCGCGTGGCGCGGCTCGATATTCAGCACCCCGAGGAAATACGGTCGCAGCCAGCGATCCCACAGCACGCCGTCGCATCGCATCGTCTGCGCGAGCGAGCGGCCCGTGCGGGCGAATGCGAGCGGGGCCAGCGCGAGATAGTCGAGCGGCGTCGTGCCCGGCGCCCGTGACGCAGCATCGAACAGCCACGACGGCCAGCGGCCGTTGCCGAAACGCAGCGTCCAGCGCTGCTGCGACGCGATGTCGATGACCGGGAATTCAGCCAGCGCGGGCCCCGCGAGCTGATCGGCCGCGCCGATCGCGCGCAGGTAGCGCTGCGTCGCGGGCTGTCCCGCGAAAACCGTGTGCAGCCCACTGTCGAGCGTCGTGTTCAGCGTCCCGTCGAACCACGAGCGGCAGCGGCCGCCCGCGTGCGCATGCGCGTCGTGCAGCACGATGCGCCGCCCGCGACGTTGCAGCTCGACCGCGGCCGACAGGCCCGCGAGTCCTGCGCCGATCACGTGGACGGTTCTGGGCATCGCGTCGGTCGACTCAGAACAGCGCGTAGCGCGCGGCGATCATCAGCATGCGCGCCTTCGGCTTGCGCAGCGGCGCGCGCGGCGCGGCAAAGCCGCGCGCGATCGCGGCCTCGAGAATGCAGCGATACGCGCCCGACATGATGCGCGGCGCCTTCACCTGCGCACGCGGGCAGGCATCCATCACCGCGTCGGCCTGGCGGAAGTGCTCGAGCGCGCGCTCGACGAGCGTCGCGCACACGCGCGGCAGCGCCGGATCGCGCACGATCGTCGCCGGATCGGTGATCGCGATGCCTTCGCGCGCAAGCAGCTCGCGCGGCAGGTAGCACCGGTTGATCGCCGCGTCGTCGTCGATGTCGCGCAGGATGTTGGTCAGTTGCAGCGCGCGGCCGAGGTGGTGCGACAACGTGATCCCTTCGGCTTCCGGCATCCCGAAAATCCTCACCGACAGCCGGCCGGCCGCGCTCGCCACGCGATCGCAGAACAGGTCGAGCGTCGGCTCGTCGGGCGCGCAGATGTCTTCCACCGCGTCCATCGCCATCCCGTCGATCATCGCGTGGAAATCGTCGCGCTGCAGGTCGAACGCGCGAATCTCGCGATCGAGCGCGACGAGGTGGCGCGGCGGGCGGCCGGCGAAGCAGGCGTCGATGTCCGCGCGCCAGCGATTCAGGCCCGCGGTGCGCTCGGCGCGCGGCAGGTCGCTGTCGGCGATGTCGTCGACCGCGCGGCAAAACGCATAGACCTGGAACATCGCATCGCGCTGCACGGCCGGCAGGATGCGCATCGCCAGATAGAAGGAGCTGCCCGATGTGACGGCAGCGGCGTCGGTTTCTTGTTCGTCCACGACGGAATGGGAAACGGCCAAGACGAAGCTCCACGGAGACACCCACGCGGGGCGATTGAAGAAGCCATGCCCGGCTGGGATGGTCAGGGCGTCGAATGCGTGCGAGATATGCGAACGATCGACGCAGACAGGCACAAATTACCGGCCGGAAGCCGGAATTGGGCGAAAGTATAGCAATCTTTGAAGTTCGATGGCGGACGCGCACCCTGTCCGGCGGGGTGCCGAGCGCCACCGGCGGGCCGGTGCGCCGGCCTTTGCGAACGGCGGCCCGAACGCGCGTCAGCCGTACACGATGTCGCGCTGCAGATCGAGCGCGATGAGCCCCATTTCGCGCGTGAGCTGCAGCATCGAGCGGCGCTCGAGGCGCGAGCCCATGAAGCTCGTCACGCGGCCGTCGGGCTCGGCGGTGAACTGGAAAACCGCGCCGCCGGTACCGAACCACGCGCCCGGCACGTCGAGTGATTCCTGCCAGTCGATCTGCTCGAACACGCGCGCGATTCCCGCGCGCACCACGGCGCCCGGGCCGATCGGCGGCGCGATGTCGCCCAGGTCGTCGAGCGAATAGGGGCCGGGTTTGTTCGGCTTCCGATAGAAGAGATAGTCGACGTTCATGGGGTGCAATCGCAGGCAAAGCAACAAATTAGCGCGCTTCGGCACAAATTCAAATCGGATCAGGACGAAATGTGGCCTGCGCGACACAAAGGGACGGATCGTTGCCGGTCAAGAAACGCGCCGCGCGAGCGCGTCTCGATGGCGGCCGGTTCGTCTAAGATGACACCTTTCTCGAAAAAATACGGACACCATGGAGACGAACGCCCCCGCCACCCCGCCGTCCGATCATCCCGTTTTCGTGCTCGTGCACGGCGCGTGGCATGGCGCGTGGTGCTATGCCCACGTGGCGGCCGCGCTGGCCGCGCGCGGCTACCTGTCGATCGCGCGCGACCTGCCCGCGCACGGCATCCATGCGCGCTTTCCCGCGTCGTATCTCGCCCGGCCGCTCGACAAGGACGCGTTCGGCGCCGAGCCGTCGCCGGTCGCCAACACGACGCTCGACGACTACGCGACGCAGGTGACGCAGGCCGTCGACGACGCGTACGCGCTCGGCCGCGGCAAGGTCGTGCTGGTCGGGCACAGCATGGGCGGCCTCGCGATCACGGCGGCCGCCGAACGCGCGCCGGACAAGATCGCGAAGATCGTCTATCTCGCGGCCTTCATGCCCGCGTCGGGCGTGCCGGGCCTCGACTACGTGCGCGCGCCGGAAAACAACGGCGAGCTGCTCGGCCCGCTGATGCTCGCGAGCCCGCGCGTGGCCGGCGCGCTGCGCGTCGATCCGCACAGCGGCGACGCCGCGTATCGCGCATCGATGAAGCGCGCGCTGTACGAAGACGTGCCGCAAGCCGATTTCGACGCGGTCGCGAACCTGATGAGCTGCGACGTGCCGGCCGCGCCGTTCGCGACCGCGATCCCGACGACCGCCGCACGCTGGGGCGCGATCGACCGCCACTACATCAAGTGCCTGGCCGATCGCGTGATCCTGCCCGCGCTGCAGCAACGCTTCATCGACGAAGCCGACGCGTTCGCGCCCGGCAACCCGACCCACGTGCACCAGCTCGACAGCAGCCACTCGCCGTTCGTGTCGCAGCCGGCCGTGCTGGCCGGCGTGCTCGCCGACATCGCAAAAAGCTGAGCGGAGCGGGCGCGGTCAGTCGGCGTACGCGACCGACCGATCGCGCCCGAGCCGCTTCGCCCGATAGAGCGCGGCGTCGGCCTCGTTGACGAGTACGTCGCAGGTCGGCGCGCCGGCTTTCGCGCACGCGCCGCCGACGCTCGCCGTGACCGGCACGCTGACGCCCTCGGCGTCGACCGGCACGCTGCCGATCGCGTCGCGCACCTTGTCGGCCACCCGCATCGCCTCGTCGAGCGTCGTGCACGGCAGCAACAGCGCGAATTCCTCGCCGCCGAACCGGCCGAACGTATCCTGCGCGCGCACGATCGACGCGACGCGGCGCGCCGTCTCGCGCAGCACCGCGTCGCCCACCGCATGCCCGAAGCGGTCGTTGATCGTCTTGAAGTGGTCGAGGTCGAACAGCAGCACCGACAGGTCGCCGCCGTAGCGCTGCCAGCGCGCGAATTCGTCGCCGAGCCGCGCCTCGAAGAAGCGCCGGTTCGCGATGCCGGTCAGCCCGTCGAGATTCGCGTGCTCGCGCAGCTTCGCGACCGCTTCCTCGCGCTCTCGCTGCATCACGCTCACATGCGTGACGTCGGAGATCGTCACGCACACGGCCTCGACGTCGCGGCCGCGCGTGAGCGGCATGAACGTGCAGTCCTGCTGCATGTAGTCGACGCCGCCCGTGATCGGCCGGTCGTGCTCGAAGCGGAACAGGTAGGGCCGCTGCTCCCACGAGCTGAATGCGAAGCTGCCGAGCTGGAACACGCTCTCGAGCTTGCGCGACAGCCACGCACGCGGCAGGTCCGGGAAGCGGTCGAACAGGTTGCGGCCGATCACGTCGGCGGCCGGGATCCCGCTGTGGTCCTGCATGAAGCGATTCCACATCAGGACGGTCATCGAACGGTCGAGCACGAACAGGCCGAAGCCGACGCGCTCGATCACGAGGTCGCTCAGCGACGGGGCGGCGGCCGTCATAGCGCGGACAGCAACGCGTCGAGCGCGTCGCCCATCAGCCGGATCGAATCCTCGGCCATCAACATCACGAAATGCGCGCGGAACATATGGTTCTCGAGCCCGAAGTTCACCTCGAGCAGCAGCGCGACGCTCCATCCCAGTTCGTTCGGCTGGAAGACGTCGTCGAACGACACGTTCGCGCCGAGCAGCCCCGGCGGAAAGAACACGGGCTTGCGGCCGAGTTCGTCGAGGATCGACGCGACGCAGGCGCCCATCAGCACGTTCGCGACGTCGAACACGAGTTCGTCCGGCGTCGCCATGCCGCCGTACACGCCGTCGCCGAACGTGCGGTCGACGACCGACATCAACCGCGCGACGCCCGCCGTGCGGCACAGCACGATGGCCTCGCCCTTGATGTCGGAACGGAAGCCCTGGCGCACGGCGGTCACGTTGTCGTGGATGCCCGTCATCTCGCGCAGCGCGTCGCTCGCATCGGCCGCTTTCACGACGCGCACGCGCGGCACCGACAGCTCGATGAAGTGCCCGAGCAGCAACGCAAGCCGCGCGGCAGCGCGGCCCATTGCAAGGTTGGCGATTTCCTGCAACGCGTCGCGTTGCTCCGCCGTGAACACCGATTCAGGCATACAACCCATACTCCTTGAGAATGGGCAGCAATGCCTCCGACGTCACGGGCTTGGCAACGAATGCGATCGCGCCCAATTCGCGCACGCGTGCTTGCGCCTGCGGCTGAATATCGGCGGATACCACGATCACGAACGTGTTCAGATCTTCGTGGCGCAGTGTTTCCAGGACCTGATATCCGCTCATGTCGGGCATCGTCAGATCCAGAAACATCACGGAAGCTTTGCCGTCACGATAGAGCGCCAAGGCCTCGCGACCATTCGCTGCATACGCGATGTCGACGTCCCAATCTCCCGGCAGCGCCTTTGTCAGCAGTTTGCGAGCGAGCAGCGAATCGTCGGCAATTACAATCGGCAAAGGCATGGGGCGATGCGGTATACGGAATGGTCTCTCTCGCGTTAACGACCGCGCGGCGCATTTCTTTAGGGCCATGCGTTTCGGCGCGGGCAACCGCCTTGCGGCCGCGCACGGGCGCCGCGACGCAGGTGCGCGCGACGCACCGCGCGGCAATCGCCGGCGGGCGCATGTATCTGTCATAGGGAAAGCAAGGCGCGATTCTCGGAGTAAACCGGAGGCGATGCAACTCGCCATTTTCGCCATTTCGAACAGAATTGGTCCGATCGCGCATCATTCCGAAAATAGCCGCGACCATTTTCGAGATAAGTACGCAAAATTTTTCCTTGTGTACGTTTGCGCTGCCGGATTCGTCGCGTTTTCAATCCGACGGTTTACCGCTGTCATATACGGCAGGATCGCGCCTGTACGAACGGCAGAATCGCCACGTACGGCGCCGCGCGGCGGGCCGTCGCAACTCGTTTATGATGACAGACACCGCTGCCTCACCCGCTTTCCTCGATGACGTCCGAACGGCCTGCCGACTCCCACACCCCCGCGCCCCCTCCCGCCGACGACTGGCAGGACGACGGCAGCTACGCGGCCGGCGCACCCGAGCACGATTTCGCGGTGCGCCGCGTGACGCTGATCGTGCTGCTCGTCGCGGCGATCGTGCTGCCGTGCATCTACGTGGTGGTGATGGCGTACAGCGACCTGAAGGCGCGCGAGGCCGCCGCGAGCGACGTGACGATGCGCACGGTGCGCGTGGCCGAGGAGCATGCGCTCAAGGTGTTCGACCTGAGCGAGACGCTCGATGCGCGCATCGTCGACCTCGTGCAGGACATGGACGACGCGACCGTGCGCGGCAGGGAATCCGACATCCACGAGGCGCTCAACACGATCGGCGGCGGCTATCCGCAAGTGGCCGCCGTGTCGATCTTCGGTGCGAGCGGGATGCTGCTCGCCAACAGCCTCTACTATCCGGCGCCGTATGCGTCGATCGCGAATCGCGACGACTTCGCCGGCATCCGCGACGGCAAGGTCATCGAACACATCTCGAAACTGATGATGGGGCCGCTCAAGCTCGAGAACATTCCCGTATTCAACACCGGCGTCGCGCGACGCCATAGCGACGGTTCGTTCGCCGGCATGGTGTCGATCGCGCTGAAATCGTCGTATTTCAACGCGTTCTACCGCGACCTGCTCGGCGGCGCGAGCACGCCGATGACGATGGCGCTCGCGCGCTCGGACGGCGCGGTGATCGCGTCGTATCCGCCGCCGCCGTCGCTGGCGCACACCGATCGCTCGGTCACGTTCGGCAACGCGCACAACGAGCCGCGCGCGGGCGTCGTGCGCGTGCGTCACGACGACGCGAGCAGCGAGATCGTCGCGTATCGCCAGGTCGGCAGCTATCCCGTCTACGTGAGCTGCGCGTACCGCACGTCGGCAATCTGGCATGAATGGTACGAACACCTGAGCGTGCTGTTCATCTCGATGTTCGCGCCGTCGGTCGCGCTGTGGTCCGTGATCTGGCTGTCGCTCAAGCGGCTGAAGGCGGAAGAGGAGGCATGGGACCGCTGGCAGGCCGAAGCGTCGATGCGGCGCTCGATCGAATCGGCGTACCGGCAGTCGCGCAAGATGCAGGCGCTCGGCAATCTCGTCGGCAGCGTCGCGCACGACTTCAACAACCTGCTGATGATCATCTCGAGCAACGTGCAGATCGCGCGGCGGCGCGGCGTCCAGCATCTCGACAAGGAGCTCGGCGCGATCGAACGCGCGCTGAAGAACGGGCAGTCGCTCACGCGCCAGTTGCTCGGCGTCGCGCGCAAGCAGCCGCTGCACAACGAGACGATCGACATCGGGCAATGGGTCGGCACGTGCCGCGAGCTGCTGAAGACGTCGCTCGGGTCGAAGTCGTCGCTGGTCGTCGCGATCGAGCCGGGCGTCTGGCCGATCCGCGTCGACGTCGCGGAACTCGAACTCGCGGTGATCAACCTCGCGGTCAACGCGCGCGACGCGATGGCGATCGGCGGACGCTTCACGGTCGGCGCGCGCAACGTCACGCTGCGCCGTGAGGACGGCTTCCCGCTGACCGGCGATTTCGTGCAGATCTCGCTTGACGACACGGGGTCGGGCATGGCGCCCGACGTGCTCGCGCGCGCGTTCGAACCGCTGTTCACGACGAAGGCGCAGGGGATGGGGACCGGGCTCGGCCTGCCGCAGGTCTTCGCGTTCTGCGAACGCTCGGGCGGCCTTGCGACGATCGACAGCGCGGTCGGTGCGGGGACGTCGGTGCGTCTGTACCTGCCGCGCGCGCGCGCCGAGGATGTCGTCGCGCGGCCGGCGGCCGCCGCGCACGATGCGGCCAATGGCGCGCTCGCCGGCCTGCACGTGCTGCTCGTCGAGGACAACGGCGAAGTCGCGGCCGGCACGGAAGCGCTGCTGTCGCTGCTCGGTCATCGCGTGACCTACGCGCCCACCGCCGACGACGCATTGCGCCTGATCGAAGGCGCCGCCGCGAACGACGCGTTCGACCTCGTGATTTCGGACATCCATATGCCGGGCCGCCTGAACGGCATCGACCTGGCCGAAGCGATCGACAAGCGGCCGGGGAAGCTGCCCGTGATTCTCGTCACCGGTTATGCAGAGGAGCTCGACCGCACGCGCA
This sequence comes from Burkholderia sp. AcTa6-5, assembly GCF_017815075.1. NCBI lineage: Bacteria > Pseudomonadati > Pseudomonadota > Betaproteobacteria > Burkholderiales > Burkholderiaceae > Burkholderia > Burkholderia sp. AcTa6-5. Next base: position 22,676 of record NZ_JAGIQE010000004.1, on the reverse strand, counting down.
CGGTCAACGTCCGCGTGCTGTCGAAGCCGTTCGATATCGCGCTGCTCGACGAGATCCTGCTGGGCATCCGCGAAGCGCGCGACGCACGACACGCCGGCGCGTGACCCGCGGTGCGCAGGGCGGCGCCGGCGCGACGGCGTGAACGAACGCGGCGATCAGGCCGCCGACGACGTCACGCCGATTTCAGCAGACGCACCCAGCCCGCGTAACGATCGACGAAGCCCTGCAGGAACTTGCGGGTGTCCTCGCTGACGATCTGCCCCTGGTCGTCGATGCGCGCCGGGTCGTGCTTGATGAACATCTCGGGCTGACCGAGCGTCTTCACGTCGAGGTAAGCGAGCACGTTGCGCAGGTGCTGCTGCGCGAGCGCGGTGCCCACCGCGCCCGGCGACGTGCCGAGCACCGCGCCCGGCTTGCCCGACCACGAATTCGAACCCCATGGGCGCGAGCCCCAGTCGAGCGCATTCTTCAGCACGCCCGGAATCGACCGGTTGTACTCGGGCGTGACGAACAGCAGCGCGTCCGCTGCTTCGATCGACTGCTTGAAGCGCTTCGCGACTTCCGGGAAATCCGCGTCGTAGTCCTGGCTGTACAGCGGCAGCTCGCCGATCTCGACGAACTCGAACGAAAAATCGGCGGGGGCGAGCGAGATCACGGCATGCGCGAGCGCGCGATTCGTCGACGCGCGACGCAGGCTGCCGACGACGACCGCAATACGATAGGACATGGAATTCTCCTTCCGGTGAGTGAGGAATCGGATCGATTGCTTCCGAACGGGCGATAAAGGTCTGTTTATAGGCAAGCCAGCCCGCGAGCCGTCCCACGGGGCCGTCCGGCCGACTTTCCACAAGGTTTTCCACAGAAATTGTGGATAACTCGACCGATATGTTCCGACGTTACAGATCGCCCGCCGCGCGGCGTGGTCGACGCGCGACACGGGGTTCGGCAAGCATAGCGCAGCGCGGCGGCGGGCTCCGTGAATTCGTGACGGAACATTGCGTTGCAGGCGCGGACCGCGCCCAGTAAGCTGCTCGCACCGCGACGCGCCCGCTCCCGTGACGCTCGCGCGATTGCCATTGCTTCGAGACACTGCAACCAGACATGCCGTCCGCACACGACGATCCCGCCTATCTCGCGCAACTGCGGCGCGACCTGCTGCGCTTCGCGCGACTCCAGCTCCGCGATGCCGACGCGGCCGAAGACGCCGTGCAGGAAGCGCTGGCCGCCGCGTGGTCGCATGCCGGCGAGTTCGCGGGGCTGTCGGCCCACAAGACCTGGGTATTCGGGATCCTGCGCAACAAGCTGATCGACGTGCTGCGCGCGCGCCAGCGAATGGTGAGCCTGACCGCGCTCGATGCGGAGCTCGACGGCGAATCCGTGCTCGATCGCGAACTGTTCAAGGACAATGGGCACTGGGCCGCGCATGCGAAACCGCGACCGTGGCCGAAGCCCGAAACGCTGTTGCAACAACAGCAATTCTGGACGCTGTTCCAGGTCTGCCTCGACCATCTGCCGGAGCAGATCGGACGCGTGTTCATGATGCGCGAATTCCTCGATGTCGAGATTGTGGATATCTGTAGCGAATTGACGCTGACGACGAATCATTGCAGCGTGCTGCTGTACCGGGCGCGCACGCGCCTGCGAACCTGCCTGAGCGAAAAAGGACTGACGACCGAAGATGCTGCCGGGGAAATGTACTGACGTGACACGACTGCTGTCGGATGCGCTCGATCGGCATCTGACGCTGCACGAGCGTCTGCAGGTACGCGTGCATCTGCCGACCTGCAGCGGATGCCGCGCCTATCGTGGACAGATCGCGCTGTTGCGGACGGCCGCGAAAGCGGCGGCGGGGCGGGAGTCGGACGATGATGAGGGATCGTCCGGTGGCGGCTAGGCGGCGCGGGGGGGCGACGTATCGTTCCGCCGGCCGCTCGCGCGTGCGGCCCGGCCGTCGCGTCGGCCTGGATTACCGTTGCGTGTGCCGGGCCGGACTCGGTCGCGTTGATGCAATAAGAAAAATACGCCGGGGAAGAATTATTCGAACAGCGCCTTCACCGACTCGGGCGGGCGACCGATGGCCGCCTTGCCGCGATACACGACGATAGGGCGTTGCAGCAGGATCGGATGAGCGGCGATCGCCGCGTAGGCTTCGGCGTCGCTCAGATCCGCGCGAGCCAGATTCAATGTCTTGTACGGCTCCTCGCCGTCGCGCAGCATGTCGCGAACCGGGCGGCCGAGCTGCCGATGCAGCGTTTCCACTTCCTCGACCGTTGGCGGCGTCTTCAGGTACTCGACGACGTTCAACGGCGCGCTGGCGGTATTCAGCGACTCGACCAACGCGAGCGTCTCGCGGGACTTCGAGCATCGGGGGTTGTGGTAGATCGTGATCATCATTCAAGCCTGGATGGGGGAGCCCTGTATTGTAGCCAGTCTGCATTGACGGGCTCGGTGGGGTGGTTCAAGCGAGATCGGGGTGGTTTTCCTCTCGACAGGTTGCTGCGGTGGTTCGGTTTGGCGATGTGCTGTGCGTCGGGTGTCTGGGAGACGCTTCGAAGATGCGGTTACGTTTATGCGCATAAAGGCCGGGCAACGGCCTCGCGGGACCGGCAACTGTGGTCAGCCTGACCAATGCCCAGTGAGGGCTGTCCCGGGTGGCGAAAGGGCGCGTGATTGCGGGACACTTCGGCTGCGTTTATGCGCATAAAGCCTGCGATTGTCGGGCGAGGTGCGACGCGACTCTGACGTAGGTCTATGCCCAGACGAGACGGCACCAGACAATGGCTATATCGATAATCCATCGCCCCGGCACGACATCATTGCGCTCCTGACGCGGGCGAGGCGCCTGCCTTCGGCCCTTCTCCGCGGGCCATCCTTGCGTCTGGTTTATGCGCATAAACGCCGCGGGCCGAGACGGCGTTGCCTCGATGCACATCGGTTCTGCGATGCATATCGAAGACGCACGTCCAGCCTCACAGACCCACTCATCCTGCTCGCGAATGCGCGGCGGGTTCCCCAACGAAGTTGATCGCCGCGAGCTCTGCCGAGTTTATGCGCACAAACTGGGCGGCTCGCAGGCAACGCGGCCCATCCTGCGAAAGGGGAGCGTACCGAGACATATCTCTACGACGAGCAGCTCCCGGCGACGTAGCCCGTGAAGACGCAGCCATCGAGCACCGCATCGGCCACTCGGCATCGGCCTCGCCATCTCCACGACACCGCCAACACTCGCCGTCCATCTCCGCCATCTCGTTTATGCGCATAAACCGATAGTCCGAATGGCCAACGCGTAGTTGTCGAACGACAATTTCATTGAAATTCAAATATCGTCCTGTAGAATTCCAACGACCAAAACAGGAGTGAAAATTGGCCGCGGAAATCATTGCAGTCACTCAACAAAAAGGTGGCGTCGGCAAAAGCACGATTGCCATGCATCTCGGCGCCGCGTTCCATGAAAAAGGGAAGCGCGTCCTCGTCATCGACGCAGACCGTCAGAACACGCTGGTTCACTGGTCGAGCGCATCCGGCGACAGCGACAACGGCATCCCGTTTCCGGTCGTCAACCTGGCCGAAGCCGACGGCCAGATCCATCGCGAGATCAAGAAGTTCATCAACGACTACGACATCATCGTCGTGGACTGCCCGCCGTCGATCACCGAGAAAGTCTCCGGCGTCGTCCTGCTGGCCGCATCGATTGCCGTGATCCCGACATCGTCGTCGCCGGCCGATTACTGGTCGAGCGTCGGGCTGGTCAAACTGATTCAGCAGGCGCAGGTGATGAACGAAGACCTCCGCGCGGTGTTCCTGCTGAACAAGACCGAAGAGAAGCGCATGCTGACCCGCGAGCTCAAGCGTGCGCTCGAGGAACTCGGCTTCCCGCTGCTGAAGACGCAGATTCCGACCCGGGAAGCGTACAAGCAGGCAATGGCGCTCGGTCAGACCGTGCTGCAGATGAACGATCGCGGCGGCAAGCTGGCCGCCGCCGAAATTCGCGCATGCGCCGACGAAATCGTCGCCATGCTGCCCTGACTTTATGCGCATAAAGGAGTCACATGAAACCTTCCCAATTTGCCAAAGGATTCCAAGCGCGCCCGGATATCACGACGAGCGAGAAGCGCACGGCGCTTGATCGGCTCAATGCGATCGACGGCATCGTCAAGTCCGACACGCCGCCCCCGGCATCGACCAAATCCACGAAAAAGGACATCGCCCCTCCGCCTGCTCCGGAATTCACGATCGATCCGTCGATCGACGAATCGCAGCAATATCGCGCGTGGCGCCTCGAGAATCGCTATGCGCCGGGGCAGGTGATCGAGTTGCCGCTGAAAGCGATCAAGCATAGCCCGTTCAACCCGCGGCACTTCTATCTGAAATCGTCGATTGCCGAACTTGCGGTCAACCTCGCGAAGCAGGGTCAGCAGCAGGCCATCCACGTGATTCCGGATTACGACAATCCGGGCACGTATTTCGTCAGTGATGGCGGCCGCCGCGTGCGGGCGCTGAAGGAAGCGAACAAGGAGTCGGTCAAGGCGATCGTGATCGACGTGCCGATCGGCATCCAGAGCTACAAGCTCGGCTACGACCTCAACGTTCAGCGCGATTCGCAGACGGTGTTCGACAACGCCGTCGTGTGGCGCCGTTTCCTCGACGACAAGCATTTCCAGAGCCAGAAAGAACTCTCCGAGCACCTCGGCCTCGACGAGTCGACGGTGGCCGTCGCGTTGTCGATCGGCAAGTTGCCGGAAGCGATCATGCAGGAAATGGTCGCGCGCCCCGATCGCTTCGGATCGAACATGGCGTATCAGGTCGGCCGCTATCACAATGCGCGCGGCACCGAGGCAACGCTGCGGCTGATCAACAAGATCGTGTCGGACGATCTCAGCACGCGTCAGGTGTCGGATATCGTCAAGGGCCGCGTCGCGGCGCAGGAGACGCCAAAGGCGGCCGGCCGTCAACGCTATGCGCAGCGTCTCGAGATCAAGCTCGGCGGCAAGTCAGTCGGCGACCTGAAGTCGTATGGCGAAGACCGCATCGAGCTGCGCCTGCGCGGCCTCCCGAAGGACAAGCGCGACGCGATCCTCGAGCAGCTCGAGCGGATGCTGTTGTCGGAGTGAGGGAAGCGGCCGGCAGGGCCTGGTGAGGACGCCGGCCCCGCCCGACTAGGGCTGGGGACCGGCGGCGGCCCGTCAGCGGGCCTGAGCGGGCGTCAAGCGGCCCGCGACTGGTTCAGCGTGAACGACAGCAGGTCGCCGTCCGTCGGCTCGCCCCAGGTCTTCTGGGCCAGCCAGTCGAAAAAGGCCGTCTCGGCCAGTTTGGAATCGAGGCCGCGCTTGCGCCAGTCGTCGCGCAGATGCGAGCCCATCGTCGGCAATGCCTCCGACTCGAACGACTCGCGCGCGACTTCGCGCTCCGCGTCGCCCTGCTCTTCGTACAGCACCTTCGCTTCCTTGCGGCGGAACGCCGCGAACTCGCTCAGCAAGCGCGCCTTCAGATCGTCCGGCTGCGCAGCCGCGACCTTCGCGGACGGCGTGCCGGCCGGCAGTGCGTCGACCGACTCGACCGGCGGCGCATACCCCTTCTTCAGCGCATCCTTGAACAGCGCCGGCGCGCTGCGCACCGGCGGCAGCGTCGTGCTGCGCATCCGCTGCTCGGTCATCTGCAGCGCGGCGCGAATCCGGTTTTCCTCGCTGTCCGCATAGAGCGTCTGCGCTTCCTTCAGCGGGATCCCGAGCTTCACCATCCGGTCGACCAGCGTGCTGTCGAACACGTTCGGGTGTTCGTCGAGCGCGAGCATCGGCTGCTTGCGCTCGGTCACGCGGAACTGGATCTCGGCCACCCGACGCCCTTCGCGGTGCTCGATCAGCTCGACGAAGATGTTGGTGACCGCGTTGACTTCCGCGATCGCGGGGCGCAGGTAGTCGCGCTTGAAGTACTTGTACTCGCGCTTCGCTTCGTCGCCGGCTTCCGTGTCGGGCGTGCCCGACAGGATCGGCCGCCACCATTCCCACGGCTCGCGCATCGTCAGATGGCTCGGGTTCGTCAGGTAGCGCACGCAGATCTCGTACAGCGCGAGACCGGCGCTGCTGCGCAGCTGGCTCTGGAACTGCAGGCTGAGGCGCGCGTACTGGACCGGGTCGAGCAGCTTCTTCTTGATCTTCGGCGCGAACGAGAATTCGACCCACACGCGACGGGTAGTCGGATCCTCGAGAATTTCCGCATCGGCGATCAGCGTGGAGATCCCCCACTTGCGGCCGGGCTTCTGGCTTGATGTGCCCGTGCTCCATTCGACCTGTACCGACACCATGCGGCGCAGGTGTTCCTTCACCAACGCGGTGTCGTTCGAATCGAAAGCGGAGTTGGCGACGATGTCCGACAGCAGCGCACGATACGTGTCGCCCGAGTCGTCGGCCTGCTGCGCGACGGCCAGCAGGACATTGAACAGCTTGCGAGTGAGGAGCGTGATCTTGCCGCTCTTCGGCTGAATGGCGATCGCCTCGACGGCCTTTCGCAATTCGGCTGAACTGGCACTCACCACATCCACATCGGTTTTCTTGGCGCGCTTCGTCGTGGCCATACGTCGGGTCGGAGGAGAAGTTTCCCGGAAGGATAGCGCCTGCGGTGATGTGCGTCCAGAACGACATGCTCACCATAGCCGGTGAAGCACGCCGGCAAAACGGCACTCACCCGTACCGCTCCCGAAAACGCTCACCGGTCCGCCCGGACGGCGTTCCGGACTCGTCCAGACGTGCCGCGGCATGCGCCGATTCACAGAATTTCACCTGTGCAGGACACGTGCGAAATTGGCTCCCGTATCGGCTCACCTTTCGATTTGTCGTAATTTTGCGACTGCGCAACCGTGAGTTCGACACAGGGTCGCGATTGCACCTCACCGTTCGTCCCGGACCGCCGCCCATCGGCCTGTATGCATGTACAGGCGTGGTCCGCCGGAACATCGGTTCGGCTTCGACACGTGGAAAACCGCCATCGAAACCGGTACGCGCAGCCCGATCGGCGGCTGCTTCGCCAGCCCGGGCGCGCATTGTACAGTGCGCGAATCGTGTCCAGTCCCGAAAATACTCACCTGTGGCACAGCATGTGGATTCGTCCGGATGCCGACGAAGGTCCGACGCACGCGGGACTCGCTACCAATGACTCCCGCAAACGCTCACCTTACAGAAGAAATGCGGCACCGCAGCGGGTCCGGAAATGACTCCCGAAAAATCTCACCGTAACCGGCGCGGTATCAAAAATCTCAATCCCTTCCGATACTTATGCACAGAAGGCATTTGGCTGTGCATCGCCGGGATCCCCCGAAAAGCCTCACCTTTCGACGGGAATCCTTCATACGACAACCGAATCTCGGCCCCTGAAAAGTCTCACCTGTGCCAAAAGGTGGCACAGCAAAAACGAGATTTCCGCCAGTCCTGACGGGCTTTTCGGCGAATTAGGCCGGTCACGAGTCCCGAAAAGCCTCACCTTTGACCATTTTTTCAGCAAATACGGCTCCCGGAAAGCCTCACCTGTGAGCGAGATCGCAGCCTGTGATCGATGCCCCGAAAAAGCTCACCTTTAGGGGATCGGAGCAGGAAAACCCGGATTTCGCTCCCGAAAAACCTCACCTTTGGGGCATCACAGGCGCCGAAAAGCACTTTTGCTGTGCAAAATGGCGTTTGCTTCCCGGAAATCCTCACAGCAAATTCCCGTGGAGTCCCGTGAAACCTCACCTTTCGCCAAATCTGCCCAAAAGATGGGCAGAATCAGGGCGCGAAGCACGTCCTGCAAGTTCTCACCTATGTCTGCACAGGCAGAAAACTGTGCAGCCAGGCATGGCGCGGGTTCTGTGGCTGTGCGGCCCCGAAAACCCTCACCTGTGGGAAAACGCGTGTTTTACTGTGATCCCGAATCCGCTCACGACCCTTCCTGCAACGGCTCACGCAGCTCCCTGAACCCCATCACGTCAGCTCCCGCAGAAGATCACCTTGGCTCCCGTAAAACTTCACCTTGTCGGCCGGAAAGCCTTGCGCCATAAGGCTGTGCCGTGGCGTTAACGTTTTTAACTAAGGGTTCAAGGGTGTTTACTTCTAATACTCTCAAACCATCCCCTGGGGAGTTTTCCACAGACACCCCAACCCCTGAACACCCACAGGCAACCCGAGCCATCGTCATGTGAAACAAATGCCCAAATTCGGGGTTCACGGGAAATCGCTTGCAGTACAAGGACTTGGCTGACTTTCTTCGCTTTGTTTCACGGAATTCCAGGTCACCGTCAGCAGGATGGACTCGCCGAGCCGATTTCTGTGCAAAACGACGTAAATTCACAACGGACCCTCGAAACAAGTATCGATAAATACGTATTTCGTTATGATTGCCACATTTCATTGTCTGTGAGCATGGCCATGACCCTGGACGAAATGCGTCAAGTCATTCGGGAAGAACTGGAATCGCTGCGCGCAAGCGGTGCACGGCGTCAGGAATTGTCGCTGCATGCATGCAAGCGCTTGTTCTTCGATCTCGGCATCCGGCCGTCGGCCGCCAACGTCCGCGATCTCACCCAGACCGGCAGCGCCAGCGACATCCCGAAAGACATCGATCATTTCTGGGAGCGCATCCGTTCTGCTTCCAAGATCCGGCTCGACGGCGCGGCGATCCCGAAAGCTGTCGAGGAAAAAGCCGGCGCGTTGCTCGGCGCACTCTATGAAGAGGCATTGAAAACCGCACGCGACAGCCTCGATGGAGACCGCGAGCAGGTCCGCGCCGGCATGGCCGACGCGGAACAGCGGTTGCGCGACGCAACTATCCGTCAGGAGACGCTCGAAGGCGCGCTCGCGCGCGGGGAAGCGAGAAACGAGCAATTACAGGCGCGGGTGACCGAACTCGAGGTGCAGCTCGCGTCCCAGACCACCCACGGTTCGGCAAGCGAAGCCACGTTGCTCACCACAGTCGCTCGACTGGAAAAGGAATTGGCCGCGGCTGCCGGCCGGATCGATGCCGAGCAAGCGCAGAACGCCGCGCTACGCGACCGCATCGATGCGCTGCAGGCCGAATTGCAGCAGCGCACCGAGCATTACGCGCAGCAAATCAAGGATGCGGTGGCCGAAGCCGAACGCCGCGTCAAGCCGATGCTGGTCGAACTGGATTCGTTGCGCAGCATGGCGTCGACGTACCAGAGCGGGTTGCGCGACGTCCAGCGCAAGGAATTCGATTTCCTGCAGCAGTTGAGCTCGGCCAAGGCGCGCGCCGACCGGCTCGAAGAACAGTTGCGTACCCAGAGCGACGAACTGGAGCGCGCCACGCGCGACGTGAATTCATTGCGCGCGAACCGCGGAATGAATCCGGAAATCGCCGCGCTGATCCGGCGCCTGGCCGAGGCGGGACGGCTCGATGCCAACGCGTATGCCGCGATCGGCACCTCGCTGGATCACGAGATTCCGGCGCCGACCCGGTGCCCGCATTGCGACGGCGAACCGGAACTGTCACATGGCAACGAGGGGTTTGAAGTCGCGTGCCCCGAGTGCGAGCACGCGTCCGGCGCATGGCCGTCCCGCTTCGAAGCCGTCGCGCGTTTTGCGCAGACCTGACGTGGAAGCCGGCAGCGCCTCACAGGTGAGAAGATCCGGGAAGCTTGAGGTGAGGTTTTTCGGGAGCTGTGAAACGGTGAGGCTGCGCCACACAAGGCTGCTCACGGATCGTTTCCGTGAGCAGCCTTTTCCCGATCAGTGAGTTTCGTCGCGGTCGGACGCGTCACCGTTGCTGTCGGCCAGCCCGTCACGCCAGTTTTTCCAGGCGCGATGCAGGCGATTCGACGAGATCGGCCGCATGAAGCCCAGCCATTTGCCGACGCGCTCCGGCGGCACGTCGTGCTCGAACAGTTCGGCCGCGTAGCTATTGCGCAGGGTTTGCGGGCTGGCGCGCGCCGTGCGTGACGATGTGAGCCCGGCCGATTCGACGATCGCGTCGATCGCGCGCAGCATCGTCGCCTTGTGCATCGGCCGCCCGGCATGCGATGCGGGGAAGACGAGTTCTCCTGGAATCTCCTGGCGTTTGCGTTCGGTGAGCCACGCTTCGAGTAACGCGATCGCAAACGAGGCCAGATGGGTGTCGCGCGAGTAATCCGGATGCGTCGACGCGATCCGCAGCGACGTGCCGCTCGTATTGATGCAACTAATCGTAAGTGCGCGCGCTTCGCCGGTTTTGATGCCGGCGCCAAGAAACGCGGCGACGAGCGCACGGTCGCGGCGTTCCTTCCAGTACGCGGAACCCGAGACGCCGATCGGCGAAAACAGATACGCGAGCAACGTCGCCCGTTCCGCCGGCGTGAGGAAACCGGTCGGTTCGTTGTCGCGTGCCTTGCGCCAGTTCGCTTCGCCATCCTGAGCAATGAAGCGGGCCGGATTGGTCGATGCGTACTCGGTGCGGCGGACATGATCGAGCACCCGCTCGATCAGCCGGAGATAGCGCATTCGCTGGGTTTTCTTGATCGGCAGTTCGCCGACGAAATTCGCAATGGTCGGCGTATCGACCGTCGCCAGGTTCTTTTGATGGGCGCGCATCCACGTGAGAAACGCACCCCATTGCGCGCGATAGACGTCGGCCGACGAGCGGCGATAGTCCTGCATCGCCAGCCACGCGTCGAACGCGGCTTCGGGCGAGGCGACCCAGTCGGACGCATCGCGGTCGAACAGATCCTTTTCTTCCGGCGAGGCGGCGGTGTCGGGAGAGGCGGGAAGGGACATGGCATTAATTCCGTTAGTTGCGTACATAGTAGCCCTTTTCCGCAACGTATCGGGCAGCAAGCGGGTGAACCGGCCGCCATGCGCGACGGCCGGGGCCGGGCCGTCAGTCGCCCCACGCCTTGGACTGGCGGTGCGGGCGCGCGGGACGCGCGGTATCGTGCGCGTTTGCCGCGGCTTCGTACGCGAGCACGGCAAACGAAAAGACCGCCGGCAGCGCATTCGAGCGCCCGAAGTCGATCGGATCGTCCGTTTCGGGAAACGTCATGTCCGACGGCCGTTCGAACAGTTGACGCATGCCCGCGTCGTGTCGGCTGGCAAAGCCGAGATCGGCGAGCGCTTCGGCTTCGATCGCATGCAGCAGGCGCCACGTCAGCGGCACGCGCTGACGGATGTAGCGCGCCGCGATATGGCGAACGATCAATTCGAGGTCATGCGCGGCAGCCTTGAAGCTGAGCGCGGCCAAATCTTGTTCTTCTGTCATTGCAGGCTCCTGTCGACCGGGACGGGCGCCTCGGTGCGCCGGCTCCGGCCCATGCATGGCGGAATGTCCGTATACTGTACAAACATACAGTATTTTCCGCAACTGGCCTGCGACTGACCTTTTAGCGTGAACAGGCCCTGGCTATCCGCGCCGTCAGCGATGGATCACGATCAGCAATGCCCGCGCTTCGGCCTTGCCGGGATTGCGGATCGCATGCGGCTCGTCGGCCGGGTAGCGCGCGGTGTCGCCCGTCTTCAGCCGGCGGCTGGCCGCGGCGGCCTCGACTTCCATCGCGCCCTGCAGCACGGTGAGGTGCTCGCGCGTGCCGGGTTCGTGCGCGTTCGATACCAGTGCGCCGCCGCCCGGCAGCGTCAACTCGTACCACTCGAACTTGCCGGCGAGGTCGATCGGGCCCCATACGCGCAACTGGTACCGGCCGTCGTGGCCGGCGAGCGTCGGAATGTCGTGCGGGCCGTCCACGCGGATCGTCTCGGGCGCCTTCGGCTGCGAGAACAGTTCGTCGAGCGTGATGCCGAGCGCGTTCGTCAGCCGCCATGCGACGGCGATCGTCGGGTTGGCCTTGTCGCGTTCGATCTCGGAGAGCATCGATTTCGATACGCCGGCTGCGCGCGACAGGTCGTCGAGCGTCAGCTTGCGCTCGTTGCGCAGCCGCTGGATCTGCTCGCCGACGCGCGGCGGAGTCGCGGCCGGTGGTTGCGGGGCGGCGTCGGCGGGCGTGCGCCGCGATCCGGAGGAACTTGCCATTTGGATTCCGTTCGCTTAGAGTTGTTCGATATTTCGAATTCTAGTTCGGAATATAGGATAAATGCGGTCAACCGAACGACCGACTATAACAGTAGCAAGCCGTTGCGCCGCCACGAGCCGTGCGCCGCGGAATGCGAAACCCTGTCAGGAGCTTTGCGATGCGTGATGCCTTTCTCGCCCAGGTGCGCGGGACGCTCGACCAGATCCGCGCGGACGGTTTTTACAAGACCGAGCGCGAGATCGCGAGTCCCCAGGCGGCAGCCGTGCGGCTCGCCGGCGGCGCCGGCGTGCTCAATTTCTGCGCGAACAACTATCTGGGTCTGGCGAACGATCCGCGCCTGATCGACGCGGCCAAGGCCGGCCTCGACCAGGACGGCTTCGGCATGGCGTCGGTGCGCTTCATCTGCGGCACGCAAACCGTCCACAAGCAACTGGAAAGCGCGCTGGCCGCGTTTCTCGGCACCGAGGACAGCATCCTCTATTCGAGCTGCTTCGACGCGAACGGCGGGCTGTTCGAGACGCTGCTCGACGAGAACGACGCGGTGATCAGCGACGAGCTGAATCACGCGAGCATCATCGACGGCATTCGCCTGTGCAAGGCGAAGCGCTTTCGCTACAAGAACAACGATCTGTCCGACCTCGAGGCGAAGCTCAAGGAAGCCGATGCCGCGGGTGCGCGCCACAAGCTGATCGCGACCGACGGCGTGTTCTCGATGGACGGCATCATCGCCGATCTGAAAGGCATCTGCGATCTCGCCGATCGCTACGGCGCGCTCGTGATGGTCGACGATTCGCATGCGGTCGGCTTCATCGGCACGCACGGTCGCGGCACGCCCGAGCACTGTGGCGTCGAAGGCCGCGTGGACATCATCACCGGCACGCTCGGCAAGGCGCTCGGCGGCGCGTCGGGCGGCTATGTCGCCGCGCGGCGCGAGGTGATCGAGCTGCTGCGCCAGCGCTCGCGTCCGTATCTGTTCTCGAACACGCTCACGCCGAGCATCGCCGCGGCATCGCTGAAGGTGCTCGAACTGCTCGGCAGCGACGAAGGCGCGAAGCTGCGCGAGCGCGTGCGCGAGAACGGCGCGCAGTTCCGCAAGCAGATGACCGAAGCCGGCTTCACGCTCGTGCCCGGCGCGCATCCGATCATTCCGGTGATGCTCGGCGACGCGCAGCTCGCGACGAACATGGCCGACAAGCTGCTCGGCGAAGGCGTCTACGTGATCGGCTTCTCGTTCCCCGTGGTGCCGCGCGGCCGGGCGCGCATCCGCACGCAGATGAGCGCCGCGCATACGCCCGAACAGATCGACCAGACGGTCGCCGCGTTCGTGCGTGTCGGCAAGTCGCTTGGCATCATCTGACGGAGGCGCGACCATGAAAGCACTGGCAAAGCTCGAACGCGGCCCCGGCCTCACGCTCACGCGCGTGAAGCGCCCCGAAGTCGGCCACAACGACGTGCTGATCAAGATCCGCCGCACGGCGATCTGCGGCACCGACATCCATATCTGGAAGTGGGACGACTGGGCGCAGAAGACGATTCCGGTGCCGATGCACGTCGGCCACGAATACGTCGGCGAGATCGTCGAGATGGGGCAGGAAGTGCGCGGCTTCGCGATCGGCGATCGCGTGTCCGGCGAAGGGCACATCACCTGCGGTTTCTGCCGCAACTGTCGCGCCGGGCGCCGGCATCTGTGCCGCAACACGGTGGGCGTCGGCGTGAACCGCGAAGGCGCGTTCGCCGAATACCTGGCGATTCCGGCGTTCAACGCGTTCAAGATTCCGCCGGAGATCTCCGACGATCTCGCGTCGATCTTCGATCCGTTCGGCAACGCGACGCATACGGCGCTGTCGTTCAACCTCGTCGGCGAAGACGTGCTGATCACCGGCGCGGGCCCGATCGGCATCATGGCCGTCGCGATCGCGAAGCACGTCGGCGCGCGCAACGTCGTCATTACCGACATCAACGACTATCGGCTGGAGCTCGCGCGCAAGATGGGCGCGACGCGCGCGGTCAACGTCGCACGCGAGTCGCTGCGCGACGTGATGGCCGACCTGCACATGACCGAAGGCTTCGACGTCGGTCTCGAGATGTCCGGCGTGCCGAGCGCGTTCACGAGCCTGCTCGAGGCGATGAACCACGGCGGCAAGGTTGCGCTGCTCGGCATCCCGCCCGCGCAGACGGCGATCGACTGGAACCAGGTGATCTTCAAGGGGCTCGAGATCAAGGGCATCTACGGCCGCGAGATGTTCGAGACCTGGTACAAGATGGTCGCGATGCTGCAGAGCGGCCTCGACCTGTCGCCGATCATCACGCATCGCTTCGCGGCCGACGATTACGAGCAAGGCTTCGCCGCGATGCTGTCCGGCGAAAGCGGCAAGGTGATTCTCGACTGGACCGTCTGAGTCGGGGGGCGACAGAGCCGGGGCGGCGCGGCACGTTGGCCGGCTGCCCCGTTTTCGTTTGCACACGCACGCACCGTCGTGCATCGAAACGCGTGATTCAACGCTTGAGGTGAGGTTATTCGGGAGCGGTGTTCGCGCGCCGAATCGTCGCACGATCCCGCATAGGTGACGTGCAATGGCAGATTCGCTTCACCTATCGGCAGCCGCTTCGCTTCTCGCCGTCACGCTATTCGGTGCTCGTTTTTCCTCTTCCATGCACTTCCCCGCTTCGTTTGGCGCGCGAGCGTTCGCCCGCAACCTTAGGCGGCATCGTACCGACCCGGAACATCAACCGTGAGCCGCATGCAGCGCTGCGACTCACTGAGACGAAGCGCGATCGGCCTCGACCGGTGCGCGACCCCCACTTGATCCGTTCACCCTCGAATCCGCGCGGATCGCGCTGAAGGCTCAGCGCGACGAGCCGGCGCTTCGCGCGAGATTCAGCCCTCCCACCGGCAGGGCTTTTTTCATCCGGGTATTGACGACGGAGAACGATCGTTCTACCGTAAACCGATGAACACACCTCTCGACTCCTCCGGCGAACCGGGCGTTCGCGACCGGCTGCTCGACGCGGCCGAAGCGCTGATCTATTCGGGCGGCATCCATGCGACCGGCGTCGATGCGATCGTCAAGCGATCCGGCGCGGCGCGAAAGAGCTTTTATTCGCATTTCGAATCGAAAGAGGCGCTGGTCGTCGCCGCGCTCGAACGTCGCGACGCGCGCTGGATGCGCTGGTTCGTCGACGCCACGCTGGCGCGCGGCCACGCGCCGCGCGCGCAACTGCTCGGCATGTTCGACGTGCTGCGCGACTGGTTCGGGCAGCCCGACTTTCACGGCTGCGCGTTCCTGAATGCGTCGGGCGAGATATCCGACGCCGACGATCCGGTGCGCGTCGTCGCCCGCATGCACAAGGCACGCCTGCTGGCATTCGTGCGCGAGCGCTTCGACGCCTACGCCGACGAAACCGGCGTCGCGCGCCGCGGGCTCGCACGCCTCGCACGTCAGTGGCTCGTGCTGATCGACGGCGCGATCGGCGTGGCGCTCGTCAGTGGCGATGCAAACGCCGCGCGCGATGCGCGCGCGACGGCTGAACTGCTGCTCGATACCGTATCGCGGTAGCCGACGCAGCGAATCCGAACCGGCTGCGTGCGTTCGCAGCCAGAACCCTGAACAGGAGCAATCCATGTCCGCTTCCACCGAAGTTCGTCCGCCCGTTCCGCCCTTCACGCTTGAAACGGCGCGCCAGAAAGTGCGCGCCGCCGAGGACGGGTGGAACACGCGCGATCCGCAACGCGTGTCGCTCGCCTATACGCCGCAAAGCCGCTGGCGCAACCGCGCGGAATTCGTGACGGGCCGCGACGAGATCGTCGCGCTGCTGCAGCGGAAGTGGGCGCGCGAACTCGACTACCGGCTGATCAAGGAGCTGTGGGCGTTCGACGGCAATCGCATCGCGGTGCGCTTTGCGTACGAGTGGCATGACGATGCCGGCAACTGGTTCCGTTCGTACGGCAACGAGAATTGGGAGTTCGACGAAAACGGCCTGATGGCGCATCGTCACGCGAGCATCAACGATCTGCCGATTCGCGAGGCGGACCGTCTTTATCACTGGCCGCTCGGCCGTCGTCCGGACGATCATCCGGGGCTGTCCGACCTCGGGCTGTGATGCTCGCGCCCGTTCGAAGGAGCGGCGAACGCATCAGCGGAGGTTCAATGGTGAGGAAATTCGGGAGCCTTCCGCTGAAGGTGAGATTTTTCGGGACGAGGTGAAATGTCGCGTCGAACTGTGTGCGTTGAACAGGTCGACGCGACATCGCACGAGTAAAGCGGTGCATACGTCGACGTGCAGCGGTGTGCGTCACCGTGCGATGCATTTCACCGATCGTGTCGAAGCGATCGTGCATTGACGATCGGTGTGCGCGAGCGACACGTGCAACTCATCGATCGGATCATCTTTCGGCTTGCGATGAAAAACCGCGCAAGCAGTGCGCGTTGCGATGCGTTGTTGCTCACCGCTCGACTTCACGCCGACGCATCGGCGGAGTCCGCACACGTGCGCGACCGCATCGTGCGTCGCTCGCCGCAGACCGATTCACGAAGCGCCGCCCGGCGCGCGCGCCGGGCACGACCCTCGACCCTCAGCCCGCGATCCGCGCGGCGATCGCCTCGCCCACTTCCTGCGTGCCCGCGTTGCCGCCGAGATCGCGCGTACGCGGCCCCGTGCGCAGCACGTCCTCGATCGCGGCGACGATCGCATCGTGCGCGTCGCGTTCGCGGCCCGTGCCGTTGCCGAGGAAATCGAGCATCATCGCCGCCGACCAGATCATCGCGACCGGATTCGCGATGTATTGCCCCGCGATGTCGGGCGCCGAACCGTGCACCGGTTCGAACAGCGACGGGAACGTGCGATCGGGGTTCAGGTTCGCCGACGGCGCGATGCCGATCGTGCCCGTACAGGCCGGCCCGAGATCCGACAGGATGTCGCCGAACAGGTTCGACGCGACGACGACGTCGAAGCGGTCCGGCTGCAGCACGAAGCGCGCGCACAGGATGTCGATGTGCTGCTTGTCGACCGCGATTTCCGGATAGCGTTCGGCCATCTCGGCCGCGCGCGCATCCCACCACGGCATGCTGATCGCGATGCCGTTGCTTTTGGTCGCGACGGTGACGCGCTTCGCGCGCCGCTGCGCGAGCTCGAACGCGAATTTCAGCACGCGCTCCGTGCCGTGCCGCGTGAAGATCGACTGCTGCATCACGACTTCGCGCTCGGTGCCTTCGAACATCGTGCCGCCGACCGACGAATATTCACCCTCGGTGTTCTCGCGCACGATCATGAAATCGATGTCGCCCGGGCGGCGGCCGGCGAGCGGCGACGGCACGCCGTCGAACAGGCGCGCGGGCCGCAGGTTGATGTACTGGTCGAATTCGCGGCGGAATTTCAGCAGCGAGCCCCACAGCGAAATGTGATCGGGCACCGTCGCCGGCCAGCCGACCGCGCCGAACAGGATCGCGTCCATGTCCGACAGCTGCGCTTTCCAGTCGTCCGGCATCATCGTGCCGTGCTGCGCGTAGTAGTCGCAGCTCGCCCAGTCGATCTCGACGAAGTCGAAGCGGATGCCGAAGCGCGCGGTCACGGCGGCGAGCGCGCGCAGGCCCTCGGGCATCACTTCGCGGCCGATGCCGTCGCCGGGGATCACGGCAATCCTGTAAGTCCTGTCGGTCATGCAAATCTCCTTGTCTGGTTGGCCGGCTGCCGGGAAGGCAACGGCCCGTCACGTCATTCTATTTATTTCCATCTGGATTAAAATCGCTCAAAAGTTAATCGACTTTCCACGAATCGTGAATAAATCGCCGAACCTCGACGACCTGCGCGTGTTCAGCCTGGTGGTCCGCCTCGCGAGCTTCAGCGTGGCCGCCGAGCAGCTCGCGGTGTCGCCCGCGTATGTCAGCAAGCGCGTCGCGATGCTCGAGGCGCAGCTCGGCACGCGCCTGCTGCATCGCTCGACGCGCCGCATGACGGTCACCGAAGCCGGCGAACGCGTGTTCGCGCGCGCCGAAAAGATCCTGGACGACGTCGATCATCTCGTCGAGGACGTGTCGACCACGCGCACGGTGCCGCGCGGCACGCTGCGCATGTCGAGCAGCTTCGGCTTCGGCCGGCACGTCGTCGCGCCGGCGTTGCTCGACTTCAGCGCGCGCTATCCGCAACTGAACGTGCGGCTCGATCTGTTCGACCGGCTCGTCGATGTGGCCGGCGAAGGCTACGACCTCGACGTGCGCATCGGCGACGACATCGCCGATCACCTGATCGCGCGCCGCCTTGCCGCGAACCATCGCGTGCTGTGCGCATCGCCCGACTATCTCGCCCGCCGCGGGACGCCGCGCTCGCTCGCGGATCTGGCGTCGCACGACTGTCTCGCGATCAAGGAGCGCGATCATCCGTTCGGCGTATGGCGGCTGACCGTGCGCGGCGAAACGGCGACGGTGAAGGTCGGCGGCGCGCTGTCGACGAACCACGGCGAGGTGGCCGTGCAATGGGCGCTGGCCGGGCGCGGGATCGTGCTGCGCTCGATCTGGGAAGCCGGGCCGCTGATCGAGCGCGGTGCGTTGTGCCGCGTGCTGCCGGACGCGGTCCAGCCCGCGAACATCTGGGCCGTGTATCCGGAGCGCGTCGCGGCGTCGGCGAAGGTGCGCGTATGCGTGGATTTTCTGGTGGAGACGCTGGCCGGCCTGAATGCCGCCGCGGGTGACGATACGGCCTGAAACCGGCTAAAGGTGAGCTTTTACGGGGGGCATGCGCAGGCACCGTCGACGATGCCTGCGGGCGCGTCACGCCGCGTGTCGCGCACCGAGCATCAAGTCGAGATTCTGCACGGCGGCGCCGGATGCCCCTTTGCCGAGATTGTCGAACACGGCGGACAGCAGCACCTGGCCGCCGTCTGCGTTGACGAACACGCCGAGCCGCAGGTCGTTGGTGCCGTTCAGCGTTTGCGGATCGAGATGCGTGGCCGCGCGTGTGTCCGCGAGCGGCATCACGTCGACGTGACGCGCGTCCGCGTAATGGTGCGCAAGACACGCATGCAGCCGCTCACCGGTCACCTCGGCCGGCAGCAGGCGCAGCTCGATCGGGATGGTGAGCACGATGCCTTGCCGATAGGCACCGTAGGCCGGCACGAAGAACGGACGGTGCGCGAGCCCCGCATGCTGCCGGATCTCGGGCACGTGCTTGTGCTCGAGCGCGAGGCCGTAGACCTGCAGCGGCAACGCGTGTGCGGCGGCGTCGTCCGATTCGAACGCGTCGACGGCGGCCCTTCCGCCGCCCGAGTAACCGGACACCGCGTGGATGCTCACCGGGTAGTCGCGCGGCAGCAGCCCGGCCTGCAGCAGCGGGCGCAGCAGGCCGATCGCGCCCGTCGGGTAGCAGCCCGGATTGGTCACGCGCTTCGCCTGCGCGATGTGTTGCGCTTGTCCGTCGGCCATCTCGGGAAAGCCGTAGACCCAGTCGGGCTGCGTGCGATGGGCCGAACTCGCGTCGATTACGCGTACCGCCGGGTTCCGGATGAAGCCGACCGCTTCGCGTGCGGCCGCATCGGGCAGGCACAGGATCGCGATATCGCACGCGTTGAGTGCGTCGGCGCGGCGGGCCGCGTCCTTGCGTTCGGCGGCGGGAAGCGTGAGCAGCCGCAGGTCGGTGCGCTCGCGCAGACGCGCGTGAATCTGCAACCCGGTCGTGCCCTGGTCGCCGTCGATGAAGACAGTGGGGAAGCTCATGATGGTCGTGTGCGTCGCGTTCGGTCGTCGGGGGAAACCGTATCGTCCACCGAACGCCTAGAATAGGAAAAGTTGAATTTGCTGACCGTCTGATTCAGCTTTTCTGAACGAGAGGTGTGTGATGCGCGAGATCAGTCTGGACCGCCTGCGTACGCTGGTCGCGATCGCTGACCACGGATCCTTCGTGGCGGCGGCGCAATGGCTTCATCTCGCGCCGCCGACCGTCAGCCTGCATGTCGCCGAGCTGGAAAGCCGCATCGGCGCGCCGCTGCTGTCCCGCACGCGCGGCAACGTGCGTCCTTCGGTGATCGGCGAAGTGCTGGTGGAGCGGGCGCGGCGTCTGCTGGCGGAAGTCGAATCCACGCTGGACGACGTGCAGCGACAGGTGCAGGGGTTGACCGGGCGCGTCCGCCTCGGCGCATCGACCGGCGCGATCGCGCACCTGTTGCCGCAGGCGGTGGCCGGATTGCGCGCGCAGCATCCGGATATCGACGTGCAGATCGCGGTGCTCACGTCGCAGGACACGCTGGCGCGCCTTGCGCAAGGCACGCTCGATGTCGGGCTGGTCGCGCTGCCGCAAGCGCCGGTCGCGGGGCTGTCGATCCACCCGTGGCGTCGCGATCCGGTGATGGCCTTCCTGCCCGCGGACTGGCCGCTTCCGGCGCGTGTGACGTCCGCGTATCTGGCCGAGCGGCCGCTGATTCTCAACGATGCGACGACGCGCCTGTCGCGGCTCACGACCGAATGGTTCGCGCTCGGCGGCCACCGGCCCGAGCCGCGGATCGAACTCAACTACAACGACGCGATCAAGAGCCTGGTCGCCGCAGGATACGGCGCGACGCTGCTGCCGCATGAGGCGGGCGCGCCGCTGCCGGATGCGCGCATCGTGATGCGGCCGCTACGCCCGGCGTTGTGGCGTGAATTGGGGATTGCGCATCGAGCCGGCCCGGTCGAACGGGCGACGCAGCACGTGCTCGATGCGCTGCGGGCGCTCCGCGCGCGATAGCGTCCGTCGTGCGGCTGACGCGCGCGAGCCGTGCGGCCCAACGCGCGTTCAGAGCCGGTTGTCCTTCGCGAGCGTGAGCACGCGCGCCCAGCGCTGCGCATCGCGCTTGTCCATCATCGGCAGCTTCCATTCGCCGCGCACGGCGTCGCGCACGCGCACGACGAGATGCCAGCGGCCGTCGATCGGCGCGGCCTCGCAGCCGTCGAGCTGCGACAGCGTATAGCGGCCGTCCGCGCCGTCATGCGACAGCCACAGCAGCCCTTGCGTCGCGGACACGCGCAACTCGCCCCACGCGCGATGCACGATATGCGTCCAGCCTTCTTCCTTCGTGTTCGGTGCGATGTCGCGACGGCGCTTCAGCCACCACGCGATCAGCGTGATCAGGAGCGCGGCGGCCAGCACGGCGGCCGCGATCGCGACCGGCGGGCCGAACTGCGCGGCGATGACGTGAAACAGGTGAACGGCGCCCCAGCCCAGGGCGATGAGCGCGAGCAGCGCAATGAAAATCGGCATGTCGAATCGGAAAGGAGGACGGGCCGGCGCAGGCGGCGCGCCGGCCCGTGGCACACGGCATTACCGGCGGCGGTGAATGTCGTGCGTGACGAAGCCCGCGTCGTTGACGGGCAGCGCGAGGCCGTCCTTCACCGCGAGCGTCTTGCGGATGTCGTCGAGACCCGCGGACCAGTGGTCGCGCATCGTCGACAGACCGAACTGATAGTCCTTGTAGTGATGCTCGTACGCTTTCTGCTGATAGATCAGGTGCTGGATGTTGTACTTCTTGCCGCTCGACATCGCTTCGGCCTCGATGCACCACGGATCGTTCTTGCGCTGTTCTTCCGGCACCTGTTCGAGCACGTGGCGCAACACGTTGCGGTAGCGCTGTTCGCGCTGCAGCGTGTCGGTGACGAAACGCGTGCGGCTCGAATACTGTACGTCCTTCGTGCGCTCGGCGACGTCGGCCATCGTGCGCGGCAGCGGCCCGCGCGCGCTCCACAGATCGACCTGGAACGCGAGCGTGTCGCTGCGCGGGCGGGCGCGCAGCACTTCCATCAGCGGCGTGTTCGACACGACGCCGCCGTCCCAGTAGTACTCGCCGTCGATCTCGACGGGCGGGAACGCGGGCGGCAACGCACCGGACGCCATGAAATGCTCGGGCTCGAGACGGATGCGCGAATTGTCGAAGTACACGAAGTTGCCGGTACCGACGTTGACCGCGCCGACCGACACGCGCGTCTCGCCCGAATTGATCCGGTCGAAATCGCACAGTTTCAGCAGCGTCGTGCGGAGCGCCGACGTGTCGTACCAGCTGATTTTTTCCGGATGGTCGGACACGCCCGGCAGCGGCGGCGGAAAGCGCGGCACGAAAAAGCCCTGCTGGCCCTGCATCATCGCGCTGGCGGCCTGCGACGCGGTGAAGAACGTGCGGATCTGATCGATGCTGTTGAACAGCGCGAATTCGAACGCGGCCGGAATCGTCGGGAAGAACGCCGGCTGGCAGATCGTTTCCCAGAATTCGCGCAGGCGCTCGACGCGATGCTCGGGCGCATTGCCGGCGATCAGCGCGGTGTTGAGCGCGCCGATCGAGATGCCCGCGATCCAGTCGAGCGGAATGCCTGCTTCATGCAGCCCTTCGAATACGCCGGCCTGATACGCGCCGAGCGCGCCGCCGCCCTGCAGGACGAGCGCGATCGTTTCGTACGGCAGCGACCGCGCAGCGGCCGGCGCGCCGGCTTCGTGGCGCAGGTCCGCCGCATCGACGGCCTGCTTTTCTGTACGCGCGTGCGGTTTCATCAGTTGCTCCGAGAAATCCCGCCGTGGACGGCGGTGATGGATGGCGTGACGTCGATCGACGGCACGCCATCTCGAGAAGGGCGGTGGCGCGGAAGTCGCCTACCGTCGGGGAAACGCCGGCGTTACTGCATGAACCAGCCGTGGCTGACGACGAACGACTGGCCGGTGAGCGCGGCGCTCGGGAACGCCGACAGGA